>JAWLCQ010000007.1:39026-67449 GCA_041687095.1 Phycisphaerae bacterium | reverse complement strand
GAAAAGGACACGGCTGCAAACGGCGCAGCCGTGGCACCCGGCGTTCATCGCTTCACGTCCCTTCGGGGCGGCCAAGGACCGGTTGCGCGAGGGCCTTGCCAATTGGCCGACACTTGCGCAAGATACGCGCCTTCAGGACTGAACCGCTGAACCCCCAGACGCAACAAGCGAGGTAGTACATGGAGCCCCTGCGATACCGACAGATCCACCTGGACTTCCACACCTCCGAGGCCATCGAGGGCATCGGGGCGGACTTCGACAAGGCCCACTGGCAGCGGACGCTGCGGGAGGGGCACGTCGATTCCATCAACATCTTCGCCGTCTGCCACCACGGCTGGAGCTACTACGACACGAAGGTCGGCACCCGCCATCCGCACCTGAAGTACGACCTCACCCGCGCGATGTACGAGGCGTGCAAGGACGACGGGGTCAAGGCCCCGATCTACATCACCGTCGGGGTCAACAACCACGTCGCCCACGAGCACCCCGAGTGGCGCGTGATGGCCGAGGGCGGGTACTACTACGGCTGGAGCACCAAGACCACCGACGCCGGGTTCCACGCCCTGTGCTTCAACACCCCGTACCTCGACTACGTCTGTGCGCAGATCCAGGAGGTCGCCACGCTCTTCCCGCAGTGCGACGGGCTGTGGCTGGACATCATCCACGAGCCCCAGTGCTGCTGCCGCTGGTGCCTCGACAGCATGGTCAAGCTCAACCTGGACCCCAAGGTCGAAGCGGACCGCGTCCAGCACGCCGCCATCGTCCTGGACACCTATTACCGCCGCACCCTCGCCGCCCTCCGCGAGGTGAGCCCCACCATGCCCATCTTCCAGAACAGCGGGCACGTGCAGCGCGGCAAGCGGTCGTTCTTCGACTATGTGTCGCACCTCGAACTCGAGAGCCTGCCCACGTGGTTCTGGGGCTACGACCACTTCCCCATGTCCGCCAAGTACGCCAAGCTCTCGGGCCTGGACTTCCTGGGCATGACGGGCAAGTTCCACACCACCTGGGGCGAGTTCGGCGGCTATAAGCACCCCAACGCCCTCCGCTACGAGTGTGCGGCCATGCTGGCGTACGGCGGCAAGTGCTGCGTGGGCGACCAGCTCCACCCGCGCGGGCTGCTCGACGAGTCCACCTACCGCGTCATCGGGCAAGCCTACGCCGAGGTCGAGGCCAAGGAGCCCTGGTGCAACGACACCACCAACCTCGCCGACGTCGCCATCCTCTCCAGCGTCGCCGTCAACCCCGCCTTCCCCCGCCAGGATGACTCCGACACCGGGGCCGCCCGCATCCTCTTCGAGGGCCACGTCCTGTTCGACATCATCGACGGGGAGATGGACTTCGCCCAGTACCGCGCCCTCGTACTGCCCGACGACGTCATCGTCTCCGACGCCCTCAAGAGCAAGCTCGACGCCTATCTCGCCGCCGGCGGGAAGCTGCTGCTGACCGGAACCAGCGGGCTCGCCGCCGATGGCAAGACGCCCCTGTTCGACCTCGGGGCGGACGTGGTGGGCAACAGCGAGTTCGAGCTGGACTTCATGCTGCCGGTGAAGGACCTGCGGCCGGACTTCGTCGACTCGCCCTTCGTCGTCTACGCCCGCTACCCGCGGATCCGCACCACCAGCGGTCAGTCGCTGGGGCAGATCCACGATCCGTACTTCAACCGCACGTGGCGGCACTTCTGCTCGCACCAGCACGCCCCCGCGCGCCCGGAACCGTCGGGGTACGACTGCGGCGTGCACAAGGGAAGCATCCTGTACGTGCCCGCCCCGATCTTCCGCGCGTACCGCGCCCTGGGCGTCGTCGCCTACAAGGACTTCGTCCTCAAGTGCCTCCGCCGCCTGCTGGGCGGGGCGCTCACCGTCGAGGCCAAGCTGCCCTCCACCGCCCGCGTCACGCTCACCGAGCAGAAGGAGCAGGACCGTTACGTCCTGCACCTGCTGGCGCCCACGCTGGTGCTGCGCGGCGGGGTGATGAAGGAGGCGGGGTCGCTCACAACCGCCGGTCGGGCCATCGAGGTCATCGAGGACCTCATCCCGCTGCACAACGTGGACCTCTCGCTGAAGCTCGATGCGCCCGTGACGCGGGCGACGCTGGAGCCCCAGGGCGAGGAGATCCCGGTGCGAACGGAGAACGGCCGCACCGTGCTGACCGTCCCGGTCGTCGAGTGCCACCAGATGGTGGCGCTGCACCGCTAGCGCACGAGTCCCGTCTGCGCCCCCCGGGGAGAGACCCTTCTCCCCGGGGGGCAAGGGCCTCTACACACTCCAGGGATGAGCGGGGATGAACGCCGATGAACACCGATGGGGGAAAGAAGCAGGGGATGCGGAGCGCAGACGCGCTCGGGCGAACTCCTGCGCGGGTGCCTCTGCCTGGGGGCGGGCGCTGGGTCCGCGGCCTACGGCGCCTTGGGGCCGTTGGGGTTGTCCTGGAGCTTCTCGACGTGGTACTCCCAGTCCGTCCCGCCCTCGCGCTTCAGGTAGAAGTCGTCGCGGGCCAGGCCCACGTTGGTCCTCGTGTCCGCGAACTCGACGGTGGTGAGCTTGCGGGCCCTGTCGCGCGACCGGGCCTTGACGGGCAGGTGCGCCTCGCGGTCCACCCACAGCTCCAGGACCTCGAAGTTCACGTTGTCCTTCTGGGTGTCCAGGGGGACCAGGCGGAGGTAGTCGGTGTTCTTCGGGTCGCGGGCGGTGGGGGCGCGGGTGGTGGCTTCGAAGAGCTTGAGCACGTCCTCGGTCTTCTGCCCGAAGGGGACGGGGAAGGGGCCCTGCCCGAGGCGGACGGGGTTGACGGTCTGGCCCTCGACGGCGACCTGGTAGCGGGTGAGCTGCTTGAGGCGGTGCTTCTTGATGCTCAGGTACTGCCCGTCGAACCCGTACTCCACGAGGTCCTTCATCGCCGGCCCGTCGCCCTGCTTGAGGGTGTCGAAGCGGATGTAGAACATCGTGGGCTCCCCGTCCCGGGCGTCGCGGTACTTGACCTGCCCGGTCCGCAGTTCGGTGTCGCCCGTCATGCGGTCGCGGATCTCGTAGCGCAGGTCGGAGGTGAGGGCGGGGTACTTGCCGCCGGCCTGTTCGAGCTGGTCGAGGATCCCGCGGGCGGCGGGGTCGACGGGGGGGGCGGTGGCGGGCTGGGTCGCGGGCGCCTGCCCCGTCGCCGGGGCCCCCTGCGCGAGCAGCGGCAGCGGCAGCAGGGCCAAGATCAGCAGGAGGCTGAGAAGTCGTTTCATGGGTCGCTTTCCTTCCGTGTCACGTCGGGGACCGCTCCGGTGCGGAACCGCCCCCGATCCGGGACTTCCATCGTCAGTTACTGGAGGCCCGTTCAGAATCATTCGATGGGTGCCACCCTCAAGCGGCGCTGTTCAGCCGCTTGGGGGTGTCCACCCCAGACACCCCCAAGCGGCGAGAAGCATGCGGCTTGAGGGTGGCACCCAACCTATCGATTCATTCCTGATAGACCACTAAGACATTCTACCGCCGGTTTCGTTCGCTGGTTCTTTCGCTTTCCGGCGGACGCCTGGAAGGAGGCGGGCGAGGGCGAAGGCCAGCCCCACGCCCATGAGCACCACCACCGCGACCCACCCCGCCGATCCGAGGGCGTAGGTGGCGGCGGCGATGATGGCGTAGCGGATGAAGCGGCCAATGAGGTTCGCCAGGGCGAACGGTTTCCGCGGGTACCCGTACGTCGCCGCCAGCATCCGCACCACGTCCACGGGGACGGGGATCACGTTGAACGCCAGCAGCAGGGCGAAGGGGCCGCGGGCGAACCAGGCTTCGGCGCGGTGGTAGGCGCGGGTCTGGCGGATGCGGGCGATCCGCCGCGACCGCAGCGCCAGGGCGAACAGGTGGTAGTCGTTGAGGTTCGCCAGCGTGGACGCGACGGATCCGACGGAGGCGACGAGGAGCGTGGTGGAGACGAACCCGGGCCCGACGGCGGCGTGCTGGGTGGCGACGGCGGCGACGAGCCCGCCCGTCGGGAGCGGGAGGAACGTGCAGGCGAGGGAGACGTACAGGGCGAAGGCGAGGAGCTTGGTGACGGCCGCCGTTTCGCGGAGGGCGGTCAGCGGGTCGGACTTCCACAGCGCCCAGTCGGGCGCGTCGGCGGCGATGAGGACGAACAGGACGCCCGTCCCCACGATCAGCCACAGGGCGAACAGGGCGAACCAGCGGCGAAGGGAGAGCCTGCGGGGGAGCGGTGGGGCGGTGGGGGAGGTTATCCCCCCGACGCAGTCGGGAGGCGTTGCGGTGGACGGGGAGGGACTGGGAGGCGTGTCTGGAGAGTTCGGGGGGATCCCCCCGACGCAGTCGGGGGGCTTAGGGACGGTTTCATGCTTCACCGCAAAGGTCGCGAAGACCGCGAAGAGGGAGTGGAATCGCCTGTGTTCTCGCCCAATCTCCTTTGCGAGCTTTGCGGTCTCTGCGGTGGAATCGTCTTCCTGGTCTGTTTGACAGGGGCTCTTGAGGCACGGAGGGGGCGCGTCGGGGGACGGGGGGGAATTGGAGGCGGGGGGGCGGTCAGAGGGCATTCGCGGAGCCCTCGTGCAGGAGCCCGTCGCGCATGTGGACGGTGCGGTCGGCGGTGGCGGCGGCGGCGGGGGAGTGGGTGATCATCACGATCGTCTGCCCGCAGTCGCGGTGGATGGTGCGGAACGTCTCCAGCAGCGCCGCCGAGTTCGCCGTGTCCAGGCTCCCGGTGGGCTCGTCGGCGAGCAGGACGGCGGGGCGGTGGGCGAGGGCGCGGACGACGGCGACGCGCTGCTGCTCGCCGATGGACATCTGCCCGGGCTTGCGCCTGGCGACGTGGGCGATGCCCATCGTGTCGAACAGCTCCTCGACGTACCCGTCCGCCCGCACCCCGCGGATGCGGAGCGAGAGGCGGACGTTGTCCATCGCCCCCAGCGTCCCCAGCAGGTTGAACCGCTGGAACACAAAGCCGATGGACCGGCGGCGGAGGAGCGTCTGCTGGCGGGTCGAGCCCGTGACGCGCTGCCCGTCGAGCGTGAGTTCGCCCTCGTCCGGTGCGGTCATCAGGCCCAGGACGTGCAGCAGCGTGCTCTTGCCGCACCCGCTGGGCCCCATGATGCTGATGAACTCCCCCCGCTCGACCACCAGGCCCAGCCCGCGCAGCACGTGCACCCGCGCGGGCCCGCTGCCGTAGGACTTGTGCAGCCCCTGCGCAGAAAGGATGGGGGCGGGGGAACTCACAGGGAGGCCTCCTTGCGGAGGAATTGCGGATTGCGGATTGCGGGGCAATTTCGGATTTCGGATTTCGGATTTCGGATTTGGGGACGTGGTTGCTCCGCTTCGCTCCGCAAACCACGGCACCCGCGCTCTTCACAGGACAGGCACCGGTATTCTTCGCAGGAAAGGCGTTCGCACATTCCCCTTCTCTGCGCCTTTGCGCCTTTGCGTGAGCATCCTGACGCTCCCCGCGCGCAGAGGGGCGTTTCGCCGCGGGAAGCAGGCGTGGGCGACAGCTCAAAATCCGAAATCCGAAATCCCAAATCCGAAATCCTTCTACTCCAGCGTCAGCGCCTCGACGACGGCCACGCGGCTCGCCGCCCAGGCGGGGTACAGGGCGGACAGCACCGCCCCCACGAACGCCGCCAGCAGCGCCAGGGCGATCCAGGCGGGGGTGACGGTCACGGTGTAGAGCGTGAAGCTCCCGATGGCCCAGGCGGCGAGGAGGCTGACGGACACGCCGAAGATTGCCCCCGCCCCGGTCAGCAGGAGCGATTCGCCCAGGACCTGCCGCAGGATGTACCACCCCGACGCCCCGCAGGACTTGAGGATGGCGATCTCCCGCGTTCGCTGCAGGACCATCGTGTACAGCGTGTTCATGATGAACAGGAACGCCGTCGCCAGGGCGATGGCGTTGACGGCGTCGACGTAGCGGAACATGACGGCGAACTTCCGCCGCAGCATGTCGCGGTACTGGCGCAGCTGCACCACCTCCTGCCCGATCCCGCGAATGCGGCGGGCGGCGGCGTCGGGGTCGAGCCCGTCCCGCAGGTCCACGAACAGCAGCGTGCTGCGGGTGATGGAGCCCGACCCGAAGAGGAACTGGGCGGTGCGGCGGGGGAGGTAGACGCGGGACATGCCCCCGGCGGGGACGATCCCGACGATGGTCCAGTCGTGGTTGGCGACGCGGACGGTGTCCCCGACGGCGAGGCGGCCCTCGCGGGCGAGGCGGTCGTCGATGACCAGTTCCAGCCCGTCGTGGGCGGGGTCGGCGAATTCGGTCTGGGTGTCGATCTCGACGGGCGCGTCGATGGCCCCGCCGTCGCCCGCGTCGTCGGCGGTGGGATCGAGCAGGCGCTGCTCGATCCACGTCGCGAAGCGGTTGTCGGGGTCGAAGAGGCGGCCCTCGCGGAGCGAGCGGTTCCCGACGAGGACCTCCCAGTCCTGGGGGTCCACCCCGGCCGCCAGGTGGTCCGCGCCCCCCACCTTCATCTGCCACAGGAAGACGGGGACGACGCGCTGGATGAGGTCGGGGTATCGCTGGCGGAGGAGGTCCGCGTAGCGGTCGGACAGGCCGATCCCGCTGAGCAGGGTGACGTTGTCGCCCCAGCCCAGGGGGTAGACGATGAGGTCGGCGCGGACGGCTTCCCAGCGGTCGGCGACTTCGTTGAGGCTCCCGCGGGAGAGCCCCCCCAGCGTGATGACCATGCAGATGCCCAGCCCGATCCCGACGGCCGAGATGGCGCTGCGGACCTTGTGGTGGAGGATGTTCGCCAGGGGCAGATAGGCCATGGTCAAGCGATCCCCAGCAGGGCGGGAAGCTCGGCGAGCGAGCGGAGGGTGTGGTGGGCGTCGCGGGCGTAGTCGGGGGGCTCCTCGGGGACGAGGAGGATGGAGACGGCCCCGGCGGCGTTGGCGGCGAGGACGTCGAGGCGGAAGTCGCCCACGCAGGCGGTGCGGGCGGGTTCGATCCCGAGCAGGCGGCAGGCCTTGAGGATCCCGTCGGGCTCGGGCTTGATGGGCCCGTCGTCGCGCGACCAGGCGATGTCGAACCGGAGGACCGGGAACTTCTGGAGGATGAGTTGGACGACCTCGGGGTTGTTGCGGGTGAGCAGGGCGGTCTTGAGCCCGGCGGTGCGGACGGCGGCGAGGGCCTCCCCGGCGTGGGGGGCGAGCGTCGCCTGGCGGGCCGCCTCCATCTCCATCTGCAGCAGCCGCCCGTGCGCCCAGGGGCGGCGGGCGGCGTCGAGGGTGTCGATGTGCTCGAGGATCCCGTCCTCCCCGCGCACCCCCAGCTCCCGCCGGATCATCGCGAAATCCAGCGGCGAGTGGACCAGCGTCCCGTCCATGTCGAAGATCACACCGTCGTATGCCCGCACGATCAGAACTCTCCTCGTCTGCCTGCGTTGCAGTATATGACGGACGCGGGCGGGGCGGAAGGGGGGAGGCGGGTTACAGGTTCGAGGTGAGAGGTTAGAGGTGAGAGGTTAGAGGTGAGAGGTTCTGGGTAAGAGTGGCGTCTGTCGGGGTCGGATGGCGGAAGGAATGGAAGCAGTGGTCCCGCGCGTTTAGCGGCGGTCGGTACGACCGCCCGACGGGCAGGGGCCCATTTCCCACGCGCTCGCCTCTCGCCTCTAACCTCTAACCTCTAACCTCTCACCTGGCCGCGCAGGTGTGCTATGCTGTGCACCGGGCGTTACGATGGTCCTGGGAGCGACGGAGTGACGACGATGCGAGCAAGCTGGATTCTGCCCACCGTGCTGGTGCTGGTCCTCGCCTCGGCCGCCGATGGTGCGGCCGGGTGGTGGCGGACGGCGTGGACGTATCGGCGGGAGGTGATCGTCCCCGACGTGCCCCGGACCGAGCTTCCCGGGGACGAGATCGCCGTCGTCGATCTGCCCACCGGGGGGCTGTGCAAAGCGGACGGGTCCGACTTCCGCGTCGTCACCGCCGCCGGGGCCGAACTGCCCCTCCGCGTGCTGATGATGGGCCCGGGCGACTGGGCCCGCATCGCGTTCTCCGTCCAACCGGGCGTGAAGAGCTACTACGTCTACTTCGGCAATGCCGAGGCGAAGGCGGCGGCCGAGGCGCTCGATCTCCGCCGCGGGGCCCTGCTGGAGATGTGGGCCCGCCCGCGCGGGGAGGCCCCGCGGAAGGTCCCCGACGCCCAGAGGATGCTCGAGTCCGCCAAGCGCCTGCTCGGGCGCGACCTCGTCGAGAGCGTCTTCCTGGGGCACAACCCCTTCGCCCCCGACGAGGCCATCTGCGCCCGCTACACCGCCTGGATCGCCCTGCCCGCCGCCGCCCGCTACGACTTCGCCCTCTCCTCGCAGAACGCGTCGTTCCTGCTCATCGGCGACACCGTCGTCGTGTCCAACGGCGGCAGCCACGGGGTCGACCGCTACCCGAAGCAGTCCGGCAGCATCGACCTGCAGCCCGGGCTGCACCGCATGACCGTCTACCACGTGAGCGACCGGGGGAACCCCACGATCATCGCCGCCTGGCGGCCGCCGGGGCAGCGGCACCTCCAGCCGATCCCCTCCAGTGTCTACGCCCCCTTCGCCCGTGGGGTCTGCGGGGTCCTGGAGCAGTACGCCAAGAGCTTCGTCGTCGACTTCTACCCGCAGCACGCGGGCGAGACGTTCCTCGCCAACCGCTACTACCAGCGTTACCGTTTCGAGGCCAAGGCCGTCGGCCATGCGCCCCAGCGGGTGGAGTGGCGGTGGGACTTCGGGGACGGGCAAACCGCCACCGCCCCCGCCGCCGAGCACGTCTACCTCGTCCCGGGCGAGTACGCCGTGACGCTGACGGCCCGCACGTCGTCGGGCGAGTTCGCCCGCACCAACCGCGTCTTCGTCTCCCGCCCGTGGGACCGCGTCACGCAGAACGAACTCGACGCCCTCCGCGAGCACGCCCGCATCGTGCTCGACTACGACTTCGCGAAGCTCACCCCCGTCACCGCCCTCGCCGAGGCCGTCCTCCTCCTCAAGCGGGCCGACTCCGTCAACGGGCTCCTCCGCGCGGGCGAGGCCATGCTCCAAACCGACTCCGCCCCCCCCGAGCACCTCGCCGAGGTCCTCCCCGTCTACGCCGATTCGCTCGTGCAGCTCAACGAGACCGACAAGGCCATCGCCGGCCTCCGCAAGGCCGCGACCATGACCGACGATCCCGAGGCCTGCGCGCAGCTCCTCGTCCTCGCCGCCCGCCTGCACCTCGACGAGAAGGGCGAGACCGACAAGGCCATGGAACTCTTCCAGAACGTGCTCACGCGGTACAGCGTCCTGACGACCTCCGCGTGGCTGCGGCGGGCGAAGATCGGGGTGGGGGACGTGTGGCGAGTCCGCGGGGAGAAGGACAAGGCCGCCGCCGCCTACGAATCCGCCGGGATCCTCAACACCCGCCACCGCGGGAAGGACGCGTTCGTGAAGGGCGACTTCGCGCGGCACGTGGAGGCGTACATCCGCGACCGCGAATACGCCGACGCCCGCACCTACCTCGACGACTGGGCCGAGACCTTCCCCGCCGACAAGCTCGAGGGCTACTGGTCGCTCCTGCACGTCCACTGGTGCCAGGCCCGCTCCCTCGACGGAAAGGCGGCCCGCGAAGCGGAGACCCTCGTCCGCGTCCACCCCGCCTCCAACTACGCCGCCGAACTCCTCTTCCTCGCCGCCGACTCCTACGCCCGCCTCCAACGCCCCGACCAGCAGAAGGACGCCCTCGAGCGAATCACCCGGCAGTACCCCGAATCGCCCTTCGCGAAACTCGCCAGCGAGACGCTCCAGAAGTAGCTCCCCCTCTTCCCCTTTCCCCCGCCCTCGACTAGAATCCTGCGGAACGAAAGGACTCTCTGCATGGACGTGTACCCTTATAAATTCACCCCGCTCTACGTCGAGAAGATCTGGGGCGGGCGCAGCCTGGAGCGGCTGTTCGCGCGCCGCCTCCCGGGGGGCAAGAGCATCGGGGAGAGCTGGGACCTCGCCGACCTGCCCAACGGGGTCAGCGTGGTGTCCAACGGCCCGCTCGCGGGGACTACGCTCACCGAACTCACCCGCACACTGGGGCCGCGGCTGCTGAAAAGCCACCCGCCCACCGAGGACGGACGGTTCCCGCTGCTGCTGAAGTTCCTCGACGCCAACGACATCCTCTCCCTCCAGGTCCATCCCGATTCCGCCGCCGTCACCCGCATCGGAGGTGATGCGGCCCTGAAGACCGAGTGCTGGTACGTCGTCGAGTCCCGCGACGGGTACATCTACAAGGGCGTCCAGCCCGGGGTCACCCCCGAGCAGTTCCGCGCCGCCATCGAGAACGACACCGTCGAGCAGCTCGTCCGCCGCATCGACGTGCGGACGGGCGACTTCCACTACCTCCCGGCCGGGATGGTCCACGCCCTGGGGCCCGGGGTCGTCGTCGCCGAGGTCCAGACCCCCTCCGACACCACCTACCGCGTCACCGACTGGGGCCGCGGGCGCGAGATCCACGTCGAGCGGTCCATGGAGTGCATCCACTTCGAGCCCGCCCCCGACCTCGCCCCGCACGAGGACCCGCACAAGCTCCTGGAGACGGAGTTCTTCGACGTCGCCTTCCGCGCCCTCCGCGGTCCGGCGGACATGCGCCTCCGCACCGATCGCTGCACCGCCCTGATGGTCCTGGCCGCCGAGCCGTCGCTCGAGGTCTGGCACAAGGGCGCCGTCGAGCGCGTGGTCATCGCCCGCGCGGGCGATACGATTCTCGTCCCGCCCGGCCTGCCCCACGCGCAGGTCAATACGCCCGGGGCGGCGAAGTTCCTCGAAATCACCCTCCCGGAGGCCCGCTGACCGTGGCAAAAGAACGCATTCAGAAAGCCCTGGCGGCCGCCGGTGTCGCCTCCCGCCGCGCCATTGAGGAACTCGTCGTCCAGGGCGCGATCACCGTGAACGGCAAGCTCGTGACGGAGCTGCCGTGCTTCGTGGACCTCGACACCGACGAGATCCGCGTGGACGGGCGGCGGATCCGTCCGCCCTCGCGGGAGAAGGTCTACTTCCTCCTCAACAAGCCCCGCGGGGTCGTCTGCACCATGAGCGATCCGCAGAAGCGCCCCCGCGCGATCGACCTCATCCCCGAGATCCCCGAGCGCCTCTACACGGTGGGAAGGCTCGACGTGGAGTCCACGGGCCTGATCCTGCTGACGAACGACGGGGAGCTGACCGAGCGCCTCACGCACCCGCGCTACGGGGTGATGAAACGCTACGTCGTCCGCGTGCAGGGGAAGATCGCGGGGGAGGACATCGAGACGCTCAAGGCGGGGGAGCTGTACCTGGAGGGCAAACGGGTGCAGCGATCCACGGTGAGGGTGCTGCGGCGGAACCCGGAGGAGACGCTGCTGGAGGTGGGGCTCAGCGAGGGCCTCAACCGCGAGGTCCGTCGCCTGCTGGCGCGGCTGGGCTACAAGGTCCGCCGCCTGCACCGCCGCGCCATCGGCCCCATCACCGACGACGGGCTGAAGATCGGCTCGTTCCGCATGCTCCACCCCCGGGAGGTCAAGGCCCTCCGCGAGGCCACCGAGCCCGGGGGCACGGGGGAGGGCAGCGCCCCGGCGGGGCGGCGGAGCAAGCCGATGGTGAAGCGCACCGGCCCGCCCAAGCGGACGGGGGAGTCCGGCGGTCCCAAGAAAGCCGGACCGTCGAGCGGAGGGGGGAGGAAGGCCCCGCCCGCGGGTGGGCCGAAGAAGGCCCCCCCGACCGGGGGCTCGAAGAAGCCCCGGCCGACCGGGGGGGCGCCCAAACGAACGCCCAAGCGCAGCGGTCCCCCCAGCGGCCCGCCCCGACGCGGCGGGCCCGGAAGACCCAAGCGCGGGTAGGACCTCGCTCGCAGCCAGACGTCACGTAAAAGGAGCACACGCATGGCCGACGTACACCATTTCCTCGCCCTGGACCTCGGCGCTGAGAGCGGGCGCGGGATCATCGTCACCCTTCGCGAGGGCAAGGTCTCCATGGAGGAGATCCACCGCTGGCCCAACCGCCCGGTCCGCCTGGCGGGGACGATGCACTGGGACTTCCCCTTCCTGTTCACCGAGATGCTCCAGGCCATCCGCGTCTGCACCGAGCGGGGGGTCAAGCTCGCGGGCATGAGCGTGGACACCTGGGGCGTGGACTTCGGGCTGCTGGGACCGGCGGGGGAACTGCTGGGCAACCCGGTGATGTACCGCGACGCCCGCACCGACGGGATCCACGCGTACAGCGACCCCATCCTCTCCCGCGACGAGATCTTCCGCCTCACCGCCTATGAGCCCTGGCAGATCGCCTCGCTCTTCCAGCTCCTGGCGATGAAGAAAAACCGCTCCGCCATCCTCTCCGCCGCCGACACCTTCCTCAACATGCCCGACCTGTTCCTCTACTTCCTCACGGGCAACAGGGCGTCGGAGATGTCCATCGCCAACACCTCCAACCTCATGGGCACCGACTGCCAGTGGTCGGACCGCATCATCGACGCCTTCGGGCTGCGGAAGGAAATGTTCCACCGCCTCATCGACCCGCCCGAGGTCATCGGGCCCCTGCGCAGCGACCTGCTCGACCAGCTCCCCATCGGGGATACGCCCGTCATCGCCACGTGCGGGCACGACACGTCGGCGGCCCTGGCGGCCGTCCCGGCCGAGAGCGGGGGCAACTGGGCGTTCCTCAGCTCGGGCACGTGGTCCATCCTCGGTTCGCTCGTTGACCAGCCCGTCACCTCGCCCCGCTGCCTGGAACTGGGGTTCACCAACGAGTACACCATCGGCGGGTGGTATCTGGCACGGAACATCTCGGGCCTGTGGCTGGTGCAGCAGCTCCGCAAGAAGTGGGACACCGCCGCCGACCCCTGGGACTACCCCCGCATGACCGACGAGGCCCGCAAGGCAAAGACCAACGCCCTGTTCAACGCCGCACATGATTCGCTCATGGCGCCCCCCGACATGGCCGACGCCATCACCCGCCTCATCGCCGCCTCCGGCCAGCCCGTCCCCGCCACCCGCGGCGAGATGGTCCGCGCGACGCTGGAGTCGCTGGCCCTGGAGTACCACCGCCGCACCGTCGCCCTGGGCGAACTCGAAGGCAAGCCCGCCGACCGCATCTACCTCGTCGGCGGCGGCATCCACAACACGCTCCTCTGCCAACTCACCGCCGACGCCACCGGCCTCCCCGTCCACGCCGGCGCCGACCAGTGCACCGCCATGGGCAACGCCCTCGGACAGGCCCTGGCCCTGGGCATCCTGAAGGACAAGCAGCAGATCCGCGAAGTCATGCGCCGCAGCTTCCCCACCACGCTCTACGAACCCCAGGATCAGGAACAGTGGAAGGAGAAGCGGGCGAGGTATGCGGAGTTGGTGAGGTAGGACGATTCGGGAGTCCCGAAGGAACCGCATCCGGAACATCGGACCGAGACGCGCCCGATACGGTTCGAACCGAACGCCAACGGACGCCAAATGGCAAGCCTTGATGAGGGCACACGCGTGAATTCACCCTATGCCTTGATCAGGGCTTGCCATTTGGCGTCCGTTTGGAGACGGGGAATGACAATCCGCGTCCGACCGGGCGGACAGGACAGGGAATAGGAGCAGACATGCACACCCCCGATGTCGAGAACATCCTGACCGCCGACCTCACCGACGCCGATCGCGAGCGTTTGGGCGAGCTGAGGTCCGCGGTTTATCCCCCGGAGGCGATGGCGAAGTTCCATCGTCCCGTGTCGGGACCGGCGCCGGAGTGTGCGTGGGCGGCCGCACGGCGCGAGCGGACGTTTCTGGTGCGGGAGGGGGGGCGGATCCTGTCCGTCGCGCGGTTCCTGCCGCGGCGGGTCGAGACCGGGCGTGGGCCGCTCGACGTGCTGGCGCTGGCGGGGGTGATGACCCACCCCGCCGAGCGCGGGCGCGGGTTGGGACGGGCGGTCGTGCGGGCGGCCTTCGCGTACGTGGACGACGGGACCTTCCCGGTGAGCCTCTTTCAGACCGACGTGCCGGACTTCTACGCCAGGCTCGGGGCGCGCGAGGTGCGCAACCGCTTCGTGAACCGCCTCGGGCAGGGCCCCACGGAACGCCCGTGGTGGAGCCGCGTCACCATGATCTACCCCGCCGCGTATCCGTGGGACGAGGGCGAGGTGGATCTGGTGGGCCCGGCGTGGTGAGGTAAGGGAAGAAGGCGGGCTGCATGCCGCGCGGCGGGGTCGGGTTCGTTGTCGGCCGGTCCGTCACGCCGGGAGGCCGGTGGCCGGGTGGGGGGGGCCGCTTCGATGGGCGAGGTCGCGGATGGCGGCGAGGAGGGTGGCGGACGGGCCGGTCTTGGTCAGGTAGATCGCCCCCCCGGCGTCGCACATGCGGCGGGCCTGCTCCTCCTCCTGGAACATCGACAGCCCGATCACGCCCACCTCGGGCAGTTCGGAGTGGATCGCCCGCGTCGCCTCAATGCCGTTCATCCCCGGCATGGAGATGTCCATGAGGACGATGTCCGGATGCTTCTCGCGAACCACCCGCACCGCCGACTCGCCGTCCGACGCCTCCCCAACGACGAGCATGTCGGGCTCGGTCTCCAGCAGGGCGCTGAGGCCCTGCCGCATGACGATGTGGTCGTCCACCAGCACGACGCGGATGCACGCGGGGGGGGCGGGGGCGTGCGGGGCCCGGGCGGTCGGGACGGCGGCCGCCGCCTTGCCGGGCTGTGGCGGCGGAGGGATGGCCGCCACCGGGGCGATAAGCGTGATCCGCACGCCCTGTCCGCGGGTGCTCTCCAGCCGGACCTCGCCGCCCATGTACCCCAGTCGCTCGCGGATCCCGAACAGGCCCATCCCCCCGCCCGCGTCGCCCGCGGCCGAAAGTTGCTGCGGATCGAAGCCCCGGCCGTGGTCCTTCACCGTGACCCGCACGTGCTGCTCCTCGACGGCGACCTCCACGCGGGCCTCCTGGACTCCGGCGTGTTTGACGACGTTGAACAGCAGCTCGCGGACCGACTGGAACAGCAGGATGATCATATCCTGCCCGACGGCCGACGCGTCCCCGTGGACGTCCAGCCCCACGGTCAGCCCGTGCCGGTCGCGCATCCAGCGGGCGAGCCACTCCATCGCCTCGACGAGCCCGCCTTCGTAGAGGATGGGGGGACTGAGTTCGGCCGTCAGGGAGCGTGAGGTCTGGATGGCCTCGGAGATGAGGTCCTTCACGTCGGCGGCGGCGGCGCGGGTGGCGGGGTTGTCGGAGCGTTCGAGCAGTTCGACGCGGAGGTTGGCCCCGACGAGGGTCTGCTGGAGCCCGTCGTGGAGGACGCGGGCGAGGCGGGAGCGTTCCCGTTGCTCGGCGAGGGTGAGTTCGGAGGTGAGGGCTCGCAGTTGCTGCCGTTGCCCGCGGAGGACGTCCTCGGCGAGCTTGCGGCGTTCGACCTCGGCCTGGAGGGCCTCGACCATGCGGGAGAGTTCCTCGGTGCGCTGGGCGACGCGGCGTTCGAGTTCCTGCTTGGCCCCCCGCAGCAGGTCCTCGGCGTGCTTGCGGTCGGTGATGTCGACGGCGGCGAAGCTCACGCCCAGGCTGGGGTCGGCCGGGTCGATCGGGGCGGAACTCAGCAGCACCTCGACCCGCTGTCCGTCGCTGCGGACCCACTGGGTCTCGACCGCGCCCACGCCGGTGAGGCGGATCTGCTCGTACTTCCGCCGGCCGACCTGGTCGTACTCCTCCTGACTGGGGTACAGGATGCGGGCATCGCTGCCGACCAGTTCGCTCGGGGGTCGGCCGACCATGTCGCAGAGGGCGTCGTTGACCTCCAGGATGGTGCGGTGCGCGTTGTGGCGGCGGACCACGCCCATGCCGATCGGCGCCCCGCGGAAGATGCTCTGCAGGCGCGTCTGGCTGCGATGGAGTTCGTGCTCGACGCGGCGGCGGAGCAGGGCGTCGGCGAAGATCTCCCCGGTGATCTGGAGCAGGACGATGGTGTCATGGGAGTAGAGCTTGACCTCCGCCGTGGTGTCGAGCCCGAGGAAGCCCAGCAGTTCCTCCCCGACGGCCATCGGGACGTTGATCAGGGACCGGGTGCCCTCGGACTCGAACTCGGCGCGTTCGGCGGCGGCGGAGGGGGGCAGGTGGGCGACGTCGGGGACGTAGACGACCTCCCGGGCGAGGATCTGGCGGGCGAACCACGGGAAGCGCTCGACCGGGACGCCCTGGAGCTGGGCCAGATAGGGAGCCACGCCCGCGGCGCACCACTCGTGGGTGTTGTCCATGAGTCGGGTCCCGTCGCGGAACTGGAAGACGTAGCATCGCTGCACGCCGGTGAACTGCCCGACCTCGGCGAGGGCGCGGTCGATCTCCGCGTCCACGCCCTCCGGGGGCGTACGGATGAACCGGGTGGAGATCTCCGTCACCAGCCGCTGCAGGGCCTCGCGGTGCGCCAGCTCACGCTGGAGGGTGATCCGGACGTTCATGCCGTACGTGATGTCGCGGTTCGAGCCTCGCAGGCCCACCCGCCGGTGCTGCGCGTCGAGGACCTCGCGGCAGACGTGGCCGATCCACCGCACGCCCCCGTCGGGCCGCACGATGCGAAACTCCAGCGGGGAGATGTCACCGCTATCGGAGGGGAGGCACTGGTGGGCGGCGACGCGGGGGCGGTCGTCGGGATGGACGATTTGCAGGTAGAGCCCGGGGTCGGCGAGGAACTGCTCGGCGGGGTAGCCCGTGATCCGCCGGCACGACGGGGAGACGTAGAGGAACTGCCCCTCGGGCGCCTGGAGGTACTCCCAATCGTACGTGGAATCCGCCACCACTCGGTGGAGGTTCTCGAACGACGGTTCGGACGCCGTGTTGGAAGCCTTTCCGGTCATCGGAGTGGATCCCAGTCAACTATAGGAGCCCGGAAGCCAATCCACATGCGTGCATCAGATATGTCGGCATTCTCTTGGGAGGAATCAGAGGGTTTCGAACCCTCCCACCGGGCCGCCTCCCGCGACGGCGTAGGGGTTGCAGGGGAGGACCTTTCGCCCGGGGGTGGATTGCGGCCCGCAGCCGCAGGTGTAGGTCCGCCAGTCGGCCCCCAGCGCCGGGCCCAGCCGCTTCCACAGGTCCAGCGACTCCGTCGAGATCGACACGGGCACGTCGGGGTCGTGGCGGCGGATCTCAGCGAGGTAGTGCTGGTAGACCTCGGCCCGCAGGTCCTCGGGGAAGGGGCGGGTATTGTGGGGGACCATGGACTCGCGGGCGTTCTCGGCGGCGGCGAGGAAGGCGGGGTCCAGGGCGTCGGGGTCGAGGCACTGCTTCATCCCGTCGACGTCCACCCACATGAAGCACGCCAGGCTGATGACGTCGGGGCGGGTGTGCTCGAAGATGCGGGCGATGGCCTCGCTGGCGTCGGTTCGCCACGAGCGGACGGGGATGATGGGCTTGAACTTGTAGCGGATCGGGTAGCCCGCCTCCTGCAGCGTGCGGGCGGCGGAGATGCGTTCGTCGAGCGTCCCGCAGACGGGCTCGAACCGCTCGGACTGCCCCCGCCCCGAGATGCTCCACACCACGATGGTCTTCCCGTTGTGCGGGCGGTCGACCATCCAGTCCACGTTGGCGGACTTGGTGTGGAGGATGACGTAGCGGTCCGGGAGGGTCCCGAAGAAGTCGATGATGGGCCCGGTGCAGTCGATCTCGGGCTCCAGGCCCAGCACGTCCGCGTCGTCCTCCAGCAGGTACGTCTCCTGCCAGGGGTGCGCGTCGATGAGGCGGGCGAAGTGCTCGAGGTACTCCTCGACGTTCAGCATGGCCGCCAGCATCCCACCCAGCCCGCAGTAGTGGCACTTGTGCGCGCAGCCGTTCTGCAGGTGCACCCGCCAGCAGGGGCGGCAGGCGACGTCGGGATGCTTCCACCCGGAAAGCCCGCTGTTCCACCAGTCGAAGGGCCCGTAGCCCGCGAGGGCCTCGGCGGTGTGGAAGCCCGACACGCCGCACTCGCGCTCGACGAACGCCATCCGCTCCTCCCTCCGCCCGTCGAAGCGGAAGGTGTTGAGCAGCAGGATAGGGTCGGGGATGTCGTCCATCGTCCCCATCCAGCGGCGGTTGGCGAGGAGGCCCTCCTCGCGGATCATCCGCGGGAGGTCCTCGTCGCGGTAGACCGTCACGGGGGGGCGGTTGACGAGGGCGGCGATGACCGCCTCCGCACGGGCGTTGAGCTTCGGGGCGTTGCGGACGGACTCGTGGATGTAGACGTGGGGAGGATTCAGTTTGTACATGGCGTTATGCTCGGTTCATGGATCCAGGGGGGAGGGGGGCAATTTCGGATTTGGGATTTCGGATTTCGGATTTGGGCCATGGCATCCGGGAGCGGGGTGGCGAAGGCAGCCGCTTGAGAACAGGCCGCAGAGACGCAGAGACTCAGAGAGGAGAACCGTTGAGCAGCACGCCTTCTCTGCGTCCTCTGCGTCTCTGCGGCCCACGGTCCCATTTGTCGCCCACGTTTCGTATTCCACGGGCCAAATCCGAAATCCCAAATCCCAAATCGCCTCACCATCGACTACGCGTAATCCTCGCAAATGTCCTTCACTAAGCGCGTCCACTTCCGCAGTCGCCCGGGGTCGTTCTCGATGGTGTCGACGTCCTTGAGCGTAATGTCAATATGCTGCCCGCGGGTGGCGTCGAGGGCGTCGGTGACGATGCGGCGGACGCGGGACTCGTCGTACCCGCAGCAGACCATCTCCGCCGGGTTGGGCCGCCAGGACATGACGTAGTCCGTCCCGATCTGCTCGGCCGACTTCTTCACGTCGGCGCGGGGGACGACGGCGATGCGGCGGAGGTTGGGGATCTGGCGGAGGATGTCGATCTTGTTCGTCAGGTCCTCGCAGCAGCCGTACGCGACGAGCCCGAACTCCCGGAGGATGGGGATCTGGTACTGGAGCATGAACTCGTCGTGCATGGCGGGGGAGACGAGGGTGAGTTCCTGGGCGGCGAGGTAGCCCCAGAGCTGCTTGCGCTTCACGCCGTGGGTGTTGGGGGCGGGGTCGGCGAGTTCGCGGGCATAGGGGATGGACTGGTTCTGGTGCTCGGCGAGGGACCAGTCCCCGGCGGCCTCGGCCTGGGCGTGGGTGCGGAGGACCCCGTCGCGCATGAACGCCAGGAGCCGGTGGAGCCACTCAGGGCGGTCGATCATGTCGAGCATGAGGTTCTCGATCCCGCGGAGGTATCCCAGGTCCGTCGACAGGTCGGCCGACCAGACGCGGTAGGCGGGGGCGCGGTCGACGTGGATGGTCGTGAGGTCCCCGAGGATCTCGGTGATGCGGGCGGCGTTGCGGGCGGTCGCCTCCTCGTCGATCTCGTGCCAGGGCGAGTGCATCTTCTCGACGTCGGACTCGTCCTTGAGGGGGTAGTCGGCCTTCCACGAGCCCTTGGCGAAGTCGGTGTGCGTGCGGGAGCTCGACAGGCCCCACCCGCGGCACTTGTGGCCGGCGCCCACGGTGATCCAGGGCTCGAACACGTCGTCGCCCCCGAGCGACGCGCGGAACAGGTCCGTCCGCAGGGCGCCCTCGAACATGCGGAGCAGCCCGTCCTCGCACTGGAGCTGCGTGATCTCGGGCACCTCGCTCCAGCAGCGGCCCCCGCGGACGTACACCAGCGGGCGCGTCTTGAGAAGCGAGTTGTGGTCCCGCCACAGGCCGCGCAGCTCCTGCTGCTGGGGACTCGTCGCGACCTCCATGTACCGCTTCGTCAGGTCCCGCAGGACCGCGATGTCTCTCTTTGAGTCCGCCATTCGTCTTCCTCCGGGTCCCAGGTCTCACTGATCGTACCAGAAGAGTCAGCGGGGATGAACGCAGATGAACGCAGATGAAGAAAAGCACTGGGCAAGAGGCAACAGGGACCAGGAAGAAGCGGCCTATCAAGGGACCTGTTCCTCTTCTTCCCTAGTGCCTGGTCCCTAGTCCCTAGTGCCTCTGCTCTCCATCTGCGTTCATCCCCGCCCATTCTTCCGGGGATTCTCAATCTGGCGTCAAAGGGTAATGCGTCCGAACCGTCGCTTCCCGACGCGCAGGACCTGGCCGGCGGCGAGGTCGAGTTCGGCGTCGATGGAGTCGATCTTGTTGGCGTCGAGGGAGACGGCGTTCTGCTGGACGAGGCGGCGGGCCTCGCCCTTGGACTTGGCGAAGTCGGCGGCGACGATGAGGTCGACGACGTTCATGCGGTTGGCCGGGGGGCGGATCTCGGGCATGTCGGTGGGCACGTCGCCCTGGGCGAAGACGCGGTCGAACTCGCCCTCGGCGGCGGCGGCGGCGGCGGGTCCGTGGTACTGCTCCACGATCATGCGTCCGAGCATCGCCTTGGCCTTTCGCGGATGGGTCTTTCCGGGGTCCACGAGCGCGGCGATCTCGTCGGCGGGCAGGGGGGTCAGGAGCGTGAAGTAGTTCTCCATCAGGCTGTCCGGGATGGACATGACCTTCCCGAACATGTCGTTGGGCTCGTCGGTGACCCCGATGTAGTTGCCCTTGGACTTGCTCATCTTCTGCGTCCCGTCGAGCCCGACGAGGATGGGCATGATGAGCACGATCTGGGACTTCTGGCCGGCGTTGGCCTGCAGGTCGCGCCCGACGAGGTTGTTGAACGTCTGGTCGGTGCCCCCGAGTTCGACGTCGGCGTGGATGCAGACGGAGTCGTAGCCCTGCATGAGTGGGTAGAGGAACTCGTGGACCCCGATGGGCACGCCCGCCTTGTAGCGGATCTCGAAGGTGTCGCGCTCCATCATGCGGGCGACGGTCATCTGGGCGGCGAGTTTGATGACGTCGGCGAAGCTCAGCCCGTCGAGCCACTCGCTGTTGGGGCGGACCTCGAGCTTGCCCGGGGAGGTGTCGAGGATCTTGCCCGCCTGGTCGAAGTAGGTCTGGGCGTTGGCCTGGATCTCCTCGGGCGTCAGCACCGGTCGGGTCTTGTTCACTCCGCTGGGGTCCCCGATGCGGGCGGTGTAGTCCCCGATGATCAGGACGGCGGTGTGCCCGAGGTCCTGGAACTGCCGCATCTTCCGCAGGACCACGGTGTGCCCGAGGTGGATATCGGGGGCGGTGGGGTCGAGCCCCAGCTTGACCCGCAGGGGCGTCCCGCTCGCCTGGGATGCGCGGAGGCGCTCGGTGAGTTCCTCGGGGGTGTAGACGGCGTCGGCGCCGCGGAGGAGGAACTGGACCTGTTCGGGGATCGGTTTGTCGCTTATCTGGCTCATAGAACCCAAAAGTCTAGCCCGCCACTGCGAATCACGCAAGGACCCGCCGGGCGGCCGGTTCTTGGTGGGACCCCACGAGCGCCGCCCAAATTCGAAACCCGAAAACCGAAATTCGAAACAAGTCCGAAGCGCGAAATCCGAAATCCCAAACGGGTCCCCGGTGCGCAGGGGCTCCTTGCGACTCCGAATCGCGCATGACTGCGCAGCGGTTTTGGATTTCGTATTTGGGGTTTTGGATTTGTTTCGGATTTCGTGCTTCGGATTTCGGATTTGGACAGGCGGGGGCGCCTGGATTGACGACCGGCAGTGCCACGCACAGCGCCCCATCATTCTCCGGGCACGCTGCCCTGGCCGCCGGGCGCGCATCGCCATTGCCTCGCCCGCCCGCCGCTCGCTATGATGCGACATTGGGCGTTCAGTCACCCGAAGAGATGGGATACCCAGGGATGCGGAAGAGTTTGATAGCAGTATGGATCGTCCTGGCCGTCCTCGCCTCTCCGGGGCTGGGGGGCGAGCGGTTCGGGGCGGGGATGCCCCCGGCGACGGTGGCGGACTACGATGCGCAGCACCAGCGGTCACCGCGCGAGCGATACCCCGACTACGTCGTCCGCCTCTTCAACCTCCGCCGCGTCATGGACGCTTCGCTGCCCGTGGAGCAGCGGCTGGAGTCGTTGGCGGTGGTGAACCGCTGCGGCGCCGGGCGCGGGGAGGCCGCCTCCCAGGTCGCCGAACTCCTCGCCGCTCCCAACGTCCCCGAGCCCCTCCAACTCGCCGCCCTGGAGTACCTCCTGCGGGTCGGGCACCAGGACGCGGGGCAGTACGTCCTCCGCCTCCTGCCGCGGATCGACGAGCCCGGGGCCCTCCGCGACGCCATCTTCAACTGGCTCACCCGCAACCCGGTTCCCGGCGCGCTGGCCGAGCTTACCCAGGTCTGGGCCCGGCAGAAGGCCGGGGGGGCCGACGAGTTTCGCTTCCGCGCCGTCGTCGAACGCCTCTCCGGCGCCCCGTGGGATCAGGCCCTCGCCAACGCCCTCAACCAGCCCGACTTCCACGCCCGCGGGTCGGCCATCGAGATCCTCGGGTCGCGCCTCGAACCCCCGCAGCTCAAGCGCCTCCTGCTCGCCCTGCCCCCCAAAACCGTCGCCATGCGGGCCATGCAGCAGTTCATCGACGAACTGGGCTACGTTCCCGTCAGCGGGGCCGAACTCATCCAGACCGTCCACGCCACCGCCGTCGCCTCCCGCCAGCCCGACCTGGTCACCGCGGCCGTCGCGACCGCCCAACGCTGGTCGCGCGAGAGCGGGTACGTGTTCAACGTCCGCGACTTCCACCTGCTGTCCCGCCTCGGACGCGACCCGCTCCGCAAGGACCTGCCACGCAAGGAACTCATCGACACCGTCCGCAATGCCATCGTCCGCGCCAAGCCCGTCCGCGCCGTTGCGGCCCCCCAGTCGGCGAACCAGACCGACGACTTCGTCCTGCAGGTCGACTCGCTGTCGCACGCGGACCTGTGGAACCTGCACCTGCTGACGCAGATGCTCCAGCAGCCGGTGCGGCAGGTGCAGTTCGGGATCGTGGCGGACCAGGACCGGGCGGATACGACCGGCGGGTGGGGGGGGCTCGTGTTCTACGAGGCCGGGCAGGCCATGCCCAAGCTCTACATGGCCGAACCGACGGAGACCGGGGACGACCTCCGCTACGCCGAGCCGCGGAAACTGCAGGTGGAGGGCCGCGACGCCCTCTGCCGCTTCCTCTGCCACTTCGAGACGCGCTTCAACGCCGCCCGCGTCGGGCCCACCCCCGAGGAACTGCTCGACGCGATCCGCGGCAACCACTACGGGTTGGTGTTGACGGCCCTGAACGGGCGGGAGTTCGCGGCCCATTACTACAACCCCCGCGGGCAGATCGTCGCACTCGGGCGCTACCCGTTCAACCAGTAGCCCCGATCCGCAGCCGCAGCAGGTTCAATGCCGCCATCGCCGACCGCTCCCGCACCTGATCCCGCGTGCCGGGGTAGCGGCCCTCTTGGACCTCGGTCCCGTCGGGGCCGCTGACCGCGATGTACACCAGGCCGACCGGCTTGTCCGGGGTGCCCCCGCCCGGACCCGCGATGCCCGTCACGCCCACGCCCCAGTCCGCGGCGAACTCGCGGCGGGCGCCTTCGGCGAGGGCGGCGGCGACGGGGGCGCTGACCGCCCCGTGCGACGCCAGCAGCTCCTCCGGCACGCCGACCCGCGACGTCTTGACCTCATTGGCGTAGGCGATGACGCCCCCGGGGTAGTACTCGCTCGATCCGGGAACGTCGGTGATCATCGCCCCGATCCGCCCGCCCGTGCAGCTCTCGACCGTCGCGAGCGTCTGCTTGCGCTCGCGGAGGAGGGCCCCGACCACGCTCCCCAGCGTGTCCGTTCCCTGCCCGAAGACGAGCGTGCCCAGGCGGTGGCGGACCTCGGCGGCGATGCGGTCGATCTTGGCCTGCGCGTCGTCGCGCGTCGCCCCCTTCGCCGTGATCCGCACCCCGATGATCCCCGCCGCCGCCGTCGTCCCCACCAGCGGGTCGGCGGAGCGGTCCATGAGGTCCTCGATCCTCGCCCCGATGTCGGACTCGCCCGTCCCGAAGCAGTGGAGCGTCTCGTGGAGGATCACCCCGTTGCCCGCGTGCAGCAGGGGGGCGATGTGCTCGTTGAACATCAACTCCATCTCGCGGGGGACCCCGGGCATGATGAAGACGCGGGTTCCGTCGATCTCGGCCGACAGGCCCGGGGCCGTCCCGATGGGGTTGTCGATCGCCTTCGCCCCGGCGGGGATCATGGCCTGGATGCGGTTGGCGGGGATCATGTCGCGGTGGCGGCGGCGGAAGAAGTCCGCGATGATGGCCAGCGACCGCTCGTCGAGAACGAGTTCCGCGCCCCCGAGGGCGTCGGCGAGGCCCTGGCGGGAGAGGTCGTCGGCCGTCGGGCCCAGCCCCCCGGTGACGAGGACGGCCTCCGCCACGCTCGCCGCCGCGCGGAGGGCTGCGGCGATGGGGGGGCGGTCGTCGCGGACCGTGCGGTGCTCGACGATCTCGATGCCCAGTTCCGCGCAGCGGCGGGAGAGCCACGCGCTGTTGGTGTCCACGGTCTGCCCCGTGACCAGTTCATTGCCGATGGCGAGGATGACGGCCCTCATGCGACGGTCTCCTCCCCGCGGGCCATTCCGCAGTTGGGGCAGGCGTTCACTCCGCCCTGGCGGCCCTGCGAGGCGGGGGGCAGGACCGCTCCGCAGTGCGGGCAGCGCGTCATCGGCGGTGGGGCGGAGGTCCCAGTGCCGGGCGCTGCGGGGCTCTTCCCCCGGTCGCCCGCGCGGTCCTGCGGGGCGATCCCTTCGTTGGGCTTCCCGCGGAGCAGCCACCCGAAGTTGTGCCAGACCGCGAAGATCATGTACGGGATCGCCGTGAACAGGAGCGTGGCTAGGAACCAGAGGTTCCCGTTGCGCCCGACGGCGTTCATGTACCCGCGGATGCGGATGGCGGAGACCAGGTTGAAGGCGAAGTACACTCCCGCCAGGATCGGCAGGACCTGCAGCGCGTTGTTGGAGAGCATCAGCATAGGCGGCATTCTACCATCCGGCGGGGAGGGGGGGGAGGGGGTTGGCGGGTAGATGGTGACTGGTTGATTGGTTGGCCAGTGAACCACTCAACCAGTCAGCCAATCAACCAGGAGACTTTTCCTACCTCCCCAGCCGGACGATCCGCGGTTCGCGGACGCGGAGGAGCATCCACAGAAGAGCGGCGGCGCTGATGGCGAGCGAGACGGCGAAGACCGTTCCTGCGAGGACTGCAGGGGCAATCGAAGCCTTCCGCAGAGGGGCCGGGTTTTGGATTTCGGTCCTTCGGAATTCGAATTTGTCTCGGATTTCGTGCTTCGGATTTCAGATTTGGTGCCTGAGAGAAGGGTCTGGCGGTGCTGGGCCGGTTCCGATCTTTGGGTCGCACCTCCCAAAGCCCATTGCATCTATCGAGTATCCATGGTATCTGCTCCCCCTTCCTCCACGGAGGGAAAGGAGAACGGATCATGCCGCGGAAGCGGAAGGGCTTTACGCTGGTCGAGCTGCTGGTGGTGATCGCGATCATGGCGCTGCTGGTGTCGATGCTGCTGCCCGTGCTCAAGGAGGCGCGGGAGGCGGCGATGCGATCGGTGTGCGCGGCGAACCTCAAGCACATCCACGAGGCGGTGGCCCTGTATGTCGAGGACTACCGCGAGACCTACCCCTGCGCGCAGGACCCGCTGTCCACGTCTCCGTCCTACTGGCTGTGGATGGGTCGCGGCTGGCGGCGCCTCGTGGGGCCGTACGCCGGGGCAAGCCCCAACACCGAGAACCCCTCGATCCTGTTCTGCCGCGGCGACCGGGCCAAGGACAAGTTCGAGGCCACCTCCTACGCCTACTCCATGGCCTTCTACCATTCGCCCGCGCAGATCAACGCCATGTCCAGCAAGGCCGACACCTACTCCAACCCCCGCCCGTCCATCGGCCAACGCCTGGACGCGGTCGCCAACCCGTCCCGCAAGATCCTGATCGGGGAGTGGAACAGCAACCATCCCCGCGTCGAGGGCGACCAGGGCTGGTGGTGCTGGGTGGGGCGGCGGAACTACCTGCTCGCCGATGGGCAGGTCTGCGACCTCCGCGCCAACGAGATCCGCCCGGCCCGCGACGGGTTGCCCGACGTGAATCTGACCGTCAACGGCGTGGCCGGCGAGGACCTGTAGCTCTACCCCTTCTCCGGGGGCAGCAGGCGGCGGGAGAGGGTGTAGCGCTCCCAACTGTGCCCGCCGCACTTGGGGCACACGCCGCTCTCGGGCAGGATGTCCGGGTCATAGCCGCACGCGGGGCAGCAGAGGAAGACCTTCTTCGGTGTTGCCAGCGAGGGCGGGACGCGGAACCGATCCTCCTCGCGCCGCCGACGGCCACCCGCGGGGGGGGGCAAGGAGCCCCGCCCGCCCCGCGCAGCGGTTCCCGCGGCCTGGCGCTTCCTGCCCTGAGTCCCCGCACGCTTCGCACACAGCAACTTCGTCATCACCCACCACCTTTTCGATGACAGCGAACCTGAACTATTATTCGCTTTCCCTATCGTTCGGGTTCCAACGATTTTGAGAAAATCCCTGGGTCCCTGCGTCCGCCCCGCACCGGGGCCCGCAGGAGCCGGGCGTCCGCCCCGCGGGCCTCCCGACCCGGGGCGGAAAGGAAGCTTGCCCCGGGGGAACCCGGACCCAAGGCAGGCGGGTTCCAGATAGTGCGGGCCTTCAGGCCCTGGAGGCCGAGAAGCATAGCGGTGCGATCCGCACACTCCGCAAAGCGCAGGAGTCCCCGACCGTGGGAAACAGAACCGACCGGCGAGAGAGCTTGACATACCTCAAATCTTCAGTCCTGACGGCCGCGGCCCTGTGGGTGTGCGCGTCGGCCCTGGGGGCCGCCGAGGCCACCCCGTCGCCCCAGGGCACGGACCGCCCCTACACGGTCCTGCTCCCGGATGCGGACCCCGCGCAGGGCGCCCCGCTGGTCGTGTACCTGCATCCCAACGGCGAGGACCGTTGCATCGACGCCTTCCGCAAGGACTACGCCCCGCTCCTGCTGCAGCGAAACTGCGTGCTTGCCATCCCGCGCGCGAAGCACGACCACCTCTGGGCCGTCGGGGAAGATGCCTACGTCCGTCAGGTCATCGCCGACGTCCAGCAGCGCTATCAGACCGACCCCAAACGCGTGATCCTCCTGGGCGTCAGCGGCGGGGGGCAGCTTGCGCTGTTCCTCGCCGACCGCACCCCCGACGCCTTCCGGGCCGTCATCGCCATCGCCGCCAACCCCGTCGTCGTCCGCGACGGGCAGTCCGAGTGGTTCTTCCCCGACGCCGCGGCCCGCCGGGCCTGCCCGTACCTGGTCATCTCGCACATCACGCATGGAGCGACGCTGCAGTACTGGCGGCAGGTCCGCGAGCGGTGCGAGAGCGACGGGGCGTCCATCTCCATCCTGCCCGTCCTGGGCGAGCCCGCCCACTACGTCCCTCCGCCCGCACCGCTGGGGGCGTGGCTCGACGCGGTGCTGGAGGGCAAGCACCCCGAACCGCTCCCCGATCCCCAACAGGTTGCCGTCGCCAAAACCTTCTCGGCGTATGCCGCCCGATTTCTGGCAGAAGTCAAGTCCGCCAGGCCCGCCCCGATCGCCGAGACGCTCGCCAAGGGCGGGAAGCACTTCACGATCCGGCTCCCGCGGCAGGGGGGGTTCGAGCGATCCAAGGGCGAGTCCGACACCGACGCGGCCGGGCGGCCCATCACGCAGCTCCGCATCGAGCACGAGAAATGGCCCATCTACGTCCGCGCCGACGCCCGCCTCGCCGATAAGCCCCTCACCGACGTCCTCGCCGACGAGGAACGCCAGACCCGCCTGCGCGGCCTGCTGTACCAGGCCTACGAGAAAACCGACCTCCAGGCCGCCGGGCGCACCTGGGCCGTGCGGATCGGGTCCATCACGTTCCCCGACCGCCGCCGGGGCTGGCGGACCACGCTGTTCCTCCTGGCCGCCAGCCCCGTGGGCGACGACCCGAAGCAATGGATCGAGCTGACGATCCTGGACGAAACCCAGGAGCCCGACCCCGCGGAACTCGCGACGATCTTCGCGACGGTCGTCAACGGCCTCCAGGTCGAACCCGTGAAACCGTAGACGGGATAACCGTGAGTTCGTCAGGTAGGCTGGGAGAGACCGGGAGACCGGGAGACGAGAGGACACACCGGAACGTTGGGAGGCCCGGGAGACGGAGGAGTTGCTGGCGGAGGTGGAAGAGGACAGCGCCTTTCCGAGTCCACCGACTGCGTCGGCGGGATGCCTGCAAACACGGACCGGGCGTAGCGTGGCACGCGACCGCGAAGTAGGAGTGAACGGCTTTATCAGAATCGCTTACATGCGGTTTTCGCTCGCCAAACCGCCCCTGAACGCCGCGAATCCCCCATCCGCAACGTCCGATAATATACGTTATGTGACATTGGGGATGGGGGGGGCTGCTGGGCCATCGCAGAGTCCGATTCGCCGGGTGCCGCGGGTTCCCAGAGACCTGGTTCCGCCGCACGCTCGCGAGCACACGGCTGCAGACATCGCAGCCGTGGGCACCCGCGACGGCGACGTTGCGATGGCTCTGCGGGCTTCTGCGGGTTCTGTCCTCGGTTCCCTGCCGCCCGGAGTCGACTGCGGGGATCTGCCGCGGCTGCGAACGAAAGATGCGGTTCGTCGAACGGACGGCAAGAAACCGGGCCGGCGGAGCGCGATCGTTGGATC
>JAWLCQ010000007.1:0-39016 GCA_041687095.1 Phycisphaerae bacterium | reverse complement strand
GGGGGGCTGGGTGGCGGCCCCCCCCCCCCCCCGGCCCGGAAGCTCGTTGAATCGCGTGGGTCCGTCGTATGGGACGGCCGCGGGCTACTCGGCGGCGAACATGCGGGCGAGGTCAACGCTGTCGATGAGCTGGATGGTCTTGGACTGCGGGTCGACCATGTAGGCGTTGAGCTTGCCGGCGACGACGTCGGCGACGTACATGACGTCGTACTTGGTCGAGTAGGCGCCGCTGACGGCGATGTACTCCCCGACGCGGCCGGGCGCATCGGCCTGGGCGACGGGCGTCGCATCGACGTGCATGGTCACGAGCATGCCCGTCAGGATGACGGCCGTGGTGATCAGCAGCGCGATGGTGATGTTCTGGGGATTCTTCATCGGTGCATCTCCTGCGTAGTTGGGGCGTATCAAGCCTGCCGGACGGTTAGTTTCTGCCGAAGTCCACATCGAGGCGGCGGGCGCCGCGGAAGGCGGCGATCCGCTTGTTCTGCTTATCGAACCCCAGGGCGATCATGCCGCGCCGCTTGAGGTCGATGACGTAGACGGCGTCGTCGCCGCCGACGGCCCCGGTGATGATGAGGTAGTCGGTCTGCGCCCCGATGATCTGGGCGTTGGCCTTCGATTCGCCCAACCCGAGCATCAACGCCAGCAGCAGCACGACATTGACGCCCACCAGCGTTCCAATCAGCACTCGTTTCATCTGCGTTCTCCCTTCAGGAACCCGCGGGAGCGGGTCCGCGTACGTTACGGACCACGCGTTCAGTAGTTCGGACAGGCGGCGCGGCGGCAGGTTAGGCGGGCGGTGCGCGAACCCTCTCGCCGGCCAGGCTCTTCGTGGTGCGGGGATGCGCGGCGAGGGGCGCGGCGTCAGTCCATGTGCGTCCGCCGGGCGTTCTTGAACCCGACGACCCCGATCGCCGCCACGGCGACCAGGGCGAAGCCCAGGGCCACCCAGTTCGTCGAGGGCTTGATCCACTCGCACTGCACTCCGTCGCCGACGGTTGGAGCGGCGACGGCGGCCCGGGCGGCTGCCAGCACCGCCACGCTCGCCAAGGTTCGATAGATTCCGTTCATGCCGGAGATTATAGACCACCGCCTCGCCAATGCAATGCCTCGACTTTCAGAGCATCGCCGCCAGGTCGCGCCGCATCCGCGCGAAATCCGCCGCCGCCACCGAGACCGTCCGCCATTTCTCGCACCGCGTCCTCGCCGCCGACGCGTAGTCCTCCAGCGGGACGACCACGAAGGCGTAGCACCGCCCGCGGTACACGTGCACGTCCTCGAACGGGGCGCGGTGCGGGGGGCCCTGCAGCCAGTACGCGAACACGATCGTCGCCAGGAAGTCCCGCCCGAAGACCTTCTGCCATTCGCGCAGCCCGTCCACGTCGTCCTGCGTGATCCAGTTCTCCCACGCCCGGCTCGCCGTGCGCGACGCCCCCCGGGCCGAGTCCGGGAACTTGCGGCCCTTCACGTCCACGAGCAGGTTGGGCCCGCTGGCGGAGTAGACGAGGAAATCGAAGCTCTTGACGGCCGCGTCGGTGAAGATGGCCTTCTTGGCCTGGTCGACCGCCACGTAGGGCCACCCCCGCGCCCGCAGGAAGTCCTCGAAGGCCGCCTCGTAATGGATCATCCGCCCCGGCATAGGCCCCCACTATCGCGACGGCGCCCCCCCACCGCAAGCCGCAATTTCCCTCAAGGCAGCAACTGGTCCCGCGCGGGCCGGGGGGTGGCGGCGGCGGTGTGGAGGAACTGCTCGATGGTGGTCTGCGTCTGCTGTCCGCTGGCCATGTTTTTGACGGTGAGCTGCTCCCCGTCGGGCTCGATGATGAGGACGGCGGCGGCGTTGCGGCGGTTGGCTTCCTTGAAGAGCTTGCCGACGGCCGCCCGCTTGTAGGGCAGGTCCGCGGACCAGCCTCCCGCCCGCAGGCGGGCGACGGTGTGCAGCACGCGGGGCGCGACGGACTCGTCGGCGGGCAGGACGAAGAAGTCCAGCGAGGACGCCTTGAGGTCGGGGGGGATCTTGTTCTTCTCGGCGAGGAGGATGCCCAGGACCACGTCGCCCATCCCGACCCCGGTGGCGCCCACCTTCGGCCCCCCGAGGACCTCCAGGAGGTTGTCGTAGCGCCCGCCCCCGGCGACGGCGCGGAGGGACTGGGCGGCGTCGAAGATCTCGTAGACCACGCCCGTGTAGTACGCCAGGCCGCGGACGATGGCGAGGTCCAGGCGGCAGTAGTCCTCGACGCCCATGGCGTGGAGGTGGGCGAAGAGCGTCCGCAGCCCCCCCACCGCCGCCGTCGCCGCCTCCGACCCCCCCACCATCTCCGCGAGGGCGTCGAGGTCGCGGCAGTCCTGGAAGCGGGACATGGCGTCGACCTGCTCGGGGGTCATCCCCGCCTGCAGGGCGAGCTTGCGGTACTCCTCGTCGGACACCTTCGGGCGCTTGTCCAGCACGGGCAGGATGGCCGTCACGCGCTCGGGGGCGATCCCGATGTGTTCGAGCATGGCGGCGGTGAGCCCGCGGTGGCCGATGCGGACGACCACGTCGCGACTGGAGAGGTCGAGTTCGCGGAGCAGGTCGACGCAGGTGAAGATGCACTCGGCGTCGGCGAGGACGTCGTCGGCGCCGATGATGTCGATGTTCCACTGGAAGAACTCGCGGAGGCGGCCCTTCTGGGGGTTCTCGGCGCGGCAGACGCGGGGGAGGGAGAACCACTTGATGGGGCGCGGCAGCGAGCCGATCTTCGCGTTGACCATGCGGGCGAGCGAGGGGGTGATCTCGGGGCGAATGGCCAAGTCGCGCCCCCCGCGGTCGGTGAAGCGGAAGAGCTGCTGGGCGATCTCGTCCCCGCTCTTGACGGTGAACAGGTCGAGGTACTCGAAGATCGGGGCGTCGTACTCCTCGAACCCGTTGCGGAGCGAGACCCTCCGCCACGCGTCGAGGATCCAGTTGCGGACGCGCATGTCCTCGGGGTAGAAGTCGCGGGTTCCCTTGACGGCTTGGAAGCTCATGGTTCTCTACCCTTTCGCCTTACGTTGGGGCGCGGCCTTGGGTTGGGGCGCATCTTTGGCCTTCGCCTTGCGCGATCGCCCGGCCGAGGGGCTGGGCGCGTCGGCGGATTTCGCCTTGCGCTTGGGTTTGGCCTTGGGCCTGGGGCCGTGCTTCGCCGCCAGCTTCGCGCGGTGGGCGTCGCGGCGGCGGTCGAAATCCCCGGGCTCGAACTGCTCCCGGGCGTACGCCTCGATCTCCTCGGGCGTGCGGAACTCCTTCTCGTACCCGTAGTCCCCCGCCGTGTAGTCGCAGTTGTCGGTGGAGTACTTGCGGCAGATGAGCGGGCGGTCCTCGTAGATCGTGCACCGCCCATCCTGGAGACGGTAGCAGGGCTTCATGACGGACATGTACCAGTCGCCCTCGTCGATGTGGACGCTCACGCCCTCATGGAGGAGGAACCAGCGGATGTCCTCGTACTGCTCGACGGTTTCGGGGGTGTCAATCTGGAAGCAGAAGTACTGGCAGCACTTCGCACCGCACGTGACGCAGATGTCGGTCATCGTTTCACTGCACTACCGGGTGACGGGTTGGCCCGCGGGCACGCTGCACGCGGAAGCCCGGCATTGTACCGGCGGGACGCCATTCTGCCAGCGCGGGTTTTGCGGGGGGGCGGCCTACGGCTGTGGCCAAAACACGATGGGGCGCCGGGCGGGGAGGGTTGGAGGGCATCAGGAACCCGGTTGGATCGTCGAAACTCGAAATCCGAAGCACGAAATCCGAAACAAATCCGAAATCCGAAGGACCGAAATCCCAAACGCGGCCCCGCCACGGGACGCTTCGCTTGCTTCGCCGACTCCCGCAGACCCGAAGCCCGTTTCCGTCATTCGGATTTGCCGTTTTGAATTTGTTTCGGATTTCGGGTTTCGAGTTTCGGATTTGGGACCCCCCACGCGCGATGCAGTGGGCAAAGGGCCCCCACCGAAAACCGGCCACACCCCGGCCTACTCCGTCTTCTTCCTCTTGCCCCGGTCGATGTCCGTGACCACCTGCTCGGCGGCCTGCTCGCGGAGGGCGACGATGACGGGGTCGCCTTCCTTGAGGCGTTTGGCGGCGGAGAGGGGCTTGCTCTCGACTACGGTCTTGCCGCCGCGCTCGTCCGTCTCGAGCGGCCAGGTCTTGGAGACGCCCTCGACGAGCACCTCGACCGTCGCGCTCTCGTTGCCCGTCTCCTCGTCCTTGCTGTACTCGAGCTTCACGAACTCGCCCTCGATGGGTGGGAAGTAGCGCTCGATCCCGGCGATCATCGGCACTTCGCCGCGCCCCGCGAACTTGACGAGAACCGGGTCGTCCTTCTGCAGGCGTCCCACCAGGGCCATCGTCTCCTCGTCCGGCGCCATCTCCCCCTCCTTGTTGCGGACGGGGCGGACCATGGCCTTGGTCTCCTCGCCGTACTTCGACAGCGTGACGACGTAGGCCGTCTTGCCCCCGACCTCCTCATTGGCGCCCCGGAGGAACAGGTACCCGTCCCGTTCCTCCTCCCCGGGCTTGGCCTCGTAGCGGGAGATCGTGCTGACCGCGTCCACCTTCTCGAACTTCTTGGTCGTGATCGCGATCACGTCGCCCCGCTTGAGTTCCTTGACGATCTCTACGACCGACTCGTCGGGGGTGTAGGGCTTGTCCTTCTCGGCGGAACTGGGAATGACGAACGTGAACTTCTCCGATCCGTTCACGGAGGTCACCATGATCTGGACCACCTGCTGCCTCTCCACGCGCCCCTGCCCGACCATGACGAACCGGTAGACCTTCGCGCCCTTCTCGGCGGCGGACAGGACACTGAACGAAAGACCGATCACCAGCATCACCAGACCCGACCGCAGCAGCTTCATATCCTCATTCCTTTCTCACGAGCCCGCCCGGGCGCGACGTCCGTACCGCTCGCGCCGGCGTGCGGATGGTTCCCATTATCCCATGCTATGGCGCGGACTGCAATGGGCGCGGCCGCGACTCCGCGCCATCCTCCCCCTGCGCATGCACGGGCCGCAGGGGGAAATCGGTGGCCCCTTCCGTTTACGCCACGGATTCGCCATCCATGCTTCGGCCACAATGGGGACAGACAGCGGACGCGGCCTTTCGTTTGCCGATGCGTTCCACGAACGCCGCTCCCAGGATGCCCGTCGGCAGCGCGAACATGCCAACCCCGAGCACGGCAATCACCGCCCCCAGCACCTTGCCGACCGGCGTGATCGGGCACACGTCGCCATACCCCACCGTGGTCAGGGTCGCCGCCGCCCACCACATGGCGGCGGGGATGCTGGAGAACGCGTCCGGCTGCGCCTCGGATTCGGCGTAGTAGATCAGGCACGAGGCGGTGACGAGCAGCAGGAGCATGACGAAGAGCGATACGGCCAGTTCCTCCTTGTGGGCGGTGAGGACGTCCCGAATGAGACGAAGGGCCGTCGAGTAGCGGCCAAGCTTCGCCAGGCGGAACACGCGGAACATCCGGACGCTGCGGAAGAACCGCAGGTCCACGCCCACGAAGGGCAGGTAGAACGGCAGGACGGCGAAGAGGTCGATCAACGCCATGGGCGTGAGAGCGAAGCGGAGACGCCCCCAGAGGGGATGGCGGTAGCGGGGATGGATCGTGCACGACCAGATGCGAAGGAGGTACTCGAGAGTGAAGATGGCGACGGAGAGGATCTCCAACGCCCACAGGGCCGCCCCGTACCGCTCGCGAATCGCCGCCACGGTCTCGGCGATCATGGCCGCGACGTTGAGGGCAATCAGCAGAAGGATGGCGATGTCGAACGCCCGGCTGACGTGATCGCCGGGGCCGGCAAGCTCGACAATCTCATAGGTTCGCCGCTTCAGGCTCATGGTCAAGGACTCCTCCGACTTGCGATGCGACAGGATCCCGCGGCCGTCATGGTTGCGCGCGCTCGAAGTACTCTCGCAGGTCCGCCTCCAGGGGCGGGACGGTTCTCGGGGTCGCGCCGTTTCGGAGGCTCTCCGTCGCCGACACGCCGGCGGCGACGGAGTAGCGGGCGGCGACGGGGGAGGTGCAGATGGCCGCATCGTCGCGGAGGTAGCGGACGAACTCGTCCACGATCTTCGGATCCGCGCCCCCGTGCGAGCCCGTCTCCGCGGGGATGTCGAACGTCGCGTCGCCCTCGGGCTTGTAGTGGCAGCGCTTGTCCCACAGGCGGACCTGGGCATGTCCGGGGCTGTCCCCGAAGTTCTCCACCCGTCCGTGCTCCCCGATCACGGTGTAGTTCCGCCACCCGTCGGGACTGTAGTGGCACTGCTGGTAGGAGGCGAAGACCCCGTTGTCCAGTTCCATGAGCATCATGCTGATGTCCTCGACGTCGATCACGGGGTTGAGCCCGGTGAGCGACAGCGGGGGCCAATTGTCGAAGGACCAGGAGATCCGCGGGGGCTGGTCGTAGGTGCGGCGGTCGGGGATGCGGTCGTAGAGCGTGAGCCCCCCCATCGCCACGACGCGGCGGGCGTAGCCCCCGCACAGCCAGTGCAGGACGTCGATGTCGTGGGCGCCCTTCTGCAGGAGCAGGCCGGTGGTGTTCTTTCGCTCGGCGTGCCAGTCCTTGAAGTACGCGTCGCCCCCGTAGCAGACGAAGTGGCGGCACCAGGCGGTTTTGGGGGTTCCGATGGCCCCGGCGTCGATGAGTTCCTTCATCTTCTGGACGACGGAGAAGTGGCGCATGTTGTGCCCCAGGTACAGCTTGCGCCCGGCGCGGCGGGCGGCGGAGAGGATGCGGTCGCAGCCCTCGATGGTGATGGCCATGGGCTTTTCGAGGTAGACGTGCTTGCCCGCCTCCAGCGCCGCCACCGCGTGCTCCTCGTGCAGGAAATCGGGCGAGGTGACGAAGACGGCGTCGATGTGCTCGCGGGCGAGCAGGGCGCGGTAATCATCGGTGACGAACGTGTCGGGCCCGTAGCGCTGGCGGAACGTTTCCAGCACGGGGGGGCGGACGTCGCAGCCCGCGACGAGTCGGGCGCCCTCGTCGGGGCGGTGGGCATGCTCCGCGAGGCGTCCGCGCCCCCCCGCCCCGATGACGCCGATCCGAAGCTCTTTACTCGTTCTCATGTTGATGGCTCCATGCGGTTTGGGTATGCTGCACGTTCGGACTCGCCTTTTTTTCGAAGGGCGCGTGGATCGGGAAACTCCTGGCAACGCGCCGGGTTCAAGCGTATATGTGCCGATCCTGCGCCCGTCAAGGCGCTGGGCGGCGCGGAAAAAGGATCTCGCAAGAGGATAAGGACGGCGGTGGAGCATCGTGGAACTGGAGCGGACATGCTGGCGGGGGCTGGCGGTCGGACACCCGCGCGACTGGGAGCTGTCCCTCGCCTCCGGGGCCGACGAGCCCGGGCGCTGCTCATTTTCCGATCGCTACCAGGAGCGCCTCCGCGTGGAGTGGCACGTGCTGCAGCGCGTCCCGGACCTGGACGGGATGCTCCACAAGTACCGCCACCGCATGGAAAAAAAGGATTCCGACGTCGTCGTTCACGAGATGCCCCATGCCCCCGAGCCCTGGGTCGGGGTGACCCGTCGGACGCCGGAGGGCTGGATCACCAACGCGGGGCGGCTGTTCCGCCAGCGCCGCTGGCTGGTCGAGGTCACCTTCCTCTGGTCCGGCGGGCCGGACGCGGGGACGGAGGCGGCGGTCCTGGAGTCCATCGACACCGAGAGCGAGGACGTCCCCGCCCGCCGGTGGCACGCCCTGGGGTTGCGCGTGGCCGCTCCGCGAGGGTACGACCTGGCGACGGCGTCGACGCAGGTGGGTCGCGTCCGCTGGGAGTTCCTGCCCCCGCGCGGGGAGCGGGACGGGGCGATCACCGTCGAGCGCCTCGCCATGCCCGACATGTGGCTCAAGCGTCCCCTGCGCGACTGGCTGGCGGGCGAGCTGCCCCCCCACGCGCGGACGGTGCGGCAGGACGCGGTCGCCTGCGCCCCGCACGGGGCCGAACAGATCATCAGCACCAGCCGCATCACCCCCCTGCTCAGCCTGCTGGGCATCCGCCGCCTGCGGGTGGACCGCGCGTGGCGGTGCCCCATCGAGGACCGCATCTACCACATGAGCTACGCCGTCCGCTCACGCGGGGAGCTGATCGAGCTGCCCGACGGGCTGGAGGTGCAGTGCTGCGGGGGACGGGGAGGTCGCCAGGAATGACCGCCAGAACGCAACGCCCCCCCACCGGCCCGGCCGGGGCGCCCCGACCGCCCAAGGAACTGGTCACGCGCGACTACCTCAAGGCCGTTCCCCAGCGGAACGAGGCCATGCAGACCGAGTCGCGCCCGCGCGGGGCCCTGCTGGTCACCGTGCCCATGCGCAAGCCCGCGTGGATGGTCCCCCCGCTGAGCTGGATCCTGCCCTACTCCTCGTCGCGGCGGGTCGAACTCGACGCCCTGGGGGCCGAGGTCATCGGCCTGTGTGACGGGAAGCGGAGCGTGGAATCGATCATCGAAGCGTTCGCCCAACGCCACCGCCTGAGCTTCCGCGAGGGGCAACTGGCGGTGACACAGTTTCTCAAGCTGTTGACAGCGCGAGGGATCGTCGCAATAGTAGGCCGGTCAAAGGAGTCCCCGAAGCGATGAAACAGATCGACGTCAAGAACCAGGTCCGCCTCTCGATGTCCAAGTGCATCGAGCTGGTGATGAGCGGGATCCGATTCCGGCTGTTCCGGGCGGCGATCACGGTGCTGATCATCGCCCTCGCCGCGACGTTCCTCATGACCATGCTGGGCGAGAGCATCCTGAGCCGCGAAGTCGGCCGGGTGATCGCCCAGCGGACCAGTCCGCGGCGGAACTTCCTGTTCTGGGCCGATCGCCTCGCCTCCCCGATGGGCGGCCCGCAGTTGTCGGAGCTGCTCGCCGAAGCGCAGCCCGGGGGGCCGCGCTGGAAGGAATTCCTCGCCTGGGGCGGCCTGGATGAGCAGCAACTCGCGTCGCTGCAGGCCCTTACGCAGCAGCAGCGCCAGTACATGGACTACTTTGACCGGCTGGAGCCCGGGGAACGCCGCCCGCTGATCGAATCCGCCCGCGGGGCGGAGATCTTCGAGTACCTCCGTGACGAGCAGCAGTTCGCCCGCTTCCGCGAGGAACTCAAGAGCGTTCCCAAACGCCTGCCCGGAGGCCCCGATCAGTTCCAGGCCTTCCTTCAGGAGTGGCAGGCCTCCCGCCCGCAGCGCCAGGCCATCCTCGCCGGGCACGCCGCCGTCGTCGAGCGATTCGCTCCGCAACTGGGCGAGCGGGCGTCTCGCGACGTGTTGGCCGGGGGCGGGGCGGAACTGCGGGGGGCGCTGCTGGAGCTGGGGTACGAGGTCTCGCAGGCCGAATTCGACGCCGTCGTCCACGAGGCGAGGCTGGCGAGGGACGCGGCGCGGATCGCTCCGCTGGTGAGCGTGGCGCGGTTCAAGAAGGCGTTGGCCCAGGAGGCCGGCGTGCCCGTTCAGGAGGCGGACTCGGTGGTCCTGTCGACGCGGCTGGCGAAGAAGGATGGCCCGGCGTGGCTGATTGGCCTGGTCGAGCAGCTCCGCCGGGAGTCCGCCCAGTTGGTGGAGCGCAAGGCGCAGCAGCGGCAGACGGAGGCGGAGATCCGCCGCCTGCGGCAGACGGACGAGGACCGCGAGCGTCTGGCGGTCCTGGAGAAGGACCTGGTGCCGCTCCGCGGGGACGAGGAAAACCTGATCGTCCCGGGGACGCGGGCGCTGCTGACGGGGATGGACCTGTCGGAGGAGCGCATCCGCGAGGTCGCCGCCTACGAGCAGACGCAGCGGTCGCTGGCGGGGGTGGAGACGAAGGTGGCCCAGACGTCGGGCATGGAGAAGGGGTTCCTGGGCTTCAGCGCCCGCGCGATGTGGCTGCTGGTGGTGAGCTTCGTGGTCTGCGTCGTCGGGATCGCCAACGCCATGCTGATGAGCGTGACGGAGCGGTTCCGCGAGATCGCGACGATGAAGTGCCTCGGGGCCACCGACGGGTTCATCATGGTGAACTTCATCATGGAGTCCATCATGCAGGGCGTGGCGGGCGGGGTGATCGGGACGGTTCTGGGCTTCCTCTTGGGCCTGCTCCGCGCTTGGGCGCGGTACGGGCAGATCGTGGTGGAGAACTTCCCGTTCGCGGAGGTGGCCCTGGTGGCGGTGCTGGCGCTGGGGATCAGCGTGATGGTCTCGGCGATGGCGGCGGTGTACCCGGCGTACGTGGCGGCGCGGTTGGCCCCCATGGAAGCCATGCGAATCGAATAACGGGCAGGTGTGATGACCGACAGCAAAACAGGCACAGACGTAGCGGCGGAGGCGAGCGGACAGGCCGCGGCGAGCGGACAGGCCGACAAGCCCGTCATCATCCGCACGCTCCACCTCCGCAAGGCGTACCAGATGGGCGAGGTGACGACGGAGGCCCTCCGCGGGGTCGACATGGAGATCTACCGCGGGGAGTTCATCGTCATCCTCGGGCCCTCGGGCAGCGGAAAGAGCACGTTCTTCAACATGATCGGCGGGCTCGACTGCCCCACCAGCGGGCGCGTCTTCATCGACGAGGTCGACGTCGCGCAGCTCAACGCGATCGAGCTGGCCTTCCTTCGCTGCCGCAAGATCGGCTACATCTTCCAGACCTACAACCTCGTCCAGTACATGACCTGCCTGGAGAACGTGACGGTGCCCATGGCCTTCGCGGGCGTCCCGGCCGACGAGGCCCGCGACCGCGGGATGGAGTTGCTGGGGCTCGTGGGCCTCAAGGAACGCTGGTTCCACAAGCCCATCGAGATGTCCGGCGGGCAGCAGCAGCGAACGGCCATCGCCCGCTCCATGGCCAACCTCCCCTCGGTCCTGCTGTGCGACGAGCCCACGGGCAACCTCGACCTCAAGACCGGGGCGGAGATCCACGGCATTCTCGAAACGCTCAACAAGAAACGCGGAGTCACCATCATCTGCGTCACGCACGACCACCGGCTCATCAACATGGCCGACCGCATCGTCTGGATCCGCGACGGGGCGATCGAGCGCGTCAAGGATCGCCACGAGGTCAAGGTCGAGGTCGGATCCATCGGAGGTGTGGAGAATGAGTAAGGTTGTTCCGAGCCTGCTGGCGATCCTGCTGACGGCGGCGATGGTGATGGCGCAGCCCGCCACGGCGCCCGCCCCCGAGTCCGCTCCGCCGGCCGCCCCGGCGGCGAGCGTGGTGGTGGACCCGCAGGCCTACGCCCGCGACCTCGCCGCTCTCGCCGCCTCCCCCCACCGCCTCGCGGGGCTGGAGGACGGCAGCCTGCGGGCGGCCGAGTACGTCCGCCAGCGCCTCGTCGAGTTCGGCTTTGACCCCGACAACCCCAACGCCGACCTCGCCCTCATCGTGCAGGACGTCCCCCTCGCCCAGGCCGTCTCCCGCCGCTGCGACCTCACCGTCGACGGGCAAACCTACCCGATCTACGAGATGCGCCCCAACGTGCTGCAGGCCCCCATCACGCCCGCCGAAGGGCTCTCCGGGACCACGGTCTACGTCGGAAGCGGGGAGACCCCGGCGTACGGCAACGTCCTGCCGCGGGACCAGATCGTCGTCTTCGACCTCGACTGCGAGCAGCGGTGGCTGACCGCCTTCGCGCTCGGGGCGCGGGCGGTCCTGTTCATCGGCCAGGACACCCCGGTCGACCGCCCCTTCCACCATGTGAACATCCCGGCCAACCTGCCGCGGTTCTACATCCCCGCCGAACTCGCCGACCAGCTCGAACTCCGCACCCGTCCCCGGCCGGTCACCGTCGTCGCCCGCAGCGAGTGGGTCCCGGTGATGGGCCGCAACGTCATCGCCATCGTCCGCGGCACGAGCCCGTTCGTGACGCCCAAGGACCAGATCCGCGAGGCCCTCGTCGTCGCGGCCCCCCTGGACTCGCTGTCGGAGGTCCCGCGGCTGAGCCCCGGCGCCCGCGACGCCGCCAACTGCGCCGCCCTCCTGCAACTCGCCGGGCACTTCGCCGCCAACCGCCCGCGACGGGACCTGGCCCTGTGCTTCTTCGATGCCTCCGCCGCCGCCAACGCCGGTCCCCGCGAGTTCTACGGGGCGCTGTTCCGCAAGAAGGGCAAGGCCCGCCCCCTGGAGGCCCGGCTCAAGGACGCCGATGACGAGGCCGCCTACAGCGACGAGATCATCGACTTCTGCCACGCCCTCCGCGACCGCGTCGCCGAACTCCGCGCCGCCGACCTCCCCCCCGACGCCTCCGATGACGCCCGCGCCCTGATCACCGGAGCCATCCAAAGCCGCTTCCGCCACGCCCAGGAGGCCCGCACGCTCCTGAAGAACGAGGCCCGCATCCAGGCCGACCGCATGCAGACCGGCTCCCTCGGGCCCAAACGCCTGGAGCTGCGCAACCTGCGGGCCAAGCTGCTCCGCACCGAGCAGCAACTCAAGGACGCGCCCGCCGACCAGCGCCCCGCCCTCGAGGCCCAGCAGGCCGAACTGCTCCCCCAGGTCGAGCCCCTCCAGGTCGAGGTCGACACCGAGGAGGCCGAGTTCCTCCGCTGGAACCGCGTCCAGCGGGACCTCCATCGCGGGACCCTCGCCCCCAAGCCCGAGGAGCGTCAGGGCGTCCTCGACTGCCTCGACCGCCTCCTCGACATGACCATCGCCCTCCAGCACCGCCGCCTCGCCGAACTCGACGCCCTCCGCCGGCGCACGCGGCAGGCGATGGCGCTGAACGGCGTCATGGGCGAGGAGCGGGCAGCCATCGTGCTGCACCTGAGCCTCAACCTCGGGGACGCGAAGGACCGCTGGAGCTTCATCCATGGCGACGATTCGCTCCCCCTGGGGCAGGACCAGCACGGGAACTACGGCCAGATCTTCAAGGAACTGCGGGGCATTGACGAGGCGCTGGGCGAGGCGGTGCCGCGGTTCTTCGACCTGCCCATCCTCCAGAAGCATGAGATCCGCACCTTCGCCCCCGGCAAGTACGCCGACAGCGGGGCCATCGCCCGCACCTGCGCCCTGTTCAACCTCGGGGTGATGACCGTCACCGACCGCCTCGCCCGCCAGGGCCAGCCCTGCGACACCCTCGCCGCCCTCGACGCCTCCGCCATCCGCGCCCAGGCCGACGAGTTCGCCCTCTTCCTCGCCGCCCTCGCCGACAACCCCAACCTCCCCCGCAAGCACCGCATGCCCTTCGACGGGCGGTACGACGAGGTGGAGTGGACCGGCACGAAGCCCAAGGGCCCCATCGTCTCCGAGGCCGGGACCGGCCTGCGGGCCCGCACCATCCGCGACGCCGTCGCCCACTACGCCAACGCCCACTGGACAGGCAATCCCGTCGAGAAGATCCCCCCCGGGTACGAGCACGCCCTGCGGTCCCTCGTCAACGCCAACGGGAACTTCGAGTCGGGCCTCGTCTCCCGGAGCGTCTTCGGCAACCCCGTCGTTTTCGCCTCCACGTTCGACGACCGCGGGCTCATCACGTCGGCGACGACCAAGAAGACCCTCGGGCACAAGCCCGAGTCCATCGCCGTCACCATCTTCCGCACCAAGTGGCAGACCCTGGTGGACTACGGCTCGGACCGCAGCGGCGACACAACGACCATGCGGGCGATGTCGACCGCCCAGTTCCCCGAAGACCGCGCGCTGGTCTGCGAGTCGGGCAACATCCTGACCGTCTTCGCCCCCATGGACGCCAAGGGCTACAAGCTCTTCAACAAGACGGCGATGGTGATCCTCAACAACTCCCTCGACGACTACATGGGCGAGGGCATGCCCCTGGACGATCCCTTCGCGCACCCCTTCACTCCGCTGCGGACCGTGCATGACCTCCGCGTCCTGGACGAGTACCGCCTCCGCCTGCTCCGCGGGGTCCGCATCCCCCAGCCCTCGCTGGTGGAACTCAGCGGGGAGGGCAAGGACATCGAGAGCGACGCCCACGCGGTCCTTGACACGCTTCGCCCCGCCCCCCCCACCGGCCCCGGTGAGCCGGCCGTCATCGCCCCCCGCTCCACCCTGGACTACGTTCTGGGCAGCCTGTCGGCGAGCGCGGGGTACTTCCGCGGGGTCTACTCGCCCCTCGTGAGCGTGATGAACGACCTGGTGACGGCGGTGGTGCTGCTGCTGCTGCTGGCCATGCCCTTCGCGTACGCCCTGGAGCGGCTGCTGGTGGGCACCCCGCACATCTACCGCCAGATCGGGTGGTTCGCGGGGTTCTTCCTGCTGACGTTCGCCACGCTGTACCTGGTGAACCCGGCGTTCAAGATCGCCTCCACGCCGATCATCATCTTCCTGGCGTTCACGATCATTCTGCTGGCGGGCCTGGTGATCTTCATCATGGTGCGCAAGCTCCAGACGGAGATCAAGAAGATGCAGGGGCTCGCCGCGACGGTGCACTCGGCCGACGTGTCGCGGTTGAGCACGATGATGGCGGCGGTGAACATGGGCATCTCGACGATGCGCCGCCGGCCCGTGCGGACGGTCCTGACCTCCCTGACGGTGATCCTGCTGACGTTCACGATCCTCACCTTCGCGTCCTTCGGGACGAGCTGGGACGTGGGCGAGACGTACGAGGCCCCCATGCCCGGGGGTCCGCCCCGCCTGCTGGTCCGCCACCCGCTGTGGAACCCGCTGTCGGAGGCGTACCACAACACGCTGCGCGGCTTCCTCGCGGGACAGGCCGACGTCGTCCCGCGCTTCTGGGTCTCCCCCACCGCCAAAGAAGCGCAGGACGCCGCCAAGAACAACACCGAACTCAGCAAGATCGCCCTGCGCTCCGACCTCAGCGGACGCCTGGTCCCGCTCGCGGCGGCCGTCGGGCTCCATCCCGAGGACGTCCGCCGCCAGGGGCTCGACCGGTTCCTGCACGGGCGGCTGGAACTGCTGCAGCAGGACGGGATCTTCCTCACCGAGGCCGCCCGCGACTGGCTCGAGCTGACCGACGACGACGTCGGGACGGCGAGGATCCTGTTCAGCGGCTATGAGTTCACCTTCGCCGGGACCGTGGACTACGCCTTCGAGTCCTACACGATGGTCGAGGGGTCCAAGTGGCTGCCGGTGAACTACCAGGAGTCGGGCATCGCGGACGCGACGCAGACGACGACCTCCACCGAGGTCGCCGAAGTCTCCGACGTGCAGTCGCACCAGTTCGTGCAGTACGCCCCGGACAAGGTGGTGGTGATCTCGGCCGACAACGCCCGGCGGATGGGCGGGCAGGTGCGGGCGCTGTGCATCTACCCGCACGACCCGGACCAGATCCGCGTGATCGGCAAGCGGGTGGCGAAGGTCAAGGTCCTGCCCACCTACATGGGGGCGGGGGGCGGGATGTACCGCCTGAAGTTCACCTCGCTGACGCAGGCGAGCGGGTGGCGGGACCTGCTGATCCCGGTCGTGCTGGGCGGGCTGATCGTCTTCGCGACCATGCTGGGCAGCGTGAGCGACCGCGAGCGGGAGATCTACACCTTCAGCTCGCTGGGCCTCGCCCCCCCGCACATCGCCTCGCTCTTCTTCGCCGAGGCGTCCGTCTACGCCGTCGTCGGGGGCATGGGCGGATACCTGCTGGGGCAGATCGTCGCCCGCCTGCTGGGCTGGCTCAACTCGCTGGGGTACATCGACGTCCCGACGATGAACTACAGCTCCACCAACGCCATCGTCACCATCCTCATCGTCATGAGCACCGTGTTGATCTCGACGATCTACCCGGCGTTCAAGGCGTCGCGGTCGGCGAACCCGGGCATCCAGCGGGCGTGGCGCATTCCCAAGCCCGAGGGCAACCTCTACGATCTGGTCTTCCCCTTCACCGTCAGCGCCTATGACATCGTGGGCGTGGTGAGCTTCCTGCGGGAGCACTTCGAGAACTTCAGCGACACGTCGCTGGGCAGCTTCGCGACCTCCGAGGTGCACGTCTTCCGCCAGGAGGGCAACGACATGCTGGGCCTGCGGGCGAAGGTGGCGCTGGCCCCGTTCGACCTGGGCGTGAACCAGTCCTTCGCCCTGCTCTCGCAGCCGAGCGAGATCAAGGGCATCGATGAGGTCCGAATCCTCATCCATCGCGACAGCGGCGCGCAGGGCGACTGGAGTCGCGGCAACCGCGTGTTCGTCAACGACCTGCGCAAGCAGTTGCTGATCTGGCGGTCCCTGCCGGACGAGGTCATGAACCGCTACCGTCAGAAGACCCTGGAAACCTGGGACGAGCTGCCCGTGGAACGGGTGGACCGTGAGAGCATGGGAGGCGTGGCGTGAGCCCAATTGGCGTGGACGACGATCGGAAGGACCCCCCGAAGCCAGTCCCCCCCGCCCCTGGGGGCGGCGGGCACATCCGCTTGGATAAGGAACTCGAGGAGTTCCGCCGCGTCATGGAGGTCCCCTCGACCTTCGAGAGCGGATTCACGTGGACGGCGCTGGTGGCGGCGGTGTTCATCGCCCTGCTCATGGTCCCCGGGGCCATGTACATGGGCCTCCTCGCCGGGCAGGGCGTGGGCCCGGCGGCCCAGTGGGTGACGGCCATCCTGTTCATCGAGGTCGCCCGGCGAGCCCATAAGACGCTGTCACGCCCCGAGATCTTCGTGCTGTTCTACATGGCCGGGGCGGCCATGGGGCAGCCGTTTTCCGGGCTCCTGTGGAACCAGTTCTTCGTGCAGTCTGAGAGCGCGATCGGGTACGGCATTGCGGAGAAGATGACCGAGGTCTGGTGGTACGCCCCGACGGACCCCGACGTTCTCGCCGCCCGGAGCTTCTTCAACCCCGCCTGGTATCCCGTGCTGGGCATGATCGTCCTGCACCAGATCATCGGCCGCTTCAAGGGCACGGTGCTGGGGTACGGGCTCTTCCGCGTCGCCAGCGACATCGAGCGCCTCCCGTTCCCGATGGCCCCCATCGGGGTGCAGGGGATCATGGCGTTGGCGGAGCAGCAGACGGAGGAGACGTCCCACGGCCCCGACGCCAAGACCGGGTGGCGGTGGCGGATCTTCAGCCTGGGCGGAGTGCTGGGGCTGGGCTTCGGGGCGGTGTACCTGGCCCTGCCGACGATCTCGGGCGCGCTGCTGGGCTCGCCCATCCAGATCCTGCCCATCCCCTTCGTCGACTGGACCGACAAGACCGCCGATCTCCTCCCCGCCGTCGCCACGGGCTTGACCCTCGACGCGGGGCAGTTCATCCTCGGGATGGTCCTGCCGTTCTTCGCCATGCTCGGCAGCTTCATCGGGGTGCTGATGACCTTCGTCGCCAACCCCATCCTCTACAACGCAGGGCTCCTCCCCACCTGGAGCCCCAGCGGGGCGAACACCGTCCAGACGCTGTTCTCCAACCAGATCGACTTCTACTTCAGCTTCACGATCGGCGTGTCCATCGCCATCGCCGTCGCGGGCGTCTACCAGGTCATCCGGTCCATCGCGGCCGCCAAGAAGAAGAAACGCGAGGAGGCCCCCGACACGCTGGAGGTCCGCGACGGGCGTCCCCTCACCCCCGAGGGCCGCGGGGACATCCGCACGCCCATCATCATCGCCACCTACCTCTTCGCCTCGCTGTTCTACATCTGGCTGTCGATGTCGCTCATCGAGAACACGGGCTGGGTGTGGAACTGGCAGTTCCGGGAGAAGGGCGTGTTCTTCGCCCTGCTGTTCTTCGCGTTCCTCTACACCCCGATCATCAGCTATGTGACGGCCCGCCTGGAGGGCATGGTCGGACAGGTCGTGCAGATCCCCATGGTCCGTGAGGCGGCGTTCCTGCTCAGCGGGTACACCGGGGGCGTGAAGGTCTGGTTCCTCCCCGTGCCCATGGAGGACTACGGGGCCCGCACCGTCTTCTACCGCCAGGCCGAACTGACCGGCACGCGGTTCTGGTCGCTGTGGAAGGCTGAGGTCGTCCTCATCCCCATCGTGCTGCTCTCGTCCATCCTCTTCGCGCAGTTCATCTGGTCCCTGGGCGAGATCCCGGGCCCCGAGTACCCCTACGCCCAGAAGATGTGGGAACTCAACGCCGCCAACCAGTCGATCATCTACACCTCGACCCTCGGGCGGTTCAGCCAGTTCCAGGAGTCGTTCAACGGCTGGTATCTGGCGATCGGGGCGGGGTTCGGCACGTTGCTGTTCTTCAGCCTCTACACGCTCCACCTGCCGATCATGTTGATCTACGGCGTGGTGCGCGGGCTCAACCAGACGCTCCCCCACTCGGTGATCCCGCAGTTCCTGGGGGCCTTGCTGGGACGGTACTACTTCCAGAAGCGCCTGGGGCTCAAGTGGCGGCAGTACATCCCCGTGGTTATGGCCGGGTTCAGTTGCGGCATGGGCCTCATCACGGTGCTGGCCGTGGGCGTGAACTTCCTCTCCAAGGCCGTCATCAAGATCCCCTTCTGACGGAAGCGAGCAGTACGGAATGGCGACGCAGAACACCATCATCGAATGTCGCGGGGTCAGCCGGATCTACCGCATGGGCGGGCAGTCCATCTACGCCCTGCGGGACATGGACCTCGACATCTACCAGGGCGAGTACCTCTCCGTCATGGGCCCCTCGGGCTCGGGCAAGAGCACGCTGTTCAACATGATCGGGGCGCTGGACAAGCCCTCCGAGGGCACCATCCGCATTGCGGGGGTGGACCTGACGGCGCAGACGTCGCGGCAGTTGTCCTACTTCCGCAACCGTCACATCGGGTACATTTTCCAGGCGTTCAACCTGATCCCCTCGCTGACCGCCCTGCGGAACGTGATGCTGCCGGTGCTGTTCAGCGGGGCCGACACCGCCGCCGCCACCCAGCGGGCCACCGAGGTGCTCGAGGAGGTCGGCCTGGGCCAACGCCTCCACCATCGCCCCGACGAGGTCTCCGGCGGGCAGCAGCAGCGCATCGCCATCGCCCGCGCCCTGGCCATGGAACCCACCATCATGCTCGCCGACGAGCCCACCGCCAACCTCGACCTCCACACGGGCGAGGAGATCATCCAGACGCTCCGCCGCCTGTGCGACGAGCACGGGGTGACGGTCATCACGGCCACCCACGATCACAAGATGCTCGACAAGTCCGACCGCATCCTGTGGATCAAGGACGGGAAGAAGGACCGCCTCCAGCGGCGCGAGGAACTCGACATCCGGGTCGGGAGCGTCGAGTAGACTGCATTTTCGGATTTCGTAACCGTTCACGCCTTCGCAGACAGCGGCGAGGGCGTGAACAGAAGAAACAGCCCCGAAGAAAGGGATTACGCAGACGATGGGATTGCACAGATTGAGGAGAAGAACACCGCTCTTCTCTCACTTCTGTGTCATCCTCAAATCTGTGTAATCCCCTTCTCTCCGGCTGTTTCTATAGGCTGCTGTCGTCGCATGCCAAGGCGTGAACGGTTACGAAAATCATAACTCGAAAATAATCAGTCCTCCTCGATGTGCTTTCGCGACATGAGGAAGGTGACGCGGTCGACGGTTTCCTTGGGGAGGGCGGCGCGGAGGGCTTTGCGGGCGGCGGCCATGTTTGTCCGCCGCGTCACGTGCACGATCACGATGTGCTCGTTCCGCATCCCCTCCAGGACCTCGCCCAGGTCCTTCACGTGGATGTGCCTCCCCGCCCGCGCGCGGGAGATGTGGTCGGCTTCGAAGAAGGTACACTCCACCAGGAGCACCTGGGCGTTGGCCACGTCGGGGAGGTCGGAGTAGTTCGCCTTGCCCGTGTCGCCCAGGTAGGCGACGAGGGGGAATTCCAGGGTGTTGGTGATCTCCACGCCCTTTTGCTTGAGTTCGACGATCTGCGGGCCCGTAAGCCCCAGGAACTCCTCCTTGAGTTTCTTGCGGACGTCCACGATCGAGAACCCCAGCGACCCGGGCACGTGGCGCGTCCCGAACGCGCGGGCGAAGAGCCCCCGGCGGATCTCGAACTGGTCCCCGGGGACCATGCCCACGAAGTCGTGCGGGGGCACGTGGCCCTCGACCTTGCCCCACGCGTACATCAGCGCCTTCAGCGGGTTCACCAGGTCGGCCGGGACCAGCGCCTTGCCCGTCTCGATGCCCTGGAAGTCCCGCTGGGCGAAGTAGTACACGAGCCCGGCCGCGTGATCCATGTGCCCGTGCGTGAGCAGCAGGTGGTTGACGGTGAGGGCCTCGCGCGGGCACTTGCCGATGTCGAACACGCAGTCCAGTTCGGGGACGATGAGGACGGTCTCCTCCCCGGCGACGCTGTACCCGGCAACGTGGAACCCGGCGAACTCGATCTGCGACAGTGTGTACGGCCGTATCTCCATGGGACGGGGAATGGTACGCCCCCGGCGCTCCGGGGTCAACCCGGCGATTGGGGACTGGCGATTGGGGAGCGAGGAACCCCGACCCGGGAACCAGGAGAAGCAGAAACAGGCCGGGGCGAAACGTCCCCTTCCCGCTCTGGACGCAAGCCCCCCCGCCCGCTACACTGCCCCGTCTCGAAAGGATACCGACCATGCCCGCTACCGAACGACCGCTGCGTGCCGTGATCTTCGACCTCGACGGGGTGCTCGTGAGCACCTCCAAGTACCACGCCCAGGCGTGGGGCGACCTCGTCCGCTCGCTCGGGCACGAGCCCCCGCCCGATCTCGAGGAGCGGGTGAAGGGCATCTCGCGGATGGCTTCGCTGAAAATCGCCCTGGGCGAGCACGCCAAGGACTACAACGAGGAGCAGCTCGAGCAGCTCGCCACGCAGAAGAACGAGCACTACCGCCGCCTCTCCCAGAATATCGATCCCAACGACCTGTTCCCGGGCGCGCGGGCCCTCTTCGACGACCTCCGCGCCGCCGGGATCAAGATCCTCCTGGGGTCGGCCAGTAAGAATGCCAAGCCCGTTCTCGACGGGCTGGGGATCACGGAGTACTTCCACGACATCATCGACGGGTTCCGCTACAGGCACGGCAAGCCCCACCCGGACATCTTCCTCACCGCCGCTCGCGCCGCCGGGGCGGACCCCAGCGAGTGCATCGTCGTCGAGGACGCCGCCGCCGGGATCGACGCGGCCATCGACGGGGGGTTCGTCACCGTCGGGATCGGCACGTACGAGTCGCTCAAGCATGCCCATCTGTTCATCCGCTCCCTGGAGGAACTGACCGCCGCGAAGCTTCGCGACCTGCAGCAGCGGTGGCGGAGCGACCTGTGGACGGCCACCAGCCCCCTCACCCCCCGCCAGGCCGCCACGCACCTGCTGCTGGGCGAGCCCGCCAAGGGCGGAGCGTGGGCCCTGCAGGTGACCGTGGACGGGCAGGCCGTCGATCTGACGCGTGGGAAGGCGGAGGTGTCGGACTCGCGGCTGGACCTGCGGACGGGCGTGGAGTCGGCCGAGACGCGGTGGACGTCCCCCGCGCACCGCGAGATGGTCCTCACCCGCCGCGGTTTCGCCGACGCCGCCTGCCCCGGCCGGCGGGTGCACCGCTACGAGATCGAGTCCGTTGGTCATGAGGCCACGCTGGACATCGCGCTGGTGCTCTCCTGTGCCCGCGGCTGCGTGGCGGTTTCGGACCGCGTGGTCAGCGGTCCCCTTCCCGGGGTGCGGGCGGTGACGGTGGTGGGCATGCAGCTCCACGACCGCCCCACCGCCGCCTACGCCCCCGAACTCTCCGACGAGCAGGCCGTCGTCCGCACGCGCACGACCGTTCCCGCCGACACCGTCCTCTACCTGGAGGTCGCCGAGATGGCCGAGCAATCCGCCGCCCCCGACGCCCCCGAACTCGCCGCCTCCGTCCAGCAGGCGTTGCGGGCGGGGTTCTCGGAGGTGCGGATCGAGTCGGCGGCGCTGGTGGCCCAGCGGCTGGCGGCCGTGCGCGGGGAGGACGAGGGCTCCGCCGACGTCCTCGCCGTTCGCCGCCGCCGCTTCCTGCAGACGCTGGAGTCGCTCACGCGGCGGGAGTAGGCCTCCGCCCCCCCCCTCCACGCGGTGCGCCCTTCCGCCCGCGAGGCCCAAGGTGCGGCAGGGGTCAAGTCGGCCGCGTTGCCCGTCGATGGAAGATATGGTATGTTTTCCAGATACGGCGCCTCGGAGGCAGGCATGGATGGCGAGCGAATCCCGCTTGCTGTTCATGTGAGTCAGAGGGCAAAGCGTCAGCCTTCGGAGTAGGCTCATGCGATTCGCGATCAGTCTGCTCAACTTCCGGCCCGGCCACATCGGCGGCGCCGAAACCTACATCCGCGGCATCGTCGGGGCGTTGCCTCTCGTCCTGCCTCCCGAAGATTCCGCCTCTCTCATCCTCCGCCGCGACAATCGCAATGCCATCGAGTGCGACAAAGCTCAGACGCTCGTGCTGCCGAGAGGAGACCGGGGCGTCATTTTGCAGCGTCTCATGGAGGCTTTCACGCCTTACCACGACAGCACTGCCAGGCGTGCCCTTCTCTCCGCATCCCCCGACGCCGTCCTGTTCCCGCAACAGTCGATGTACCCAAAGCGCATTGCGGTGCCTGTCGCGGTAGTCGTGCATGACCTTTCGAACATACTCCGGCCGGAGGGGCTCTCACGTCTGGAGCGAGCCTATCGCGCTCGCTCCTACGGACATGCCCTGCGGAGGGCAAACCGCTTGGTGGCGATCTCGCAGTATCACCGGGACGTGCTGATGGAGCGATGCGGCGTCCCGCCGGAACGGGTGGCGGTGATCCCACATGGCGTTCCGGATCGTGATGTCGATTCCTACGAACCGCTGAACCCCGTGGGGAGACCGTTCCTGTTCTACCCGGCCGCGACCTGGAAGCATAAGGGCCACGATGCGCTGTTGCGGAGCTTCGCCTGCCTGCGACAGCGGGAGGGGTTCGACCGCGTACTAGTGCTGGCGGGCGCCCGCACACCCTACTGGGACGAGTTGCGAGCGCTTGTTGCAGAGCTTGGCATCGCAGACGCCGTCATACATCTGGGCCTGCTGCCGTTTGACGACGTCTGCCGGATGTATCGAGCGGCCTCGGCAGTGGTTTTCCCATCACGCACGGAAGGATACGGGCTGCCAGTGGTGGAGGCAGCGCACTTCGGAGCCAAGGTGATCACATCCCGACTTCCCGTGTTCCACGAACTCGGCGTCCCGCCGGAGTGGCAGATCGACTTTGATGACCCGGAGGCGCTCGTCGTGGCGCTCGAGCGGGAGGGCCCAACGGTTCTCTCAAGCCCGCCATGGCGCTGGTCCGACGCCGCCCGCGCCACGCTCCAGGTTCTCCGCGATTGCGCCGAAGAACCGGGAAGCCACGGCGGGTGACAGCGAAGAGGATACTGCCTTGCCAGAGAACGATGAAATGCCTGTGCGACAGCCGCTGCGGACGCAGTGGCTGCGGGTGCGGCATGTGGTGGCCGATACGCTCCTGGCGCACCCGTGGGCGTACCTGCCGGCCGTGCGGGTGTACCTGCGGCTGACGGGGCGTTCCCAGGGCGCCGCCGCCGTCACCCCGCGTACGGAGATCGTCATCGAGGGCTACCCGCGGAGCGGGAACACGTTCGCCAAGTCAGCCTTCGAGTCCGCGCAGCCGCGGGAGGTGCGGATCGCGCACCACCTGCACGCGTCGGCGCAGATCGTAGCGGGCGTGCGGTGGGGCATCCCGGTGATCCTGCTGCTGCGGGATCCCCGGTCGGCGGTGGCGTCATACCTGGTGCGGTCGCGTCACATCCCCCCCGCCGACGCGCTGCGGGAGTACATCCGCTTCCACCGCCGCGTGCTGCCGTTCGCGGACAGGATCGTCACGGCGAGCTTCGAGCAGGTGACGGGCGATTTCGGGGCGGTGATCCGGCGGGTGAACGAACGGTACGGGACGCAGTTCCTCGCCTTCGAGCACACGGAGGAGAACGTGCGGCGATGCTTTGACCTCGTCGAGGCCAGCGACCGCCGCGAACGCGGCGATACGCGGGTCCGCGAGCACACCGTCGCCCGCCCCTCCGCCGAGAAGGAGCAGCTCAAGCGCCGCGTGGCCGAGCAGCTCGACGATCCGCGCCTCGCCCCCCTGCTGCAGGACGCCGAGTCGCTGTACGCTCGCCTGCTGCCGCATGCAGGAGCCCCGCATGGCGCCCCCCCCGTCCGCGATTCGTGATACAATGCGGCCTACCTCGTGGAGATGCAGATGAGACGACCGGACTTCTTCATCGTCGGGGCCCCCAAGTGCGGGACCACCGCCATGGACCAGTACCTGGGGGCGCACCCCCAGATCTTCATGCCGGACCGCAAGGAGTCGCACTTCTTCGGCAGCGACCTGGAGATCCGCTACGATCGGCTGACCGAGGAGGAGTACCTCTCCTACTTCCGCCAGGCCGGCGATGCCCTTCGCGCCGGGGAGTCCTCCGTCTTCTACCTCGTCTCGCGGAACGCCGCCGCGGAGATCCGCGCCTTCTCCCCCGACGCGCGGGTCCTCATCATGCTCCGCGATCCCGTGGAGGTCCTGCACTCCATGCATTCGCAGGTGGTCTATATGGGCATGGAGAACCTTCAGGACTTCGCCGCCGCCCTCGCCGCCGAACTCGACCGCAAGGCCCACCGCAACATCCCCGACAGCCTCCGCGTGGGCCAGGCCCTGCACTACCGCGACCTCGTCCGCTACACCGACCAGGTCCGCCGCTACCTCGACGCCTTCGGGCGCGAGCGCGTCCACGTGATCGTCTTTGACGACTTCAAGGCCGACACCGCCCGCGAGTACCGCCGCACGCTGGAGTTCCTCGGCGTGGATGCGGAGTTCGCCCCCCCCTTCGACGCCGTCAACGCCAACAAGCGCGTCCGTAGCGGGTGGATGCAGCGCCTGGTGTTCAACAATCCGCTCACCCGCACCTACCGCGTTCGCCGCTTCATCCCCGAGGCGATCCGCAACGGCGTGCGCAACCTCATCACCGTCCGCGAGCCGCGCCCGCCCATGGACCCCGAACTCCGGTCGCGCCTGCAGGCGGAGTTCGCCCCCGAAGTCGAGCGGCTGAGCGAACTGCTCCAGCGGGACCTGACGCACTGGTCCCGCGACCGGCGGTCCGCCGCGACCGCCACATCCCCGCGATCGAACGCCTGACCCCCATGGCCATCCTCGCCGACCCAGTTCCGTCCCGCGCGTCCCGATTGGCCGGGAACATCCTCTACGGCACGATCGCGCTGGCCGTCGTCAACCTCAGCCAGTTCGTCGCCCACTGGGCCGTCATCCGCTGGTACGGCAAGGGGTTCCATGGCAGCCTGGTGTGGATCGCGTCGGTGGTGCAGCTCATGATGCTCGCCAGCGACCTGGGCCTGGCGGGCAAGGCGGGGATGCGCGAGATCGCCCGCGACCGCGCCGCCTCCACCCACCGCCTCACGGAAACCATCTCCGCCGTCATCGCGGTTCCGCTCCTCCTCGCCGGGCTGCTGGGACTGGCGATGATCCTCCTTGCCGCCCCCATCGGCCGCCTGTTCGAGGGCGAGCCCCTTCCCCCCCTGCTGGTGGCGATCTCGGGCACGTGGGTGGTCCTCCAAGCCGCCGTCCGCGCCTGCCGCACCATCGCTGTGGGGTTCGAGCGGTTCTTCGACACCCTCTTCATGGTCCCCATCGCCGAGGCAGGTAAGACGATCTGGGTCTTCGTCTGCGTCGCCGCCGGCCTGGCCCCCGTGTGGATCTTCATCGGGTGGAGCGGGGCCTTCGCGCTGTCGCTGGCGGTCTCCCTTCCGCTGTCCTACCGCCTCAGCCGCCAGGAGCACTTCCGCCTGCGCCTGCGGTTCGAGCCCGTGGGGACGTCCGTGCGGCGGGTGATCCGCGCACTGCCTTACTACGTCCCCCAACTGGGCATCCTCGCCCTGCCGTTCCTCATGCCCCTGCTGATCGGAGCGTGGCACTCCAGCGGGCAGGTCAGCACCTTCCGCGTCTGCTTCCTGCTGGCCTTCGCATCGCGGTTCGTCTCCGCCCCGATCTCGGCCGCCCTCCTGCCCCATATCGCCCACGACGCCGCCTCCGGGGCGACGGACCACGGGGGGACGGTCCGCATCCTGCTGCAGCTCACGCGGTTCCTGGGCCTGGTGTCCACGCTCCTGTTCGCCCTCTACTGGGCGTGGGGGGGGCTGCTGCTGACGAAGCTGTTCGGGGCGGACTACGGCCGGGAACTGCCCGCCCTGCTCATCCTCGCCTTCGCCGTCGGGGTGGAGAACTACAGCGTGCAGCTCGACCAGGTGCTCATGGCGATGACGGCCGCGGGGCGGGCGGCGGTGCTGGAACTGCTCAAGAACGTCCTCCTGATCGCGGTGGGCTGGTTCGTCATCCCCCGCTACGGCACGCTGGGAGCGGCCGCCCTCGTCGCCGCCACCACGCTGGGGACCACGCTGGGGAAGCTCGTGGTGGGACGGCGGCAGTTGCCCGACGTCGGGGCCCGGGCCTTCTTCGCCACGCTCGCGGTCTTCGCCGTCATCGCGGCGACGGGGGTGTGGCTTCCGCATGGCCGATGGGGGGTGCTGCCGGTGTGGCTGCTCGCCACGGTCGCTCTGGGCCTGCTCCGCCCCCGCCAACTGCGGGCGTGGGTGCGGACCGTCCTGCAGGCCGTGCGCCCCGGTGCGGGCCCGTAGCGTCCACCGAAGCTACTTCACCTTCTCCGGCGGGGGGAACTGCGCGCGGACGGCGGCGAAGGGCTCGCTCCGCAACGCCGTTCCCAGGAGGCTGTCCGCGTAGAACTCGTCGGAGGTATAGCCCGCGTCGGCGAGCGTCTTCAAGAGCCGGGCCGTCTCCGCAACATGCCCCGAGGCGGCGTGGACGACGACCTCGAAGTACGGGTCCCCGTCGTCGGCCGTCGACGCCGCCGCCGCGGTCATCGCGTCCTCCATCCGCCCCAGGCGGACGAGGCAGTGAACGAGGACGAAGTCGTGGCGGCGGTACGCGTGGGGGTCGCCCCCCAGCCGCTCGCGGAAGCGTCCCAAGGTCTGCAACGCCGCTTCGTACTCGCCGCGGAGGCGTTGGGCCTCGGCGAACCAGAGGTCGCTGAGGGGGTCGTCGGGCGCGGCGGCGCGGTGGGCATCGACGAGGGCGAGGAGCGTATCGGCGTCCTTGGCGACGGAGAGCAGCTTGGCCAACTGCACGAACGTCCGCTGGGCCGGGGGCAGAGTGCGATAGGCGTCGAGGGATCGCCCGCCGCGATGGAAAGCGTACACCGCCGCCTCCCGCAACTGCTCCCGCAGCTCCTCCTCCTGCGCCTCGCCCCACGCCTCCACGAGTACGCCGATGGCCTTCGGGTAGTCCTGCCGCAGGAGCGCCAACTGCCCGGTGAAGTAGGCCACCCGCAGATCTTCGGGCGCCGCGGCGCGGTGGGCGTCGAGCAGGGCGGCCAGCAGGTCGGGATCCTCCGCCTCCACGAGCACCTGCCCGATATGGGCGAAGGCGAACTCCCGGTCGGGGCAGGTCCGGTAGGCCTCCAGGGGCTGCTGGAGGGCGAGCATGGCGTCGAGGTACGTCTGGAGGAACGGAGCGTGGCGGCTGGAGTCGGGGAGGGTGTCGGCCGCCGCGAGGGCGAGGCGGGCCGCCTGCTCGTACTCCTCGCGGAGCAGGTGCGCCTGCGCCGCGAAGTACGTCCCGTTGGGGTCCTCCGGGGCCAGCTTCGGGTACGCCCGCGCCAGTGCGGTCACGGCGGAGTCATCCTCGGCGTCGAGGAAGCGAAGGGCCAACCGGCCCAGGCTCTCCGACGGATTCGCGAAGGCCGCGAGGCAGTCGATGATCTCCCCCTTGCGCGCCGGGGGCAGCACGAGGCCCAGCCCGAAGAGGTTCTCCTCCGACCAGGGATCGTCCTTCAGGCCCTTGCGATAGGCGTTCTCGGCCAGTTCGGCGTGACCGAGGGCGCGGAACGACTCCCCGAGCAGGAACGAGCTGTGCGCCTCCGTCCCCACGAGCTTCTGGTAGCGCTGCACGGCCTCGATCGTGTCGCGGTAACGCTGCAGGCCGTACAGGGCCTCCGCGCGAAGGTACATCAGGTTGGGCGTCTCGCGGTAGAGAGCGATGGCGCGGTCGCAGGCGGCGATGGCCTCGGGGTAGCGCTGCTGCCCCACGTGCACCGACGCCGTCAACATCCACGCGATGGACCGGACGTACGGGGGCGCGTCGGTCTGGGCCACCTCCGCGAGCAGCCGCTGGGCCTCGTCGTACTCCAGCGTCTCGTTGACCGCCGCGAGGGCCTTCGGCAGCGCCTCGGCCGCCACGGGAACCCAGGCGGAGGCGGCCTCCATCTTCCCGGCCGTCAGGATGCCCGTCATCGTCGAGAACCGAATCCCGCTGTCGAGGTCCTGATAGTCGTAGATCTGCCACCGCTTGCCGGTGCGTTTGAGCCACCAGCGAAAGTGGGCGGTGGCGTTGCGGCGCTCGGAGCGGTGGCGGGTGTAGATGACGATCTCCCCGGGCAGGTCGGCGGGGCGGATGTGCTTGACCTCCACCTCCCGCCATCCGATGGGGGCATCGGTGTGGGACAGGGACCGCAGGATGCCGCGTTGCAGCCCCTCGGAGAAGGCGCGGCGTTGGCGTTCGAGGACGCGAGTGAGGATGCCCATCCGCTCGAACTCCTGGAGCATCCGTGGAAGGTGGAATGCCCCCATGGCCTGCTCGGGCTTCCCATCGCGGATCTGCTGGGCGAGGGTCGTCAGGAGTGCGTCGACGGCCGCCTTCTCCACGCCGGTGGGCGGGGGCTGGGCGGCATCAAAGGCGCGGCCCATCTCCTGGGCCTGCTGCTCCCCGGTCTCCTCGGGGGGCGGGGGCAGGATGCTGGGGCCCGAGAGGATGACGGCGACGGCGACGACGGCCAGGCCCAGCAGCACCAGCAGGGGGCGCAGCAATCTCCGAGGAGTCGCACCGGAGGTCTCTGGGGGGGGGCTCTGCTGTTCGGTCATCGCGATCTCTTTCCGTTTGCCCTGTCGGTTCTCATGTCCGCCCCCTCCTGCCCTGGAACCACGGGCCCCGCGGCCTTCGGCGCCCGTTCCCGGGGTCGGCGGGTCTGCACCCGCCCCGTACGGCGACACTTGCTACCGCCGGAGGAGGCGCGTATACTATACCATCTACGAATCGGTCGGCGAGCGGAGGTTTGTCCGGGAAAAGGAGCCGTCTACCCGCGACCTCCCTCGCCCGCGACCGGACCGGGACAGGTACAAACGAGGAAGGAAACCAAAATTGACTGAGACGACCATGTATCCGTTGCAGGACGTTCCCGAGCCCCAGCTCTACCGGGAAATGTTTCCGTACAAGGAGTTCCCTCGCGTGCAGTTCGAGGGCGACGCCCTTCCGCTCTCCCCCGCCGAGGAGATCTGGATCACGGACACCACCTTCCGCGATGGGCAGCAGGCCCGTCCGCCCTACACCGTGGATCAGATCGTCCACATCTACAAGCTCCTGTCCAAGCTCGACGGGGGCACGGGCCTGATCCGCCAGAGCGAGTTCTTCCTGTACTCCAAGAAGGACCGCGAGGCCGTCGACCGCTGCCGCGAAGTCGGGGCCAAGTACCCCGAGGTCACGGGCTGGATCCGCGCGGTCAAGGCGGACTTCGGCCTGGTCAAGGAGATGGGCCTCGCCGAGACGGGCATCCTCACGAGCTGCAGCGACTACCACATCTTCCTCAAGCTGAAGAAGTCGCGCAAGCAGGCCCTCCAGCAGTACGTCGACATCGCCCGCGCCGCCCTCGATGAAGGCATCATCCCCCGCTGCCACTTCGAGGACATCACCCGCGCGGACTTCCCCGGATTCGTCATCCCCTTCGCCGTCGAACTCATGAAGCTCCGCGCCGAGTACGGGATGGACGTCAAGATCCGCCTGTGCGATACCATGGGCTTCGCCGTGTCGTGGTCGCAGGCCACCCTGCCGCGGTCCGTTCCCCGCATCGTCCAGGCCATGGTCCGCGATGCCGGCGTGCCCCCGCGCCTCCTCGAATGGCACGGGCACAACGACTTCCACAAGGTCCTCAACAACCCCGCCACCGCGTGGCTGTACGGCTGCTCGGGGGCGAACTGCTCCCTCCTGGGCATCGGGGAGCGCACGGGCAACACGCCCCTGGAGGCCATGGTCGTCGAGGCCGCCCAGCTCCGCGGGACCGACTCGCGCGTCAACTACCCCGTCATCAGCGAGATCGCCGACTACTTCACCAAGCAGATCGGGCACGACATCCCGGAGAACTACCCGCTGATCGGGCGAGGCTTTAACACCACGCGGGCCGGCATCCACGCCGACGGGCTCCTCAAGAGCCAGGAGATCTACACCGCCTTCGATACCGACAAGCTCCTCGCCCGCCCCGTCGAGGTCGCCATCACCGACAAGTCCGGAGCGGCCGGCATTAAGCATTGGATCGACTCGCGGTACGGGACCAACCTCGCCAAGGACGACCCGCGCCTCCTCAAGATCCGCGACCGCGTCGACGCCGAGTACGAGGACGGCCGCAATACCTCCATCAGCGACGACGAAATGGACGCCTGGTACGCCGAGGCGTTCGGGACCGCAAAGTAGACCGAAAGACCGCGGACCGAACACCGGACAACGGGAACGCCGGGAGACCGGAGGACCGGGAGACGGTGGGTCCGGGTCACCGATGACATCGGACGCCAAATGGCAAGTTCCGCCCCAAACGGGCTTGCCATTTGGCGTCTTCTCTTATCCGGCGTTCTGCACGCATCCCCGCGAAAGGATCGGGACCGCCCCCGCGTGTTGACGGCCTGCCTCCGCGGTCTTCGCACCCGGGCGCTCCTCGCGCGAGGCGTGATCCGTCGAACTGCAACTTTTTCGAATCCCTGACGCCCTTCGCGCGTTTATCCTTATGCGCAGCGTGTGCGCGCCGACCAGGGATCGGTCCGCGCCCACGCTCGCGGAAAGGACGTTGGCCATGACGACGCTGCCTCAGTACCAGGGCCTCGGGGAACTGCTCGAACGGATCGAGTCGGTGCACTCGCGGCGGCGGCGGGTGCGCCTGGCGGGGGGCGTGCTCGCCGTCGTCGCCGTCGCCATGACCGCCCTGCTGCTGTCGGTGGCGGCGACGGGGTACTGGCCCGATCAGCCGCCCGTCGCCCTGCGGTGGGCGGTGATCGTGCTGAGCGGATCGGCAGTGCTCGCCGCCCTCGCCCTGGGCGTGCTGCGGGTGCTGGTGTGGCGACAGAACGCGGCGATGACGGCCCGGTTCATCGAGCAGTCGCTCCCGGAGACCCGCAACGACCTCATCAACTCCGTCCTGCTGGCGGGCGACCGCGACCAGGCGAGCCCCGAACTCGTCCAACTCGCCATCGGCCAAGCCGCCCACCGCCTCCGCACCGCCGACCTCCACAAGAGCATCTCCACCCGCCCGCTCAAGCGCTGGGCCTCCGCGGCCGGTGCGTCCACGCTGCTCGTCCTCGCCTTCGCCTTCACGCAGCCCGGACCCTTCCAACGCGGCCTGATGGGCATGATCCCGGCCCGCTACGTCCCGTCGCACAACACCCTCGCGCTCCTGAGCCTCTCCCCCGGGGATACGCAGGTCTTCGCGGGCGAGAGCGTCACCGTCACCGTCCGCATCGACAACCCCTCCGCCGAGGTCCTCCGCGGGGAACTCCGCGTCGAGGGCCGCGACGCCCCCCTCGCCCTCGTGCCCAGGCAAGGCTACAGCGTCTTCACCGCCACGCTCGACCGCGTGCAGCAGGACACCCGCTACAGCGTCCGCATCGGGGGGTCGCGCTGGCCCCAGGACAAGCCGCACTACACCATCCGCGTCCTGCAGCGCATCGAGGTCGAGGGCCTGGACCTGCGGTACGACTACCCGCCGTACATCCCCAAGGACGACCAGACCGTCCGCAACGCCGACGGGACCATCGACGCGCCCGTCGGCACGCGGGTGACCGTCCGCGTCCGCCTCGCCGACCCCGTCCCCGCCGCCGCCATCGAACTGCCCCAGCAAGGCCAGACGCCCATGCTCCCCGCCCCCGGCAATCAGCACTTCGAGGCCGTCCTCCCCGTCCTGCAGGACGGGGCGTACCGCATCATCCTCCGCGACGCCCAGGGCCGTCCCTTCCAGCAACTCCCCGACGTCGGCGCGGACATCCTCGCCGCCAGCGCCGCCGACATCCTCCGCGACCCGTCGATGGCGGGCTACTACCGCATCCACGCCCGCCCCGACCACCGCCCCAAGATCGCCTTCCTCGCCCCGCGCAAGGACGTCTCCGTCCCCCCGGGCGGGACGCTCGAAACCGTGCTGAAGGTCTCGGACGATCACGGGCTGACGGAGGCGGTGCTGCTGGCGGGCAAGGAGGGCGCCCCGCTGCTGCCCGTGCATCGCTATGAGGTGAGCGGCAAGACGGAGGCGGACCTCCCCTACGCCTTCCGCCTCCCCGACACCTACGTCGAGGGCGACGTGGTGGTGTACCAGGCGACGGCGAAGGACAACCGGATGCTCGACGGGATCGGCGGGCCGCAATCCAACGCCTCCGCGACCTACAAGATCCTCATCCAGGACCCCGCCAAAGTCGCCGAGGAGAAGGCCCGCCGCTTCGAGCAGCTCCGCCAGCGCCTGCTCGCCCTCCTCAAGATCCAGGAGGCCCAGCGGGTCAATGCCCTCATCGCCCGCCAGCGCCACCCCGAACTCATCGACCACCGCAACGGCGGGCAGGACGTCACCGCCCGCGCCACCGAACTGCTCGCCACCGGCGGGGAGATCGTCACCGGGCAGCAGCAGATCAAGTCCGGGCTGCTCGACCTTACGCAGAATTTCCCCTTCGACCCCGAGATGGTGGCGGTCCAGCAGGCCGTCGCCCTCCTCGCCACCAACGAAGCCGCCACCGCCGTCGAGCAGGCCCAGGTCCTCAAGCAGGTCGTCGGGGGGTGGGACAAGGTGGACAGGCCCTTCGAGCTGCTTCTGTCCACACAGGACAGCATCCTCGACACGCTGAAGACGCTGCTCGCCATTCTGCCCTCCCTCCAGGGCAAGGCGGAGAAGGACGTCGCCCGGCGGGCCGGGGAGGACATGCCCCCCGACGTTCGCGAGAAGCTCGAACAGCTCAAGACCGATCTGGAGGACTTTATCGAGGGCGAGAAGCGCGTCGTCCAGGCGACCCAGCAACTCGCCAAGAAGCCCGTCGACGACTTCACCGACGAGGACGAGGCGGCCCTGAAGGACCTCATTGCCGCCCAGGACAAGTGGGAGAAGTTCCTCGGGGAAGCCTTCACCGACTTCTCCAAGCTCATGCAGCAGGACTTCTCCAACCCCTCCCTGCTCAAGGAACTCCTCAGCATCAAGAGCGACGTCACGATGGCGAAGGACGCCCTGAAGAAGAAGGCCGAGGAGATCGCCACGGCCATCGAGGACAACGGCATTGAGAACGCCGAGTCCCTCACCGCCAATATCGAGAAGTGGCTGCCCGACGAGCCCGACCGCACCAAGTGGGCGATGGAGGACCCCACCGACGACATGAACGACTCCACCGAAGCCCCCGAGCTGCCCACCGAACTCGAGGACCTCATGGGCAAGCTCCTCGAGGAGGAGGAGGACCTATTCGAGGAGATGGAGGACCTCTCCAGCAAGTACTCGATGAGCGGGGACAAGGGCATCGGCTGGGACGCCATGGACGGGCCCATCAGCAACATGAACGCCCAGGGCGTGACGGGCAACCAGTTGCCCAACCCCTCCGAGATCCAGGGCCGCTCCGGGGAGGGCCGCCAGGGCAAGAGCGCGGGCGAGTTCGTCGAGGACAAGGCGGTCGGCAAGGGCGGGCGGCGGACCCCCACCCGCCTCTCGCCCGAACCATTCCAGAAGGGCGAGGTGAACGATCAGTCCTCCGAGCCCGCGGGAGGGGCGACCGGGGGCGGCAAGCTCAGCGGCGCCGCCGAGGAGGGCCTGGAAGGGCCCGTCCCCCCCCCGCTCGCCCGCGAGATGCCCCGCCTCGCCGGAAAGCACGCCCAACTCCTCAACCGCGCCGAACGCATCCAGGAGCAGTTCCGCCAGGAGAGCTACGGCAACTTCAAGCTCCTCCAGGCCATCACCCTCATGACCCGCGTCCAGAGCGACCTGGAGAACTACCGCTACCAGAACGTCCTGCGGGTGCGGGACACGGTGCTCGACTCCCTGGGCGAGAGCAAGCTGCACATCGGGCGGTCCATCGACGTCGTGACCGACACCGCGTCGGCCATGCCCAAGTACATCCGCGACGACATCGCCGACGCCCAGAACAAGGCCCTCCCCCCCGAGTACCGCGAGGTCCTCGAACAGTACTACCGCCGCCTGAGCGAGCAGGCGGGGGAATAGGACGCTCCCCCGGACCGCGCCCCCCGCCCCGGAAATTGCGCGCACGCTGTTGCATGCACGAGCGGGGACGGTAGGATCGGCCTCCCGTACGGTCAACCCGCCGGCGCGCGGAGCATCTCCCGGGCGGCGTTCCTCCCCGCGCAGACGAAAGCACAAAGGAGCTGACGACATGGCCAAGGCCAAGAAGATCCGCTGGGGCATCCTGGGATGCGGGAACATCGCCAAGAAGTTCGCCAACGCGATTCCCGATGTCAAAGACGCCGAACTCGTCGCCTGCGGGTCCCGCTCGCAGGAGAAGGCCGACACCTTCGGTGCGGAGTTCAAGATCCCCCACCGCCACGGTTCGTACAAGGACCTGGCGGCCGACCCGGACGTGGACTGCATCTACGTGGCCACCCCGCACACGAAGCACAAGGAGGACGCCCTTCTGGCCCTCAAGGCCGGCAAGCACGTGCTGTGCGAGAAGCCCTTCGCCGTCAACGCCGCCGAGGCCAAGAGCGTCCTGCAGGCCGCCAAGCGGCGCAAGCTCTTCTGCATGGAGGCCATGTGGACCCGCTTCCTGCCCGTCATGGTCGAGGTCCGCAAGCTGCTGGAAAAGCGGGCCATCGGTGAACTGCGGATGGTGCAGGCGTCCTTCGCCTTCCGCGCGGGCTGGAACCCCCAAAGCCGCCTTCTGAACCCCGAACTCGCCGGGGGCGGGCTGCTGGACGTGGGCGTCTACACCATCAGCTTCGCCCACATGGTTCTCGGTTCGCCCAACGAGGTCCTCGGGGCAGCCCAGATCGGGGAGACGGGCGTGGACGAGCAGGCCGCCATGATCCTCAAGTACAAGACCGGCCCGCTGGCGACCCTGACCTGCGGGGTGCGCACCACCACCGAGCATAATGCGGTGATTTACGGGACCGACGGGTTCATCCGCATCCCGCAGTTCTGGAACGCCCGCAAGTTCGACTGGGGCTACTGGGGCAAGGACGTGCAAACCGTCGAGCCCACGTTCGAGGGCAACGGCTTCAACTACGAGATCGCCGAGGTCAACCGCTGCGTCAAGGCCGGCAAACTCGAAAGCGACGTCATGCCCCACGCCGCGACGCTGGAAGTCATGCGGATGATGGACGACTTGAGATCGCAGTGGGGTCTGGAATACCCGAGCGAGAAGTAGCTGTCAGCTATCAGCTTTCAGCTCTCAGCGGTTGTGTTCGACGGTAGGTTTGACGGTGTTGGTTGGTTGGTTGGTGGTCAAGAGTATCCCGCCGACGCAGTCGGTGGGCTTAGGGAGACAGACTGTCTGTTGAAAGCTGACTGCTGAAAGCTGATAGCTGATAGCTGATAGCTCTGCCCCCCAGGAGCACGCTCATGAACATGAAGTACGGTTCCATTCCCGGTGTTTCCAAGCCCGTCTCGCGGATCGGCCAGGGGCTGATGATGGTCAGCACGGCCAAACAGGATTGGACCAACGAACTGCTGGACGGGGTGTTCGCGCTGGGCGTGAACATCTTCGACAGCTCGCACGTCTACGGCGGGGGCGACTGCGACCGGGCGTTCGGGGCGTGGGTGACGTCCCGCGGCGTGCGGGACAAGGTCGTCATGCTCGACAAGTGCGCCCATCACAACGCCCAGCGCCGCCGCGTGACCCCCGAGGACATCACCGAGGACCTCCATGGGTGCCTCGACCGCCTGGGCTTCGACCATATCGAACTGTTCGTCATGCACCGCGACGATCCGACCAAGCCCGTCGGGCCCATCGTCGAGTGCATGAACGAGCACATCCGCGCCGGGCTCATCAGCGCCTATGGCGGGTCGAACTGGTCGCACGAGCGCATCGCGGCCGCCAACGCCTACGCCACCGAGCACGGCCTGGTGCCCTTCACCGTCAGTTCGCCCCACTTCTCGCTCGCCCGCATGGTCGAGGAGCCCTGGGGCGAGTGCCTCTCGATCACGGGCGACGAGGGCGGCCCCGCCCGCCAGTGGTACGCGGAGCACCCGGAGGTCGCCCTGTTCCCGTGGTCCTCGCTGTCGCGCGGGTTCCTCAGCGGGCAGTGGACGCGGGAGAAGATGGAGAACGCCACGCCCGAGCAGGCCAAGGACATCGCCGTCCGCTGCTTCCGCGCCGAGGACAACATCCAGCGCCTCGACCGCTGCTGGCAGCTCGCCAAGGAAAAGGGCATGACCGTGCCCCAGATCGCCACGGCCTACGTCATGAGCTACCCGCTGAACATCTTCGCCCTGATCGGGGTCTACAAGCCCGAGGAGGCCAGGCAGAACCTCGCGGCCATGCACCTGGAACTCACCGAGGCGGAGATGGCGTGGCTCGATCTGCGGAGCGAGACGAAGTAGCGACACCTCCCCGAGAGACGCGCGGGACCGAGAGCGGGTTAGAGGTTGGAGGTGAGAGGTGAGAGGTGAGAGGTTAGAGTCGGGGGGTCGAGCGTCTTTGGGCGCTCGACGCATCTGTTCCCTGTCCGAGCGTCTGCACTCTAACCTCTCACCTCTAACCTCTCACCTCTAACCTCTAACCTTCGTCCGAACTCGCATCGGGCCCCCGCCCCCTCGCCCACGCAAATCCGCAATCCCCCCCGATCACGGGAAGATCGCGTACTTGGGCGGAACCTCACCGGTGATGACGTGGTAGAGCGCGCCGGCGGCCATGAACAGCAACCCGCCGATCAGGTCGCCCGCGAGCACGCCCACCATCATCTGCCGGGCGCGGAAGTAGGCCTGGCTGGAGCCCAGGCGGGTGATGATGCTCTTGGCCGCCCAGCCGATCAGGAACGACAGGTAGAAGAAGCCCAGCGGGAACGTGCCCCACACGAGGAACAGGATGGGGTGCAGCGGCCACCAGGGGAGGCGGAGGCGCAGCACGCTGCATAGCAGCACCAGCCCCACGCCCAGTCCCGCCCACAGGCCGAAGCCCTTCCAGTCCACCTGCATGTTCGCGAAGCGATCCCACAGGCCGTACGACGTCGACGCCTCGAGCGTTCCCACGCCCTTCATCTCCTGGATCTGCCGCGCGAGGGCGTCGAAGGGCATCTTGGGGACCATCTTGCCCGTCCAGCCGTTGTGGTTCGCCCCGTAGTTGTACCCGGCCCAGAGGGCGACGGGGGTGGCGACGAGCAGGGCGAGGATGAGGACGGCGACAGCCCAGCGGGAGGTGCGGGCGGGGGAGACCTTCGCGTCGTCCGCGATCTTCAGGCCGTTCACGACGAACGGCAGGAGGCTCTCGCGGGGGTCGATGGTGAGCACGACGCAGAGCATGGCGATGATGATGAAGTTCTGCGGGCCCAGGGCGGTCGCCCCGAACAGGCCGAGGAAGACCGTGATCGGGTGCCAGTACGCCTGCGCCCAGAACAGCCCGCTCTCCGCGTTGATGCGGGCCATGACCGTGAACAGCAGCAGCACCAGCAGCACGAACGCCCCGCCCAGCGGGAGCGGCAGATGCACCCGCCACGCCAGGAACGCCACCAGCAGCGCGAAGACCACCAGCAGGATGCGGAAGGCCCAGATGCTTGCGGGCTCGACGCCCTCACGCGAGCGGGAAAGCCCCAGCCCCTCCCGCAGCACCTGTCCGTAGTATCGCCTGCCCATGTACAGCATCAGCAGCGCCAATCCCAGGTAGCTCCCGAAGTACTGCCAGGGGAACGGCCCGCCGGTGAGGTAGTCCTCGCTGACGTTCACCCCCGCCCCCAGCAGGACGGCCATCACCGCCAGGCGGAGCGGGTGCGAGATCCCCAGGGACAAGGCGACGTCGCTGGCGAGGAAAAAGCTGAAGGCGATCACCGTCGGGTAGATGGGGCACAGGAAGATGCGGTCGGCCCCCGGGAGCTTGCCCAGGACCGGGAACTGCCAGCGGTAGCGTTCCAGGTTGGCGGTCATGGGGATCTCGAGGTTGAGCAACTCCCACGCGTTGAGGCCGTTAATGAGATGGATGGCGAACACGACCCCGAACCCGATCCAGAAGATGCGGTCGCGGAGGATGGCGGGCATAGCCTGACCGGGGGCGCGTTCCAGCAGCGAGCGGGCGAACTGGGCCACCGGGTACCGCAGCCGCTCCCGCCGCGACCACTGGGGGTGCACGATCAGCGCCACACAGATGCCCGCAATCCCGATGAGCAGGACGATCGGCAGCCACGTCGCCAGCGTCTCCGTCCACGCGTTCCAGGGCACCTCGCCCATCCCCAAGGCCTTCCCGTACGACCCCGCCCCCCCGCGCGCCAGGGGGCCGATGATCGACTCCTGGAACTGCCCCCCGAGGGGGAGCATGGCATGGGGGACGTAGGACATGACGTCGTGACGCTGCCACGTCACGTCCTGCTGGTAGTACTCCGCCGGCAGGGCCAGGGAGGGTACGAACGTCCACATGAGCCCCGCCCCGGGGATGGAGCAGGCGACCAGCAGCAGCGCGACGATCGTCGCCAGTTCCCCGTGTTTCAGCGGGGCATTCGGATGGATGAGGCTCACCAGCGGGTTCACAGCCAGGGCGAAGACGATCACGAGCCCGAAGACGATGATCGGCAGATGGTTGCCCACCATCGGCGTGAGGCCCAGCACCATGTCGTTGATGTAGCCCGTGGCCGCGATGAACGCAGCCCCGAGCAGACCCAGAAGTACGGCCCGAATCGTCATCCGATGCTCCCTGTCCTATGAACTCCCGACCATGCGAGCATAGCATCATGCACGCCGGGCACTCCCATGGAACCTCAACAGAACCCGGAGGGTTCGGTCGAATTCCGATTGTACCGATGAACCGGTTCATTGCAACGGGAGGGGCGGATTCGCAGGAAACGGCGGGGGCCGTGGCTTGCCTCTTGGCGTCCGTGCAGAAGTCTCCCGATCAGCAACCGTTCACGGGAGTGCGGGCGAGGAGCCCCGCACCGCCTCGAAAAAGGGGACAGGCACCTGCGCGGCAAGAAGCATGCCGCTACGGAGCCAGTCCCCTTTTTCGAGGCGCCCTGCGCCG
>JAWLCQ010000006.1:0-72414 GCA_041687095.1 Phycisphaerae bacterium | reverse complement strand
AAGCCGCTTCGCATCGGCTTTCTGGGGCCCGAGGGCAGTTTTTCGCAGTTGGCGGCGATGCGGAAGTTCGGGGCGTCGGTGGAGTACCTCCCGCTGGCGGACATCCAGGCGGTGTTCGAGGAGGTCGCCCGCGGGCATTGCGATCTGGGCCTGGTGCCCATCGAGAACAGCGTGGGCGGCGGGATCATCGACACGATGGACTGCTTCCTGGACTCGTCCGTGCACGTCTGTGCCGAGGTGCTCATCGAGATCCACCACAACCTGTTGGCCAACAGCCCCCCCGAGCAGATCAAGGTGATCGCCTCCAAGCCCGAGGTCTTCGCCCAGTGCCGCCGGTGGCTGAGTTCGCGGTTCAACGACGTCCAGCTCCTCCCCGTCGCCAGCAGTTCCAAGGCGGCGGAGATGGCGATGACGGAGCAGAACCTGGCGGCCATCGGGTCGACGCTGGCGGCCGAGCTGTACGGACTGAAGATCGTCTTCGCCAACATCGAGGACAATCCGAACAACACGACGCGGTTCTTCGTCATCGGCCGGGCCAGTTCGCGGCGGACGGGCTCGGACAAGACCGCGGTGATGTTCACCACCGCCCACCGCGCCGGGGCGCTGGTGGAGGTGCTGAGCATCTTCGCCCGGTACGGGGTGAACCTGACGAGCATTGACACGCGGCCGTCGAAGCGGAAGAACTGGGAGTACTACTTCTTCATCGATTTCGAGGGCCACCGTGAGGACCTGAACGTTTCCAACGCCTTGGAGGAGTCCCGCGAGCACTGCGGTGAGATGCACGTGCTGGGGAGCTTCCCGAAGGCGCGGGAGACGTCCTGAGCGTTACCTGGTTTCCTACTTAGACGATGCGGAGAACGAGACCCATGGCGAGAAAGCTCTTCATAGCCGGCAACTGGAAGATGAACACCAGCCTTTCGGAGGCGAAGGCCCTGGCGGGCGGGCTGGTGGCGGCGATCGGATCGGTCGAGGCGGTGGACCTGGCGGTCTGCCCGCCGTTCGTGTACGTTCCGGCGGTCGTGGAGGCGGTCAAGGGCTCGAAGATCGCCGTCGGCGCGCAGGACATGTTCTACGAGGACAACGGGGCGTTCACGGGCGAGATCTCCACGGCGATGCTGAAGGACGTGGGCTGCCGGTACGCGATCCTGGGGCACAGCGAGCGGCGGCACGTGATCGGGGAGAGCGACGAGCTGATCAACCGCAAGGTGGTGAAGGCGCTGTCCGACGGGCTGCTGCCGATCTTCTGCGTGGGCGAGCTGCTGGAGGAGCGTGAGGCGGGCAAGACGTGGGACGTGGTGGAGCGGCAGGTGCGGATCGGGCTGGAGGGCGTCTCCAAGGCCGACGCCTCCCGCGTGACCGTCGCCTACGAGCCCGTCTGGGCCATCGGGACGGGCAAGACGGCGAGCCCGGAGCAGGCGCAGGAGGTCCACGCGATGATCCGCAAGCTGCTGGGCGAGCTGTATGGCCCCGAGACGGCGGACGTGGTGCGGATCCAGTACGGCGGGTCGGTGAAGCCTTCCAACGCCCGCGAGCTGCTGGCGCTTCCGGACGTGGATGGGGCGCTGGTGGGCGGGGCGGCGCTGAAGGTCGAGGACTTCGCCGGCATTGTGAAGGCGGGGCTGTAGGCTCCAGGTCGGGCGAGAGGCATCCGATGCCCGTCGAACCGCGGAATTCCAATCGAGGTTGAGTATGGCAACTTTCTTCGTCACGTTGTTCATCATTATCTGTGTGCTGCTGATCGTCGTCGTGCTCCTGCAGAAGGGCCGCGGGGGGGGCCTGGGCGCGGCGTTGGGGGGCGTGGCCACCAGCGCCTTCGGGACGCGGACGGGTGACGTGTTCACCTGGGTCACGATCGTCCTGACGGGCCTGTTCCTGCTGCTGGCGATCGGGACGACGCTGGCGTTCCGCCCCGAGAAGGGGCAGGTGGACGCGCCGGTCTTCCTCCCCCCGCAAGGGGAGATCACCGAAGACGTCTCCGTGCGGATGACCGTCCCCGGGGATCGCGGGAACACGCAGATCCGCTACACGCTGGACGGGAGCGATCCGACGGAGGAGTCGGCGATGTACCAGAAGATCCTGGTGAAGGTCGAACCGGGCACGACGGTGAAGGCCCGGGCGTATCGGCCCGGGTACATTCCGTCCCGCGTGGTCACCGCCCGCTACGCCGCCCCCGGCGAGGCGCCGGCGGCCCCCCCCAGCCCCGAGGCCGCCCCGGAATCGCCCGCGGCGGGCGAGGCCGACGGCAACGCGGTGCCGGCGGAGCCCGCGGTGGTGGACTAGCATCCCTCAGCGACAGGAGCGGACCATGCTGCGTTCCATGACCGGGTACGGATCGGCGGAGGGACAGTGCGAGGGCATCGAGTACGCCATCGAGGTCCGGTCCGTCAACAACCGCTACCTCAAGGTGGCGATCAAGGCGCCCGACGCGTGGAACTCCGCGGAGTCCGACGTCGAGAAGCTCATTCGGTCCCGCATCACGCGGGGGACGGTGTACCTGGCGATCCGCATGCGCCTGCCCCACGACAAGGCCGCCTGCCGGGTGAACCTCCCGGTGGTGTCGGCGTACCTGGATCAGCTTCGCGAGCTGGAGGTGGAGGCGAATCCCACGCTGCGGATCGACCTGGGCACGTTGCTCCAACTGCCCGGGGCCACCGAGGTCCCCGAGCTGACCGACCTGTGCGAGCAGACCCGCGACGGGCTGTTCACGCTGATCGAGCAGGCCCTGGAGCGGATGGTCGAGATGCGTGACCGCGAGGGGCTGGCCCTGGCGGCGGAGTTGCGAAAGAACTGCGAGGAGGTCTCGCGGGCGACGGGCGCCGTGGAGAAGCGGGCCCCCCAGGTGGTGCAGGGCTACCACGACCGCCTGCGCGAGCGGGTCGCCGAACTCACCCGCGCCGCCTCCCTGAACCTGGACGCCGAGATCCTCGCTCGCGAGGTCGCCGTCTTCGCCGAACGCTGTGACGTCGAGGAGGAGCTTGCTCGCCTCAAGGCGCACGTGGAGCACTTCCTGGCGGCGATGGAAGGGCCCGACGCGGCCGGGCGGAAGCTGGAGTTCATTGCCCAGGAGATGCTCCGGGAGGCGAACACGATCGCCTCCAAGGGCAACGACGCGGAGATCGCCCGGATCGTGGTCGAGATGAAGACGGCGATCGACCGGATCAAGGAACAGGTGCAGAACGTCGAGTAGCACGACGGAAGGCGGCATGGCAGGCAAAGGCAGACTCATTGTCGTGACCGGCCCGTCGGGCGTGGGCAAGAGCACCATCGACCGCGAGGCCGTCCGCCGCACCGGTGCGCAGTTCAGCGTGTCGGCCACGACGCGCCCGCCGCGCGCGGGCGAGCAGAATGGCCGGGAGTACTGGTTCGTGGACCGCGCGACGTTCGACGGCATGGTGGAGCGCGGCGAGTTGCTGGAGTGGGCGGAGATCTACGGCCAGTGCTACGGCACCCCGGCGGGGCCGATCCGCGAGGCGCTGGCGGGCGGGCAGAGCGTGGTTCTGGAGATCGACGTCCAGGGCGGACTGCAGGTGCACGAGAAGGCGCCGGACGCGACGTTCGTGCTGATCCTGCCCCCGAGCGACGAGGAACTGGCCCGGCGGCTGCGAGGCCGCGGGACCGAGGACGCCGACGCGCTCGCCCGACGGCTGGGCGAGGCGCGGAAGGAAATGGAAACAGCGAAGAACAGCGGCGTGTATAATCACGTCATTGTCAACCATCAACTCGAATCGGCCATCGATGAACTGGTGGCGATCATCGAGCAGGGAGAGTGAGCGGGATGATTGAGGCTCTGAAGAGCGATGCGCTGGTGAAGAAGGTGGGCGGACGGTTCAAGCTGACCGCCCTCATCCAGAAGCGAATGGTGGAGATTCTGCAGGGCGCGCGGCCGTTCGTGACGGCCAAGCCCGGGATGACGCCCATGGAGGTCGTGATCCAGGAGATCCTCGAGGACAAGATCGGGATCGACTACGACAACTCCGACATTCTGCCGCCCGACCAACTCAAGTAGGACCGCCCCGCATGGCCGATCCCGCCGACAGACCGCTGCAAGGATACGAGGTCCTGCTGTGCGTCACGGGCGGGATCGCGTGCTATAAGTCCGCGGACCTGGCGTCGCGGCTGGTGCAGGCGGGGGCGGGCGTGAGCGTGGCCATGACCCCCGCGGCCGAGCGGTTCGTCGCGCCCCTGACGTTCCAGTCGCTCACGCGGCGGCAGGTGTTTACGAGCCTGTGGATGGACGCGGAGGATTTCCGCGCGCAGCACATCAGCCTGACGGAGCGGGCGGACCTGATGGTCATCGCCCCGGCGACGGCGAACACGCTGGCGAAGATCGCCTGCGGGATCGCCGACGAGTTGGTGAGCTGCCTGGCGCTGTCGAGCACGGGGGAGTGCGAGATCCTCGTCGCCCCGGCCATGAACACGCGGATGTGGAACGCGCCGGCGACGCAGGCGAACCTCGCGACGCTCCGCGGCCGCGGGGTGCATGTGGTAGGCCCCGCCAGCGGATACCTCGCGTGCGGAACAGTGGGGGAGGGGCGGATGATCTCGCCCGAGGACATCCTGGCCAGGACGCAGGACCTGCTCCTGCGCAACCCGCCGAAGCGGGCGGGCGTTTCCGCCCCGTAGCGGGTGGCTGCTTCCGCCCCGTGGCCGAGCATCGTCTATCCTTAATCGTCCCAGTGCATCGTCTATCCTCGATCGCCACACTGTACGCAGGTGCGCAGCGGTGAACGGGCTGAGCCCAAAGGGCTCACCTTCGTAAGCCCGGGGCAGAGCGAAGCGCCGCCCCGGGAAGTGGGCCCTCTCCTCTCCGAGCCCTGAAAGGGCGCAACCGAGCCGCTCAGCTTGCCCCTGTTGCGCCCTTTCAGGGCTTGACATAGGGAGACACCGGGCCCCGGGGCGGCGCTGCGCTCTGCCCCAGGCTCACGAAGGTCCGCCCTGCGGGCTGAGCGGACGGCCAGACGGAGTTCGGCAGTTCGCGGACAGTTTATGTTTTTCGGTCTGTGTTGCCTCGATATTCATAGGCGGTCCTGGGATACCAGCCAATTCCGCCACGCGTCGGGGTCCGTCCCGAGATCCACACCGGTGATCGCCGTAAGACGGCTGGCCACCACGGGCCGATCTGGCGGGGCGGCATTCGCCAGGAGGTCCACCAGGTAGTCCACGTCTTGATCCAGTCGCAGGTTCCGGACGAACCGGGCGAGTCGCAGTGACTCTCCTGCGGCCGCGAAGATCAGCTTCAGGCGATACTTGACCTCCGCCGAAAGCTCTTCGTCCTCGCCAGCCTGCTGGAGCAGCTTGGCGTACCTCGAAAAACCCAGGATCATCGCCTGCGTCGCTTCCTCACGCACCGCGTAGGTGTCGGAGTCGAGTTGTCTCAGCAGACGCCGAAAGTCCTCCGCATCCTTCACCTCGGAACTCGACAGGTTGCCCAGGACGATCCGCATGACGTCCGGCCCGCACAGGTCGGGGGGCGTCAGGACGCCCAGTTGGCGCAGGGACGCCATCGCCCGCTCGTGGAGGTAGCGGGGATATCTGCGAGCGAACGCCCGGTAGGAATCGGCGGTGGCGGTGAAGAGCTCGCCGCCACTGCGCTCGACGAGACTGAACCGCCCGTTCGCTCCCTGGTTGATGACAAGCAACGCTCCGTCGGCTTCTCCGCAGAAGATCACCCACAGTGCACCAGCACCGTCCTCTTTGATCTCGATACTGCGAGACGGGTCCTTGTTCTCAGACAGCGAGATCGCCGTGCCCGGTCGTAACGTGAGCGTTACGTACATGCTGCTGCAGGAGAAGTCGCAGTCCAGAAGGTGCGTCCCGCTCCCGCACCCGGTCCCGCCTCCGTGGCCGTCGCGGTTCTGGCACGCCAGGTAGAGCAGGCTCATCACCTCGATTGCCCCGCGCATGGTCCGGGCCCGCTCCCCGGTGTAGTGCCTCAGCAACCCTTCGCTGTCCTTGAAACATCCCAGTCGATCGAAATCCGTCTCCGCCAGTCGCTTGCGGTCCTCCTCGGGCACTCCTTCGCACCAGTGCTCGCGGTCCACGAGCAGGCCGTTGGCGTCAGCGGCGAGAACGACCAAGCGGCCGACATCGGACGCAACATCCTCGAACGCGCCTCTCCCCCAATCCGCAGCACCGTCGGGCGGTTCCTGGGCGACGACGGGGGCGTCGGGCTCGGTGGAAGGCTCTGGCAGAGCGGGCAGCGCCACGCCCGCATCCACCAGCGGGCCCAGCACCCATTCCCGAACCGCCCGCCCGTGCATGCCTAGCAGTCTGTCAAAGGAGTCCGCGCGGAGAGCCGACGCACCGCCGGCACCGGCCCAGCCGGCCGCGATCGCCCCGTTCTCCCGCTGGTCGAGCACCACGATCGAACCGTCCTCCCGGTCGATCAGCAGCAGACGCAGCCGTCCCGCATCATCCTCGTACACCTCCAGCCGTCGTCGGGGGTGTGCGGACTCGACCAGCGTGAACTGGATCAAAGCCCCCTGCGTGACCTGCGGGGTGTTGCGTGGGCCCAACCGGAACGTGCGGTTGCTGCGGTGCGACATGACGCCAGAGAGCCCATTCGCCCTGAAGGTCCACCGCACGACTCCCCCGCCCTCCCGCCGCCCGCAGCCCAGTGACTCCGTCGCCATCCGCAAACGTTCAAAGAGTAGTCGTTCCGGCGGTCCTTCGAGCACACGGCGGGCGTACTCGACACGCCTTTCCTCTGCGTGCAACCTACGGTCCCGCTTCCCCGCCAGCAGACGCGTTTCCAACTCCTTCCTGTCAATCCTGCCCGCCGAATCCTGCCAGTGTCGGCGGTCGAGTTGCAGGCGTCCGTCGCGCAACTGCAGCCGCAACAGGTCGCCGACCTCCGGAGCGAATTGGTTGAGCGCCCCCCAGTTTGGATGCTCCGCCCTCCATGCCTTCCACTGCGCGACGTCCGTGCCAAACTCCGCACGCGCGAGCTTCCGCAACTGTGCGGCTACCGTATCCCGGTCCTCTACACTTGCCCAGTCCAGCAGATCGATCAGGTAGTCGATGCGGTTCATCAGCCCCTGCGATTCAGCGAAGTTGAACCGTTCGCCCACATCCTTCGTGGCGTGGCGAACATCCTCCCGCTCGCCCAAAGCCTCCAGCCGCTCTCGTTCCTCGGGTGTGAACAGTGAACCGGGGTCGATGTGGTCCCTCCTCCGTATGGCAATCATGATCGGGGCGGGGTTGGCGAGGAACTGCTGGATCGCGGCTTCACGAGTGGCGTCGTCCGCGGAGACCAATGCCTTGAGCAATCGCTTCATCTCCTCGACGGCCTCGTCCGTGGGTTCCCAGAGTTGGGCGAGCACGACGCGGCGGATGGCGTCGCTGTTGACATCCATGGCAGGTGTGGGTTCGGCACTTGGTGCCGTCGCGGGCTTGCTCCTTGCCGCCGGATCGCCGGCCCCGGCCAACGTGCAGGTCGCCGTCAGAAGTACCAGACATATCCCACCTCTCCGCGAGAGCCCACCAAGCTGTCCCATGATCGCTCCTCTCCCTGTTGCCGAATGCCCTGATGGTACACGTTCCGGGCCTTCATGCAACTCCCCCGGCGAATCTGCGGACAACATACTTTCTATGGCTATCCAATACCCCTACCGCCACGCAGCGTGGCGGGTGTAGGTGTCCTCGGTCCAGCCGGTTGGGCGGCCGAAGGCGTGGGGGATGAGGAGGTTCTCGCTGCGCGAGAGGCCGCCGGGGTTGCAGCTGGGCTTGCCTTCGGGGATGGGGACGCCCTTGTTCGCGTAGTACTCGCGCCAGACGGGCATGGGACCGTCGGTTCCCGGGGTGCGGAAGGTCATGGGGAAGAGGCGAAACAGCGGCTTGCCCTCGCATCAAGGTAGTCGCTCATTCGGTGTCTCCCGAGGATGCCGCCGCCAGGCGCGTGAACAGCTCCTCCAGCGTGCGCTGGCGGTGGACGTGGTGGACGCGGAGCATGTGGCCGTTGGTCGAGTCCCAGGCGTACTCCGTGCCGTGGCGGAGGCTGGGGCGGGGGACGGGGTCGGCTTCGCAGAGGTCGGGGTCGAGGAGGAGGGCGAAGTCGGCGAGGTCGAAGATGGACTTGTCGTCGCGGAGGAACATCTCCCGCCGCGAGCGGATGTCGTGCAGGTATGCCCCCAGCGGACCGCAGGGGCGGATGCGCTGCTCCGAGACGGCCATCGGGATGTACAGTTCCGTCCCCGCGTCGCACCAGATGAGCGGCAGGGCGGACTCCAGGAGGCAGCGGGCGGCCCGCAGGTCGTTGTGGCCGTTCCAGGAGTAGAACCATCGCGGCCAGTGCTGACAGCGGGCGTGCCAGACCACCACCACGCGGTCGCACACCTCGGGCGCCAGGAGGAACATCGAGGCGATGTTGGTGGCCGCCCCGAGCCCGACGATGTACAGCGGGTCGGCGGGCGTGCCCGCGCGGGCGCGGTCGATGAGCAGGTCCACGCCCTCGGAGGGCTCGGGGGCGGCGAGGTAGCGCATGGGGTCGGACCCGCGGGCGACGGGGTAGCGCCCGGCGAGGCCGGCGTGCTCCAGTAGACGGTGAATCTCCTCGACGGATCGCTGCGCCCCGTCAGGCCCGCCGAAGTCGCCGAAGTGCGTCCCCACGAACCCCTCGATCGCGAAGCGTTCGGGGCATAGCAGGGCGAGGGCGATGGCGTGCTGGTCGTCGACCTCGGCGGCGGCGTCGGTGTCGATGACCATCCGCAGGCGGATATCGGGCGGGGGAAGGGTCGGGGCGGTGGGGGCGGGAGGCATCAGCTTTCCTTTCCGGTGAACTCTCGTTTGGGCCCGCGGAACTCCTCGAAGATCCGGCGGTGCCGGGGCAGGCCGTACTCGTCGTCGCGCGTCTCGTACTGCTTCACCCAGTCGATGAGCTGCGGCAGCATGGCCGCCTGCTCGGTGGGGGTGTTGAACTTCTCGCTCTCCCATGGCCGGTTCCGGCAGTGCTCGACGCAGACATCCACGCCCGGGTTGAGGAACCACAGTTCGGTGCAGTGCGGCAGGGCGGTCTCGATCAGGTCGCCGTAGCAGCCCTCGATGACCCACTCGTCGTGGCGGCGGATGAAGTCCAGCAGTTCGCGGCGGCTCCGTTGGAGGGGGCTTCGTTGCGTCCCGGCGGTCCAGGCGATGGCGTCCAGGGACAGTCGCGGGATGGGGCGTCCGGCGATGAGGCGGCGGGCGAGGGTGCTTTTGCCCGCCCCCGCGTTGCCCAGCAGAAGCAGGCGGAGGGGGGTGGCGGGTATGGGCAACGGGGCAAGCCGCCACTCCCACACCGTTCCGTCCTCGGGATGCACGACCTCATCCGCAAGGCCGAACCCGAGCCTGCGGAGGATCCGCGTCGAGGCACCGTCCTCCGGGAGCGTCTGGGCGGTGAGGGTGAGCGAGGGATCGGTATGGCGGGCGAGGGCGATGAGTGCCTCCGCCATCGCCGTCGCCACCCCCCGCCCCTCGTGGGGCGGGAACGTGAAGTAGGCGATCTCCACGCGGTGGTTCTGCGGGGGCGACTTAAAGGCGCAGGTCCCGACGGCCGCGTCGCCCTCCATGGCCAGGTAGCCGATCCACGGCGGCTGGTAGCCGCTGGAGCGGTACATCCCGGCCGTGCCGGTGAGTGCGTCGCGGACCTCGGGCCCCAGGGGGGCGACGGGCTCGGCGGGCGAGCCGTCCTGGTGGATCGCGATGAGGCGGATCGGCGTCATGGTCTGCCTTCGTGTCGGCCAGCGTAACTGCGGGAGGGAACTGCCCTGCATTCGTTGGCAGTGTAGGGCAGGGGCGGGGCGGAGGGAAGAGGGTGCGGTGCGGGAAGTTGGGCGTGAGGGGGGGAACCTGCGTAAACGCTTGCTCTCCCCCTCCCGCCGCCGGTCGGCTCGATCCGCCCATATCCTCCTTCGTTGACTGCGAGTGTTCTGAGTATTCCGACTTCTCCCGACCCTCCGCTTCCCCTGCCGCTCATTTTTCTCCATTCCGCACTCCTGCCGTCCCTATTGGGTCTAACATGTGCTTCACATGAGGCTTGTGCTTCGTGTCCGTCTTGACTGTGCATGTATCCATGAAAAAAAACTTCCAAACTGCCAAAATGGCGGGCCGCTTTTGCGGACTTTTGGGCAGTGCTACTACTTAGGGGGGGACTGCTGTACATCGCCGGCCGCCATGGGTTCGCAGAACGCGTTGCTCTACGCATCTCGGCACCCTGGCATCGGGCAGCGCAAGGTCTGCCTGTTGTCGGGGACAGGGAGTTTCGGGGGGGCCGGACAGGGAGCTTCCGGGCGTCCCGGCAGGGATGCGACTCTGGAGTCCCGGGAGGGACGCGATTCCGGAGTCCCGGCAGGGACGGATTGAGAATAGCCCAGCAGTTCACTGCTGGGTAACGGTCGCGCGGGAGTTTGAGCCCCGGCAGGGGCGATTGAGGGATGGGGCCACGGCGCGCCCTCAATCGCCCCTCCCGGGGCTTGAGAAGAAGAAAAGGAAGGGGGGGGTGCCCGGGTCCCAGCAGTGAACTGCTGGGCTATTGTCACAGCGTCCCTGCCGGGAAGCCCGGAGATGCATCCCTCTCGGGACGCCCGGAGGCGCGTCCCGGCAGGGATGCCGGGAGATGTGTCCCAGCCGCCCCGCGAGGTCCGAGACGTGTAGAACAACGGGGCTTGCAGAAACCGGATTCCCCCGGGCGCTCGTGCGAGCACGGCTGTGAACAGCGCAGCCGTGGCACCCGCGACTGAGGGGTTGCGATGGCGCTGTCGCGGGCGGGGCGGTTGCATCGGCGGGGGGGGATGGGTAGGCTCTGGGGATGCGAGTGATCGTGACGGCGGGTCCGACGCGGGAGTACATCGACGACGTGCGGTTCATCACCAACGCGTCGAGCGGGCGGATGGGCTGCGCGGTGGCGGGGGCGGCGGTGCGGGCGGGGCACGAGGTGACGCTGCTGCGCGGGCCGGTGGCCCTGGGGGCGCCTGCGGGGTGCGGGGTCGTGCCCTTCGTGTCGGTCGAGGACCTGCAGCGCGAGCTTGCGGAGCGGTTCGCCCAGTGCGATGCGCTGGTGATGACGGCGGCGGTGGGGGACTTCCGCGTCGCCGGCCGCGTGAACGGCAAGATCCCGCGCAGCGGGGGGCCGATCACGATCCGCCTGGTCCCGACGGAGGACGTGCTGGCGGGCGTGGCGAGAACCAAACGGGCCGATCAGCTTGTGATCGCCTTCGCCGTCGAGAGCGGCGCGGAGGCGGAGATCGAGGCCAAGGCCCGCGGCGAGATGGCGCGCAAGCACGCGGACTACGTCGTAGTGAACACCCCGGCCGCCATGGGCACCGAGGCGTCGCGGGCGTGCATCCTGGCGGGGGACCGCGTGGTCCTGCCGTGGGCCCAGCGGGCCAAGGACGAACTGGCGGCGGAGATCGTGAAACTGTTGAGGAAAGGGTAGAGGTTAGAGGTTAGAGGTGAGAGGTGAGAGGGCAGACGCTCGGGCGCGGACGGGACCTTCGCATCACCGCCCACGCTCGGACCGCCGGACTCTAACCTCTAACCTCTAACCTCTCACCTCTCACCTTCCGCAAAGCGAGGAGTTTTGGATGTCTCAGGACGTGAAGGCACTGCTGGACCGGGTGTGCGGGCTGATCGCCGAGCGGATCGATCCGCAGACGGTGGACGCCGCGAGGCGAAGGCACGCGGACGTGCTGGCGTGGCGGGAGACGGACTGTCTGCCGATCCGCTTCAGCGTCCATCCCCCCGAGGCCGCCGACCTGCCGCGCTTCGACTGGAAGCAGCAGTTCGACGACCCCGCCAAGAGCCTGTACATGCAGCTGCGGGACACCGTGCTCCCGGGGGTCTGCTCCGCGTCCGACCACGCGCACTACGTGCGGGCGGACACGGGCGTGATCAACTGCATGACCGTCTTCGGGGCCGGGTACGTCGTCCCCGAGCACACCAAGCCCGTCGTCAACCGCTACGTGCCCAAAGAGGTGCTCGCGGACTTCGAGGTCCCCGCGGACCTTCGCCCCTGCGGGGTCATGCCCCGCGTGATCGAGCACATGGAGCACCACCGCTCGGTGCTCAAGGCGCACGGGCTGAGCGACGCGATCGACGTGACCCACTGCGACCAGCAGGGCCCCTTCGACGTCGCCGCCCAGACCCGCGGGCACGAGATCTTCACCGATTTCTACGAGGACCCCGAGTTCGCCCACGCGATGATGCGAAAGAGCGTGCAGGTGTACGTGGGCGTCACGCGGCTGTGCCGGGAGGTCTCCGGGGGCCCGGCGGAGGGGGGCAACGCGGTGGGGGTGTGGATGGATCGCGGGGGCGTGCGGATGTGCGGGGACAGCGACATCCTGGTCTCGCCCGCGCAGTTCGAGGAGTTCATCCTGCCGTACCAGACGCAGGCGTTGGAGCAGTTGGGCGGCGGGTGGCTGCACTACTGCGGGGGCGTGAAGGGCTTCTCCCGCCCCGAGGGGCTGCACCTGCACGCGCTGTACACCCGCAACCCGCACCTGCGGGGGCTGAACTGGACGACGGCGGGCGATTGGATCGGTGAGATGCGCAAGCTCGCCGAGGCGCGGGTGGCGCACATCGGCCCCCTGCCGCGCGAGCAAAGCGAGCCGCTGGAGGCCTACTTCCGCCGGGTGCTGCAGCCCTACCAGACGCGGACGGGCCTGCTCTTCGACGCGGACATTCGTCCCGAGGAGCGGGCGGAGGCGGTCGCGACGTGGGGCCGCGTGCAGGCGGCGGTCTTCGGGAACGGGAAGTGAAGCGTGATTCCGAGTGGAGAGGGAACGATGAACAGTCCGATAATACTGGAGATGGCCCGCACGCCGGGCAACGAGGACGTCCCGCTGCCGCGGTACATGAGTGCCCATGCGGCCGGGATGGATCTTTGCGCCGCGTGCCGTGAGGACGTGGTTCTGGAGCCCGGCGGGATCGTGCTGGTCCCGTGCGGGTTCACGATGGCGGTGCCCGTGGGTTACGAGGCGCAGGTGCGTCCGCGGAGCGGTTTGGCGCTGCGGAACGGGATCACGCTGCCCAACAGCCCCGGGACGATCGATGCCGACTACCGGGGCGAGGTGCAGGTGATCCTCGCCAACCTGGGCCGCGACGCCTTCACGGTTCGCCGCGGAATGCGGATCGCCCAGATGGTGATCGCCCCGGTGGCGAGGGCGGAGGTGGTGGAGGTCGAGACGCTGGACGCAACGGTGCGCGGAAGCGGCGGGTTCGGCCACACCGGCGTGTGACGCAGATTTCACCGCAGAGAACGCGGAGAACGCAGAGAGAGAGCGGAGAGGCTATGGGATGCCCACCGGATTCCCTTCTCCCTTTGCGTTCTCTGCGACCTCTGCGGTGAGTTCTGAAACCGTCTGTAAACGCCGGGATGCACCCGCGTGAGTTGTTTTCTTCGACAGTCAGACGCACCCTGAGGCTAAGGATGGCCCGGAAGGATATTGCACAAAAGGCGGATGAGGCGGCGGATGCTCCGGCGCGGAGGCATCGCGTGCGGCGGTATTGCGTGGCGATGCTGCTGGCGGGCGTGGTGGTTCTGCTGTGGCTGTCGCTGCTGACGTTCTCCCCGACCGACCCCCCGTCGGTCTACCAGTACTACCAGCACCCCGCTCGCGCCAACGCCGACAACGCCGTCGGGCTCGTCGGGTCGCACCTGGCGTACTTCCTGCGCTACTGGATCGGCGGGGGGGCGTACGTGGGGCTGGCGCTGCTGACGGCGGCGGTGGGGCGGATGCTCCTGGGGCGGACGATCAGCGATCTGCCCTGGCGGGTGACGGGGGCGGTGCTGCTGGTGGCGGCGACGAGCGCGTCGCTGTACCTGTACAGCCCGCATGTGAGCATCGAACTCGCCGAGTCGCTCCCGGGCATCCTGGGCCTGGGCATCGGGCGGTTCTTCCTCCAGCGGTTCAGCACGATGGGATCGGTGATCCTGCTGTCGGTGACGTTCTGCATCGGGGCGATCCTCGCCGCCGACCATGCCCTGCTGAGTTTAGTGAAGGCGCTGTGGTCGCTGCTGCAAGGGCGGCGGCCGTTCGTGAGCGATGGTTCGCTCGCGGCGGCGACGGCGGCGGTGGCGGAGAAGCCTGCCACTCGCTACAAGCCCCCGCAGGCCGCATCGCGGCCGAGCCCGCGCGCAGAAGCGAAGGCGGCCGCCGCGGCCGCCAAGGCGGAAGCGGACGCGGACGCCCAGAACGCCGAGGCCGAAGAGGCCCCCAAGGCCACGCCCTCCCGCCTCAGCGCCCTGCTGCCGTTCGGGAAGGGCAAGAAGGCCATGGACGAGGTCGAGGAGGAGGACGTGGAGGACGGCGAGGAAGCGGAAGGCATTGCCCCCCGCCCCGCCCCGCCCACCCCCGCCAAGGCGGCCCCGGCCCCGGCGGCGCGGCCCCGGCCGGAGCCCCGCAAGCCCGCTCCCGCCCCGGTCAGCAAGGACGGGTTCCAGCTTCCGCCCGTGGACCTGCTGGAGGTGTCCAAGGGCGGGTTCAATGAGACGGCCGAGCAGCAGGCGGCGCAGCGGCAGATGGTGCTGCAGCAGACGCTGACGGACTTCAACGTTCAGGCGACGGTGGTGGGGTACGAGACGGGCCCGGTGATCACGCTGTTCGAGGTCTCGCTGAGCCCGGGCGTGAAGGTCTCGACCATCGCGGGGCTGGCGACGGACGTGGCGCGGGCGCTGGCGGTTCCGGGGGTGCGCATCGTCCCCCCGCGGTTCGGGAAGGACACCATCGGGATCGAGGTGCCCAACCTGGAGAAGGAAACCGTCCGCATCCGCGACCTGATGGACCTGGCGCCCAGCGCGTCGCAGAAGCAGGCCCTCCCGCTGTACCTGGGCAAGGACGCGGGGGGCGGGCCCATCGTGGCGGACCTGGCGAGCATGCCCCACATGCTCATCGCGGGGACCACGGGCTCGGGCAAGAGCGTGTGCATCAACACCATCATCATGTCCCTGCTCATGCACCGCACCCCGCAGGAGGTGCGGCTGATCCTGGTGGACCCGAAGATGGTCGAGATGGCCGCCTTCGAGCGGATCCCGCACCTGCTGTGCCCCGTCGTCAGCGACATGCGCCACGCCGAGTCCATCCTCGAATGGGCCGCGACGAAGATGGACGAGCGCTACGAACTGTTGAAGGAGGCGAACGTCAAGAACATCGCCGGGTTCAACAAGCTCAGCCCGGAGGAGATCTACAAGCGCTTCGGGGCCGAGGACGAGGACGAGCAGCGGCGGATCCCCACGCGCTTGCCGTACTACGTCATCATCATCGACGAACTCGCCGACCTCATCATGACCTCCGAGAAGGAGGTCGAGGGCCACATCATCCGCATCGCCCAGAAGGCCCGCGCGGTGGGGATCCACCTGATCCTCGCCACCCAGCGCCCCAGCGCGAACGTGGTGACCGGCCTCATCAAGTCCAACATGCCCTGCCGCGTGAGCTTCCGCGTGGCGTCGCGGCAGGAGTCGCGGATCGTGCTCGACCAGAACGGGGCGGAGGTGCTCCTGGGGCGGGGCGACATGCTCTTCCTCCAGCCGGGCTCCAGCTCGCTCGTCCGCTCGCAGGGCACCTACGTGGACGACAGCGAGATCCAGCAGGTCGTCGCCGCCATCCGCGCCACCGGGGAGCCCGAGTACAACACCGAACTCGTCCGCATGGGCAGCTCGCCCTCGGGCGAGACCAGCGGGGAGAAGGACGATATGTTCGACCAGGCGGTTGAGATCGTCCTGCAGCAGCAGCGGGGGAGCGTGTCGCTGCTGCAGCGGCGGCTGCAGGTGGGCTACACCCGGGCGTCCCGCATCATCGACCAGATGGCCGAGGCGGGCATCCTGGGCGACTACAAGGGCTCCCAGGCCCGCGAGTGCCTCATGACGCTCGAGGACTGGCAGATCTTCAAGTCCTCCCTCGACGCCGACCAGTCGGGCTCCTCGGCGGCGAACGGGGAGCCGATGAGCGTGTAGCAGCGATCAGCGATCAGCGTTCAGCAATCAGCGATCAGCAGTCAACTTCTTTGGTCTCTGTGTTTAGCGGCGGGCGGAACGCCCGCCTCCGGTCGGGAGATCCTGCAGCGCCCGGGGCGGTCGTACCGACCGCCGCTAAACGGAAAACGCGTCTCGTCTCCCGCAAACCCGCGCAAGACAACGCCCCCCGACTGCGTCGGGGGGGTGACCCGGAAAAACCGCAGGTCTCTGCGGGTCATACCGGGCCACCTCCCCAGGGCAGTCGGAGGGCGTCAGGGATCGGGACTCGTTCTGTGCTCCGCTACTTCGCGCTGAGTTTCTTCATCTCCCCGTCCACGTACGCCTGTACGCTGCCCTTGCGCGGACGGACGGTGACCTGCTTGGGGGTCGCGGAGACGTCCAGGAGCGTCTTGCCCCAGCGGACGGTGAAGCGGAGGCTCTTCCACTTCGCGGGCAGGTGGGGGGTGAAGCTGGGGAGCCCGTCGCGGATCGTGAAGCCCGCGAAGCCCATGATCACGCCCTGCCACGCCCCGCCCAGCGACGCCGCGTGGATCCCGCTGTCGCACTCGGCGAACTCGCCGTAGTCCAGCTCCGCCCCGCGCAGCCAGAGGCGGTAGGCCTCGCCCGTCAGGCCGATCTGCGCGGCGAGGACGGCGTGGGCGCCGCGGGAGAGCGACGAGCAGTGCGTGCAGCGGGGCTCGTAGTACTTGTACGCGGTGCGGCGGGTCTTGTCGTCGAACGCGTGGGGCCAGAGGTAGTACATGAGGACCGTGTCCGCCTGCTTGGCGCCCTGGGTGGGGCGGTAGGAGTGCAGGACGGGCCCGGTGTACTCGTTCTGCGTGCGGTGGGGGTCGATGACGGGCTCGGCGAGCTGGAAGAAGCCCTCGAACTGCTCGTGGAAGCCGCGCTGCTCGCTGTAGGGCAGGACCATGTCGTCGGCGATCTTCGCCCAGCGGGCGACTTCCTCGTCGGTGACGTGGAGTTTCGCGGCGAGCTGGTCGGCGACGCCGGCGGAGCGGGCGTCGGACATCGCGGTCACGGCGCGGCGGAGGTTCCAGGCGGCGAGGTAGTTGGTGTAGGTGTTGTTGTTGATCCCGCCGTGGATCTCGTCGGGCCCGCAGATGCGGCGGATGTTGTAGCGGCCGCTCTCGTCGTACTCGCCCCGCGTCGCCCAGAAGCGGGCGGTTTCGATGATCATCTCCGCCCCGGGGGCGGCGAAGGCCCCGGCGGGGCCCTGGCGGCCGAGGTAGAACTCGCGGTCCCCCGTCGCGGTGATGTACTGGTCGACCGCGTACGCCAAGTCGCCCGTCTGGTGGTCCTGCCACCCGAAGCCCATGCCCTCGCGGGCGGTGAGGGTGGCGTTCCACGGAATGCGGGCGCCCGCGAGCCCGGAGGCCCTGGCGTTCTCGATGGCGTCGGGGAGCAGGTGGTAGCGGTACATCAGCAGCGCGCGGGCGGAGGCGGGGTCGGTGAAGGTGAAGAAGGGGACCATGTAGGTCTCGGTGTCCCAGAACACGCACCCGCGGTAGCCCGTTCCGTGCAGGCCCTTGGCGCCGATGGAAACGTGCTCGTCCTCGGGGGCGGCGAGGGAGGCGAGATGGAAGGTGTTGAAGCGGATGGCCTGCTGGGCGCGAGCGTCGCCCTCGATGACGACGTCCGAGACGTCCCAGACCTTCTCCCACGCCTTGGTGTGCTCCTTGCACAGGGCGACGATGGTCTTCTTGCCCGTGCTCGCCAGTTCCTCGCGGGCGGCGGCGAGGGGGTCGGCGGCGTCGCGGGAGGTGACGCAGGCGAACCGCTTCTCCCAGGTGACGGGCTGGCCCTGCTTCATGTCGCAGACGAACGACTCGCGGACGCGGTCGTCGTCGAGCGTGACGGACCGCTTCTGCGCCCCGGCGACGCGGAGCTGCGACAGCTCGACCACGCGGATGCCGGTCTTGGCGAGGGTGAGGTCCATGGCGATCCCCGCCTCGCCCAGGTCCAGCGGGCGCAGCTCGCCCCAGTGGCTGCGGTGCGAGGAGGAGGCGTACTTGACGGAGTGGGCGTCGATGGCCTGCGACACGGTCAGCCGCCCGGAGAAGTCCAGGGGCGTGACGCGGCCCCACAGGAGGGCGAGGTGCTTGCGCGTCTTGTGCACCAGGCGGGCGGATTCCCAGCGGGTGGTGTGCTTGGCGCCGTCGCGGTAGTCGATGGACGTGAACAGGAGGCCCTGGCGCATGTCGAGCGTGCGGCGGTAGGCGAGGACGGCGCCCTTGTGGAGGTCGTAGTCGAACCCGTCCATGTTGCCCGACACGCCCGCCCAGGTCGGCAGGTTCACGATCTCATGGCCGAACCCCCCCGTGTTGCCGAACACGCCCGCGACGAAGTAGCCCGCATCGCCCAGATCGGGCGTGACCTCGGCGGATCCGCGCAGGCCCGCGTAGCCGTTGGCGAGCGTGAAGAGGGTCTCGAACTTCGCGGCGGCGTCCTTGTCGAAGGCGTCCTCGACCAGCAGCCAGTCCTTCGAGGAAGGCGTAACGAACTCGTTGCTCACGTGCGTCTCCTTATCGATTGCCCCTCGGGCGGGGGGACATCGCCGCCGGAGGGGGAGAGCAGTATACCGTGCTTTGCGTGCGCGTGCGCGGGACTTGGAGGCAATCCCTATGGAGTGCGGTGCTTCAGCACCGCTTTCCGCTGGACGTCGATCAAGTGCGAACGCCCGACTCTGCTGAACGGTCTCATGGACAGGGGCTCTGCCGTTGACAGGTTTTCAAAGCTCGGTGTGCGGAGGAATCTTCCACAGGACACATGCGCGTGGGTGCAAAGCGGTGCTGAAGCACCGCACTCCACAGCACTTGCGACGCAGTCTCACTCTTCACGCCTTCGCCGCTGTTTGCGAAGGCGTGAAAGCGGCCTACGGATGGAACCCCCACAGGTTGTCGTCCTGCGGGAGGCGCCGGATGACATCGTCGCTGATGGCGGTCATCCGGTCCAGAGCGCTCTGAGGGATTTCGCCGTCGAAGGCGGCGGCGTTGGCCGCCACCTGCCCGGCGTTGCGGGATCCGACGATGACCTCGTCGATGTCCGGGCGCTGGACGACCCAGCGGATGGCCAGGTCCACCAGGGGGCGGTTCAGTTCGGTGGCGAGGGCCTTGAGCTGCTCGACGCCCGCATGCACGTGCGGCCAGACGCCCTCGCGGAAGTAGGCGATCTTCTTCCGCCCGTCGCCCTCGGGGAAGGAGACCTCGCGGGGGAACTTGCCGGTGAGGACGCCCTGGGCGATGGAGCTGTAGGTGACGACGGCGATGTTGTGGGCGTTGCACCAGGGGATGACGTCCGTCTCGTGGACCCGCCAGAAGAGGTTGTAGCAGAGCTGGTGGGCGTCGATGCGCCCGGCCTCGGAGGCCTGCTCCATGTCGGCGACGGAGAAGTTGCTGACCCCGATGGCGTGGATCTTGCCCTGTTGGCGGGCGGTCTCCAGGCCCTCCATGACGGGGCGGATGTCCTGCCCCTGCCGCGGCCAATGGATGTAGAACAGGTCCACCACGTCCACGCCCAGGCGCTGGCGGGAGGCGTCGACCTTGCGGAGGGTGGCGGCGGGGTCGAGTTCGTTGGGGAACAGCTTGGTCGCCAGGAACACACGATCACGCTTGCCCTGGAGGAACTGCCCGACGAGCTTCTCCGAGTGCGCCTCGCGGCCGTACCCTTCGGCGGTGTCGAAGTGGTTCATGCCCGCATCGAGGGCGGCGGCCATGGCGGCGAGGGAGTCGGGGTCGGACTGGTGGGCCCAGTAGTCGGCCCCGAACTGCCAGCAGCCCAAGGCCAGGACGCCGTGCGGGCGGGGGGAGGGGGCGATGCGTGTGGTGGGGATGCGGGAGTCGGCCATGTCTGCGGTTCCTTTCGGTCCATCTGCGGAGTGTGTCGAAGGGTTGGTACCCGTTTGGGATGCGGATGTCAAACCCCATGCGGGGAAAGGCGCCTCGGGAATTCACGCAACCTTGTCCAGCCCGCGGGGTTCATAGGGGGACGTGTTGGTCCCGTTGCGTCCGGTGCGGCCCTGTGGGGCCGGGACCGGGGAGCCCGGGACTTGGAGAAGCGGTTCCCTGGGTTCGGAACCCTGGCGGGTGCTTGCGGTTGAACCTAAGGACAACGGAAGGCAAATGCCCGCACGAACGCGGGCGGGTTTGTGCCATACTGGAAGACTCTCCCGATCCAAGTAAAACGGACGGTCCGGAACGAGAAAAGGTGAGCGAGTCATGAGAAAGTTCGCAACTGCCTGTCTGGCGATGCTGCTCCTGGGTGCGTGGGCGTCTGATGCCGTATTCGGCGGGCCCATCGAGGATGCACAGAAACTGATCCAGGAGAAGAAGTTCGGCCAGGTCGACGCGGCCCTGGACAAGCTGCTGACCCAGAAGGCCCCCCCGAAGGAGGCCCTGGAGCTTTCCCTCCAGGCCGCCGTCGCCGATGGGCGCTACGTCACCGCCTACCAGCGGGCCAACGCCCTCCTCGATGCCGCCGGCGGGAAGGACCTGGCCCTGGTGTACCAGGCCGCCACCCTCGCCGCCCAAGCCGCCGAGTACCGCGACGCCCTGGGCAAGTACCTCTACTACGTCCAGAACCAGCCCAAGGCGACGCCCGAACTCCGCCAGGCCATGCACTACCTGCTGCGCGAGGGGGCCCATCCCGACGTCCTCCAGAAGTACATCGCCCTCTACGGGCCCACCGATGCCGCCTGGTCCCTCGGAACCGCCACCCTCGACCGCCTGCTCGACGGGCTCGGGGGCGACCAGTCCCGCCGCGTCGCCGCCCTCCTCATCGAGACGTTCCCCGCCCCCGCACGCGTCCACCACGTGCACCGCCGCCTCGCCGACGCCGCCGGAACCGCCGCCCTCGGCCGCTCCCCCGAGGAACGCTACGTCGCCACCCTCCGCGTCATGGCCAAGGGCCGCCCCTCCGACTACGAGGCCCTGTGGCGCGTCTACCAAGCCGCCGACGACACCCTGCCCAAGCCCGAGCTGATCGCGCTGCTGCTGGAGATCCAGCAGGTCGCCGCCGCTCCGCTCCCGGACTACCTCGTCGGGCAGTTCGCGCTGCTCAAGGACGTCGCCCCCGATGCCGCCAAGCTCGACCTGGCCAAGAAGTTCCTCGCCCACGAGAAGCTCTACGCCGACTCCAAAGACCGCGGGGACTACTACCGCTTCGTCTCCGTCATCACCGAAAACGCCCCGGTCTTCCACGTCGAGGGCCAGGAACTGGTCAGCGACGCGGACATCCAGAAGAAGTTCGACGCCCTCAAGGCCAAATACGCCGACAGCCCCCGCACCCTGCAGCCCCGCCTGCGCAGCATCCAGACGGCGTACCTCAAGGACGCCCCCGTCCGCATCGCCTTCCTCGCCAGGCACCCCGACGCGATGAGCACCGACGACCTCCGCGACTGGGTGCAGCTCACCGAGGGCAAGGAACTCGACAAGCAGCTCGCCGCCGTCAGCAAGGGCCAGCACTTCGGGACCGTCCTGAGCTACCGCGTCGCCGTCATGGACTGGTACAACCGCCTCGCCCAGGACGCCTACAAGGCCGTCGCCGACGCCCGCACCAAGGCCGACAACGCCCAGGCCCGCTTCGACACCGCCCAGAAGGCCGCCAAGAGCGATAAGGCCGGGGACAAGGAGAAGAACGCCCTCGCCGAGGCCCAGAAGGCCCTGCAGGGCGCCGGGGCCGAACTCAAAGCCGCCGAGGCCGCCTTCGCTCCCCTCGCCAAGAAGCTCGGGGAACCCCTCCTCGCCACCGCCCGCGACTACCTGACCTGCTACCCCGACAGCTTCGACCGCAACAGGCTCCGCTCCGACTTCATGTACTCCCCGCTGCTCGACATGCCCGTTCGCCTGGGCCTCCTGAAGGACGCCATCGCCAAGGCCGGGCTGTCGAAGGCCATGAAGGATCTGCTGAACGAACTCAACGGCGACCGCAAGAACTTCGGGGGCACGAAGGACTTCGAGGCCCTGCAGGCCTTCGCCAAGACCGCCAAGGGCTCCGACCCGCTGCTGGTCCTGTGCGTCGAGGCCCACGAGAGCTGGGACGCCGCCAAGCACCGCAAGAAGGCCCCCGAGGACGTCGCCAAGATCCTCGCCCAGGCCAAGGGCACGCTCTTCGCGGGCGACGGGCCCAAGGACGCCCCTGAGTGGGTGCTGTACCGCATCTACTCCCGTCACCGCGGGGTCATGTGGAACGACCGCGACGGGTTCTACGCGATGGCCGAAACCTGGGCGCCCCGGATGGGCCTGGGGGCGGACTGGGAGGGCACCGCTCGCCGCGTCCGCGAACTGGGCAACAGCGGGCTGCTCTACACCCTCGCCAAGCACTACGTCCAGCAGGTCCAGGCGGCCAAGTCGGCCGGGGATGAGCGGGTCTGGCAGGAACTGGCCAGTGCTCGCAATCCCAAGGAGGACCCCCAGAGCGTCTTCGCCCCCGTCTACGACAGGATGGGCTGGGAGCGGGCGTTGGCCTACCTCTACAACCAGGCGAGCAACGACCGCGACAACCAGCAGAAGTGGGCCGACGAGATCGGCGTGCTGATGGGGACGAAGGGGTTCGCCTTCTCGTCCTCGGCCGGCGCGTACAGTTGGCTGAGCAACCTCTACAACCTCGCCGCGTCCGACCGCAAGCTCTCCCCCAAGTCGGCCGAGGCGATCTGGGCCTTCTACCTCGCCGACGCCGACCGCACGAAGGACTACAGCGTCTGGTCGGAGGGGCTGGTGTACGGCATGCTCCGCCGCTCCGGGCACGGGGAGGCGGCCCAGAAGTTCTACGAGGCCTACCTGGGCAACCTGGTGTCCAAGCGGCCCGCCCGGGCGCAGATCGAGTCCTGCAGCGTGATCGCCTACCACGACGGCCCCGCCCGCGAGGCGGCGGGCCAGTACGAGAGCGGCAAGCGCAACCACATGCTGTTCCAACTCCTCCCCCCGCTGCTGGAGCAGGTGGCGCAGGAGGGGTTCGCGGGGGTGACGCTGCACCAGCAGCTCTTCGACACCGCCCGCTGGTACGCCACCACGGGCGACGAGGGCTGGAAGGGCATGAACGCGCAGGGCATGCAGCTCTGCCGCACCCTCGCCGAGGCACTGGCCGCGGGGGCGTCGTACTCCGGGGCCCCGCATCACCGCGTCTACGCCCTGGAGGTCGCCGCCGCCGACGCCGCCCGCCAGGCCGACTGGGCCTCCCTCGCCACGCTCATCCCGTCCTACGCCCGCCACCTGCCGGACCACGGCGACTGGGACTACAACCTCCGCTCGCGGATCGAGCCGCTGTGCAGCACGCTGGAGCAGGCCCGGGCGTCCGAGATGGCCTTCGCGTTCATCACCGCCCTCGACCGCATGCACGCCGTGCCCGACAAAGCCCGCAAGCAGATGGCCGTCGTCAAGTCCCGCGCCGCCCGCGCCATCACCGGCCTCATCGCCGTCCGCACCGATGACCCGACGTACGACCTGCACATGGCCGCCCAGGCGTTGAGCTTCGGCAACGAGGTCCGCGCGTGGGAACTCACCGAGGCCAAGATCGGCATGCTGCCCAAGGCCTGGGAGTCGCTGGACCCCGACTACGTCGCCTGGTGCATCGAGCAGCTCGCCGCCCAGAAGCGCCTCAAGGAGGCCCTGGACCTGGCGATGACCGTCCTGCTCCGCGAGCAGGACCTCCCCGACGAACTCGCCGCCCGCCTCCTCCTCGCCAAGGGCAATATTTACCGCGCCATGGAGAACTTCCAGGCCGCCAAGCTCGAGTACCAGTCCCTCCGCTCCAACCCCCGCTACAGCAAGACGCAGGCGGGGCAGAGGGCCCTGTACTCGATGATCGACCTGTTCGTCACGATGGCCGACTACGGGGCGGCCGATGAGATCCTCGAACGCCTCGTCGACCATGAGGACGTCCGCGTCCAGGCCGAAGCCTACTACCTCTACGCCAAGATGTCCTTCCTCCAGGAGGAGTACAAGGAGGCGTACGAGTACGTGAGGAAGGTCTTCGACCGCGTCCCCGACCACGTCGAGGCCGCCTTCCTCGAGGGCGAGCTGCACCTCCGCCTCCCGGGCGGGCTGCAGCACACCGAGGTCCGCATCGGCCAGGCCCGCCTGCGGACGATCCTCGTCCCGGGTCGCGTGCTCACCATGAAGCTCCGCGACACCAACCTCGCCATCGCCCGCGGGGGCGCGGCGGTCCCGGTGGTCGTCCGCACGTCCGTCGGGAAGGATGAGGAGCACGTCAAGCTCCTGCCCAGCTCCGCGGACAAGTACGAGTTCACCGCCAGCATCACCACGTCGCTCGGCCAGCCCGCCCCGGGGAACATGAACCTGGAGATCCTGGGCGAGGACGTGATCAGCTACCGCATCGATCCCGAGTACCAGAAGGCCAACGAGATCAACTACCCCCCCAAGAACCTGGAGGTGAAGGCCGACGGTTCGCTGGCGGTGAGTTCGGGCGAGATCCTCTCCCGCGAGGAGCAGGAGCAGCGGGCGCTGGAGCGCAAGATGGCCGCCGCCCAGGCCCAGGAAACCTCCCGCCGCTTCGACGTGCTGCGGTCGGGCACCACGGTCCGCCCGGGCAGCCCGGTGTACGTGCAGGTGCTCGACCCCGACCGCGACGTGAGCATGGGCAAGGACAAGGTCACCGTGCGGATCGCGACGTCGAGCGGGGACGTGATCGAGTCGTTTGAACTCACCGAGACCGAGCCCCACAGCGCCATGTTCCGGGCGCAGGTGCCCACGGGCATCCCCCTGCCGAAGGCGTCGGCGTCGGACACGGCGGAGGGGCTGGACCCGTCGGTGCTGATCAACTCGACCCGCAAGGAGTCGTGGTCCTCGCTGTCGGACGGCAAGAAGCCCAAGAGCATCGAAGTCGACACCATGAGTTCGCACGAGATGCAGCAGGTGTCGATCAAGATGACGAGCCCCGGCCAGGTCCGCTCGGTCGCCCTGCTGGGGATGCTGGCGGGCGACTACGAGGAGTTGGCCGCCTTCCCCGAACGGTCCGAGCAGCAGAAGGGCGGGCTGACGGTCGCCTCCGCCTACAACGTCAACGCCGGCAGCGTGGACGACATGCGCAAGCAGATCGCCCTGCGGGGCGGCAAGGCGCGGTGGCAGGAGGCGGCGGCGTTCGACCGCTCCGCCACCGACTACAAGGACCGCCAGGGCTGGATGGTCAGCCAGATGAGCGGGGTGTTCTGGCTCCCGGAGGACCAGGCGGTCGAGTTCAAGTTCGTCCAGCCCCTGAGCCCGCACAACTGGCAGCATGCGTTCCTGCTGATCGACGGCCAGATGTACCTGGGCGGGAACATGACCAAGGACACGATCGGCTGGACCCGCCGCGTGTTCCTCGCCAAGGGCGCGCACAGGCTGGAGGTCCTCGTCGCCGACCAGCACGCCAAGTCGCAGGCGGTGGTGGGGTACATGAAGGATGACGGCACGTTCGCCCCGCTGCCCGCCGAGTGGTTCAGCGTCGCGGCCAACCCCGGCCTCGCGGAGTACCTCAAGCCCAAGGGCAAGATCACGATGACGGACGACGGGTTCACCGCCGTCCTCGCCGAGCCCACCCGCCTCCGCAAGGTGCAGTGGGTGTTCGAGGACTTCACCGGCAACGCCGTCGAGGCCAGCGAGATCGCCATCCTCGACAGCCACGGCCGCCCCGTCGTCCCCGTGGAGAAGGACTTCACCGCCGGGCGGACCAACGACTCGCTGGAGATCGCCCCCGGGGACACCATCACCGTCACGTACGTGGACGAGAAGCGCGTCTCCGTGGGCTCCCCGGAGCTGACGAGCACGCTCAAGGCGTCGTACTACAACGGCGAGATCGAGCTGGCGTACGAGGACATCGACGAGAGGACCAAGCAGTCGATCTTCCACCCCGCCAAGCGGTTCCGCGTGGGCGACCAGCTCATGATCCGCGTGGTCGACTACGACCTGGACCTCACGGACGAACGCGACGTGGTGGAGATCGAGGTGACGACCGGCAGCGGCGAGCGGCTGGTGCTCAAGGCCCTGGAGACGGGGCAGCACGGGCAGCACAACCACGCGGGCACGTTCATGGCCGTCCTGCGGACGGGCGAGCAGACGGGCGGGGACCAGATCAAGGTCCGCCAGGATGACATCATCAAGGTGGCGTACCTGGATAAGGAAAACACCGCCCCGGGCGTCCCGATCCAGCGCGAGTACGAGGTCATGGAGGCCGGGCAGGCCACCCCGCGCCCGCTGGTCTACCGCACGTCGGTGACCCAGGAGAAGGACACGAGCGACGAGGCCGCCCGCAAGGCCGAACGGATCAAGCAGAAGCTCGCCCTCCCCGAGGACCCGGTGGTCTTCAAGGACGTCGTGATCGCGACGCACCCGGAGTACTCCCCGCAGGGCAAGTCCGCCGCCCCCGCCCCCCAGCCCGCCGGGACGCCGGAGGACCCGATCCGCTGCAGCGTCATCGCCCCGATCCTCTTCGAGGTGAACTACCCGACGCTCGCCCTGCACGCCGGGTCCCACTGGGCCGCGACCGCCGTCGCCCAGTCCGAACTCGACGCCGCCCGGGAGGAAAACCGCGAGGCCCGCATCGTCGCCGTCCCGCTCTCCATCGGGACCGCCGACGGGCTCGCGCGGGCCAAGGGCTACGACGTGCGGGTGCAGTCGCACTTCCGCGCCGACGCCGAGAGCATGCTCTCCGCCGGGACCTTCGCGGGCGTCATCCGCCTGCAGATGGGTTCGCCCGGGGACGAGGTCGACGACGTGATCGTCACCACCGACGGGCTGGTCCCGCGGACCGAGGACGAGCTGAAGAAGATCGCCACCCTCGTGGTGTGCGGGTCCGACGTGGTGCACGTGACGGTCGAGGACGCGATCACCAAGGAGCGGCACACGCGCTCGATCCGGCTGCTGTCGGACGGGCGGCTGGAACTGCTCGACCCGTCGTACACGATCGTCAAGAACGCGATCCACCTGGGCGAGAAGTTCTTCGTGCAGGTGACGGACCCGGACAGCGACGTCTCCGACGCGCGGGACGAGCTGACCGTCGTGGCCAGGAGTGGGGTGGGCGATCAGTTGACGCTCACGCTGAGCGAGACGCTCCCGCACTCGGGCGTGTTCACCGGCTCGTTCGAGCCCGTGTACGTCGGGGAGAAGAAGGAGCGGCTCGACCCGAAGGACGACGTCCTGAGCGTCGGGTTCGGCGACCAGGTGACGTTCACCTACGTCGACAGGATCAGCCTCGCCAGCGACGCCGAGCGGACCGTCGAGGGGACGGGCTCGATCTTCTTCGGGGCCAACGCCGAGGTCGCCGTCTTCACCAAGCTCTTCACCGACCCCGAGATGGCGGTCAAGACCCGCTTCCTGATGGCCGAGGCCCTCTTCGAGGTCGCCAAGGAGCACCGCAAGCTGGGCAAGGAGGACCTGGCGTCCGAGGAACTGGCCCAGGGCAAGCGGATCCTCGAGGAGGCCCTGGCGGACTACCCCAACACCACCCTCGCCTCGCAGGGCGAGTACCTGCTGGCGAACCTGGCGCAGGAACTGGCCAACTTCGACGAGGCCATCGCCCGCTACGCCAACGTCATCACCACCTGGGGCGCCAGCGAGTACGCCTCCCGCTCGCAGCTCCAGAAGGCCATCTGCTACGAGTCCCTCGAGAACTACGACGCCGCCTGCGAGGAGTACGTGAAGCTCACGTACATCTACCCCGAGAGCCCCCTGGTGGCCAACGCGGTCGTGCGGCTGGGCAACTACTACTACAAGCGCGGCCGCTACGACACGGCCGGCGAGGTGTTCTTCAAGTTCCAGGACCGCAACCCGCAGCACAAGCTGGCGTCGCGGGCGCTGTTCCTCAGCGGGCAGTGCTTCTACAAGATGAACGACTTCAAGACGGCGGCGGAGCGGTTCGCGCTGCTCGTCGAGACCTATCCGGACGACCGCGAGATCCGTCCCGAGGCGATGTACTGGCTGGGCGAGTCGTACTTCAACGCCCGCAACTACCAGTTCGCCTACCAGTCGTTCAAGAAGCTCACCTGGGACTACCCGGAGGACAAGTGGGCGAAGATCGCCCGCGGCCGCCTGACGGAGCGGGCCTTCAGCGAAATGGAGTAGCCCTATGAGCACCCCCAGGGAGCGAGCGAACAGCAGTACGTTTCATCGGGCCTGGCCCGCGGCGATTCTCGCCGTGGCCCTGCTCGCGGGGACGCTCCACGCCCAGACGTGGACCCCCTCCCTCAGCGCCGAGCGGTACAAGGCGCTGACGATGTTCGAACGCGCCCAGTACGACAAGGCCCTGAACCTGTTCCGAGGGGCCGAGAAGCAGCGGCAGCCCAAGGTGTTCGAGTCGGCGGCGACGGAGTTCAACAAGTACCGCGTCCAGTTCCCCGACTCGCCCGTCGTGCCCCACGTGCTGTTCATGGAGGCGTACTCGCAGCACTACGCGAAGAACCGCCACACCGCCATCAAGCTCTACCAGGAGGTGCTGGACTACTTCGCCCACGACGTCCCCGACGCCGCCCCCGCCCTGTACTTCATGGGCCAGGCCCACTTCGACAACGGGGACACCGCCAAGGGCCTCGCCGTCATGAAGGCGATGGCCGACCACGAGGAGTACCGCAAGCACTGGCTCGCCGCCGGGGCCGTCCGCACCCTCGCCGACCACAAGTGGAAGACCGGCGAGTACGACGTGGCGGTGCACTACTGGAAGCAGGTCGTCGCCGACTTCGCCTCCGCCAACCGCGACGAGGCCCGATCCGCCAAGGACTCCGTCACCGCCTGGTACATCAACCAGCAGAACTGCAGCGCCATGGATGAGTGGCTGGTCAACCCCGACGCGCGCGACAACGCCAAGCACCGCAAGGCCGTCGTCGAGTACGCCCTGGAGGTCCTCTCTCGCATCGACCGCCACCCGCTGAAGCTCGGGGAGATCGCCACGCCCGAGCGGCGGGTCGAGGACCGCAAGGCGTTCTTCGAGTACTTCAAGTCCCGCGTCGAGTGGTACAAGCAGACGGACGACCTGTGGACGTACCACATCCACTACTGGGACCTCGCCCGCGGGACGGGCGACAAGGCCGGGGTGCAGAAGGCCGTCGACGAGATCGTCAAGATCGTCAAGGCCATCGCGGGCGACGAGGCGCGCGACGCGAAGTGGAACTGGGTCGTCGACCGCATGGTCGCCAACCGCGAGTTCGAGCTGGCCCAGGTGGTCATCGGGTACATGAAGAACCGCGTCCTCGCCGCGTGGAAGGTGTACGAACTGCACGCGCGGCAGGAGAAGTGGGCGGAGTGCGACAAGCAGCTCCAGGGCATCGAGAAGATGGGCGACGAGGCCTACGCCTCGCGGGCGCTGGCGGCGAGGGCGCACCTCTACCACCACTACATGGGCCGCTACGAGGAGGCGATCAAGCTCTACCGCACGATCGGAAAGCCTCCGGGCACGCTCTGGGCCATCCAGGACTGCCAGTACCGCATGAAGAAGGTCGACGAGGCCATGCGGACCCTCCAGGAGATCGAGACGATGTTCCCGCCCGACGCCTCGCGGGCCGCCTGGCAGCAGGCGTGGTACATGCACCAGGCGGGCGAGGACAAGACCGCCGTCGCCATGGCGCGGCGGATCATGAAGGTATACCCCAAGTCTCAGGAGTCGTCGCGGGCGCACCAGTTGCTCGAGAAGTACGGCGTCGACACCGGGCTGCGGGAGACGGACGAGGAATTCTAGCACACCGTTTGACAGGCGGCCGAGCGACACGGAACTCGGCAGTACAGCGGATCGAGCAAGGGTGAATCCATGACAGACAGCAAGATGGACAGGATGTGGCGGATGTACGCGGCGGGGGCGGTCCTCGTCGCCTGCCTCCTTGGGCTGCCGGCGGGGGGCGCGGTGTTCGGGCAGGCGCCCGCGGCCGAGGAGGGCGACGACGACGCCCGCACGGAGTACAAGGCCAAGACCATGCTCGACCGCGGCCTGGAGCTGCTGGAGTCCGGGCAGACGGAGCGAGGCGTGAAGCTCTTGCAGAGCGTCCCGCAGATGTACCCCAAGAGCAAGGCCCGCTTCAAGGCGCACCTGGTGCTGGGCAAGCAGCACCTCAAGGAGAACAACTTCCCCCTCGCCATCCGCGCCCTGCGGAACGTCGAGGAGAGCGAGGACCCCGAAGAGCAGGCCGAGGCCCTCTACCAGCTCGGCATCTGCTACTTCATGCTCGACCGCCTCGACAACGCCTTCATGAGCTTCCGGAAGGTCACCAACGACTACCCCTGGAGCGTCTACGCCAACGAGGCCTACTACTACATCGGCCAGTGCCACTTCAAGCTCGGGCGATGGACCAAGGCCATCGAGGCCCTGGAGATGGTCGGGACCAGCGTCCCGCCCAACCAGAAGTCCATGACCTACGCCGAGGCCGGGCAACGCCTCTACGTGAAGGTCTTCGACAAGGACTTCGTCGTCCTCGCCGCCAAGGGCGAGGCCATCCAGGTGGCCCTCCGCGCCGCGACGGGCGACGAGGAGGTCATCACCCTGGAGCCCCTGGGCCGCTCCGGGGAGCACTACATCGGCTCGATCCGCACGGAACTCGGCGCCCCGAAGAAGGGCGATGGGATCCTGCAGTTCGTCGGGGCCGACCAGGTCGAGGTCGTCTTCACCGACCGCAACACGCAGGACGGGCAGATCGACCAGAGGATCCTGGCGACGATCCAGCTCGTCGGCACGGCCGCCCTGGGCTTCACCGACGGGGCCTACAAGGAGTACACCAAGGGCGTGTACGGCGACAAGGACTGCTTCCTTCGCGTGAAGGACCTCGACCGCGACCGGACGGATCAGCCCGACCGCATCCGCGTGAAGCTGCACACGGAGTACACGGTGCGGCAGTTCGCCGACGGGCAGGCCCCGCAGAACGTGGACCTCGAGGCGCCCAGGGAGGAGATCCGCCGCCGCGACGAACTGGAGATCGACCTCGTCGAGACGGGCCCGCACACGGGCGTGTTCGTCGGGAAGATCGTGACGGCGATCGTGACGGACGAGTCGGCGATCAACACCGGCGACGACATGCTGGCGTCGCTGCAGGGCGACGACATCGTCGTGACCTACGTGGACGAGCAGCACATGATGGGCCGCGACCCGCGGCAGATCTCCGCCAAGGCCAAGCTCCTCATCGGGCAGATCCAGGACGTGGTGATCGAGCAGAACGTCGTCGAGCGCCTCCGCGACAAGGCCCGCAAGAACCTCATTGAGGGCAAGATCTACCTGAAGCTCGGGCAGATCTTCCGCGAGGTGGGGCTCAAGAGCAAGGCCTTCGAGAAGGCCGCCGAGGGCCTCGACCGCATCGACGAGGTCATCAGCGTCCACATCAAGGCGTCGCTCGACCGCGACGTCGTCGAGGAGGCCTTCAGCGTCAAGTGGGACCTGCTGCTCGTGCAGGACAAGCTCACCGAGGCCATCGGCATCTGCCGCACCCTCATGCAGCTCTTCCCCGACTCGTCCCTCGTGGACCAGGCCCTGTTCAAGATCGCCGTCGCCAAGAAGGAGGCGGGCGAGACCGAGGAGGCCATGCGGATCTTCACCGAGGTCACGCGGCTGCAGAATTCGGACCTGGCGGCCGAGGCGCAGTACAATATCGGGGCGCTGCTGGAGGCGGCGGCGGCGAAGATGGAGACGGAGCAGCAGAAGACGCAGCAACTGGGCAAGGCGCTGCTCGCCTACCGCAAGTGCGCCGAGAGCTGGCCCGACTCGCCCTTCGCCGGGGAGGCGCTGGAGTGGATCGCCAAGTACTACATCGAGACCAAGGACTACGCCCGGGCCGTCGAACTCATGGAGCGCGTCTTCCAGGACTACCAGGACGCCGCCTTCCTGCCCAAGATGCTGCTGCAGTGGATCGCGGCCGCCTACCGCATGGGCGACTACGCCATGGCCAAGGACAAGGCCGAGCAGCTCATGAGCCAGTACCCCCAGATGGCCGCCCAGGCCAAGAAGTACCTCGACGTGATCGACGCGAGGCTCGGGACGAGCGGCGGCGGCGAGTAACGGGAACCTTCAGGAACAGGATAGCATATGCTGCAGTACATCATTGACGGCGGGTACGTGATGGTCGGGCTGATCGCCTGCTCGATCGTCGCCCTGGCCGTGATCATCGACCGCGTCCGAGCCTTCAACATCGCCTCCATCGACGCCAACGCCCTGCGCTATCGCGTCATCGAACTGCTCGAGCAGAACCAGGTCGACGACGCCATCGCCGAGTGCGAGCGGTTCAAGGGGCCCGTGGCGGCCGTGCTGCTGGTGGGGCTGCACAAGTTCCGCCGCCTCATGCAGCTCAACCGCCCCGTGGCGGAGATCGAGGGCAACGTCACCCGCACCATGAGCGATTACGCCCCCCACGTCATCGAGGCCCTCGAAAAGCGGATGAACCTCCTCACGCTCATCGCCACCGTCTCCCCGCTGCTGGGGATGACCGGGACCGTGACGGGCATGATCGGGGCCTTCACCGTGATGGCCGAGATGGGCATGGACGCCGGCGGGGTGGGGGCGGGCATCGCCGAGGCCCTCATCACCACCGCCGCCGGGCTCCTCATCGCCATCCCCGCCGTCGTCGCCCACTCGATCTTCTCCCGCAAGGTGGACCGCTACTGGCTCGCGATCGAGGAGAGTTCCACCGAGCTGATCGACTTCATCACCCTCGAACACGCCGCCGCGAAGGGCTGATCCCCGCATGAGGATGCGCCGCAGACATCGCGAGGATCCGGAGATCAACGTCGGCTCGTTCGCCGACGTCGCCTTCCTCCTCATCATCTTCTTCATCCTCACCACCGAGCTGGTCAAGCCCGCCGGGGAGGAGATCGCCATTCCCTCGGGCACGCCCGACCAGTCCAAGCAGGTCGAGTACCCGACGGTGAACCTGCGGCCCGATGGGACGGGGGGGCTGGAGATCCGCTACGGCGAGAGGGCGGAGCAACTGACCATGATGAGCCTCCGCGAGCGGCTGATGCAGGAGGACTTCCCCAAAAAGGCCGAGCAGGACCGCGTCGTCGTGGTGGACAGCAGCCCCGAGGTGTCCTGGCAGCACTACTACGAGGTCACCATGGCCATCACCCGCGCCGGGGGCGTTCTGGCCCTGATCGACCGCGGGGAGGACCAGCAGGGCGGGGGGAGCGGCGGCGGGGCGGAGTCGTCCGGAGGTGGGCAGTGAAGTTCGACCGGCGACGCACGCGCCCGCGGATCATGGTCCCCATCGCCTCGATGGGCGATATCGCCTTCCTGCTGATCATCTTCTTCATCCTCGCCTCGACGATGAAGGAGAAGAACGTCACCAGCGAGCCGCCCGTCTCCCCCGACATCGCCCGCCTGCCCAGCCCCCTGCCCCCCGTGTCCGTGATGGTCGACGAGGAGGGCATAGTCTTCGTGGACGGGGACGAGATGAGCGTGGGGATCGTCGAGAGCACCGTTCGCGGCCTATTGGAGGGGCGCAAGGAGCGCGAGGTGATGGTGCGGATCGACAAGAAACTGAAGCAGAAGGATTACGGGCCGGTCCTCCTGGCGTTGAGCAAGACCGACGCCAACATGAGCCTCGTCGGAGAGATCGGCGAATCAGAGTAGCACCCGCCTGCAGACAGGAACCCGCCCCCGGACCCGCCGGGGCGGAGGAATCAGACGAACCATGGAACAGAAGAACAGCAAACCGAACCTGGAATCGGGCGCCATCCACCCCGATGAACTGATGCGGAACGTGAGCGACTCGCGCATGGGCAACGCCCTGATGATCGCGATCATCGTGCACGTGGTCCTGGTGGGGGCGACGTCGATCGGCTTCATCGCCCAGTGCGTCCAGTATGGTACGCTCTATCCCAAGCAGGCCATAAAGGTCGAGCGCGAGGAGAAGGCCGCCGCGGCCAAGGCCGCCAAGACCGCCGAACTCCGCGAGGCCATGAAGCAGAAACAGGCCGCCGCCGAGGCCGCCGCCGCCTCCCAGCCCGCCAGGCCCGCCGCCAATGTCCGCGGGCAGTCGGCCATCGAGAGGGCGGTCACCGAGACCTCCGACGAGCGGCCGGAGGATGCGTCCCTCGACAGCCTCGATGACATGCTGCGGTAGCCCCCGCCCCCTGCGAAAGTCGTAGATGCGCCTGCAGAAACGCCCACAACGCGAGGATTGGTCGCAGCAGCTCTCCGATCTGCTCGCCCTGGTCCTGACCCAGATCCACCACGGGACGGCCTGCGCCCTGGGGTACGTCGCACGCGGCATGCACTGGGTACTGGAGCGCACGCCCCTGCGGGCCAGGATGGCCCTGCTGATGCTGGCGGGCGTCGTGCCCGTGCTGCTGCTGTGGCGGGTGGCCGGACAGCAGGTGCTGGCGGTCATGGCCCGTCTGCCGGACGCGCAGGACAGCACCGGCCCCCAACCCTTCCGGGACGTCGAGGAACTCGCCGCCCTCGCCCGCCTCGTGACCGCCGGGTCCGTCCTCGCCGCCCTGTGTGCCGCCGGGGCGCTGCTGGCGCTGTGGCGGCAGCGGCTGTCGCTGGTGGTCATGCGCCTCGCCGCCGGGGCGTCGGCGGCGGTGTGGGTCCTGGCGGCCTTCCTCCTCGACCGCCTGCCCCGCGCCCTGCACGCGTACGACAAGGCGATCTTCGACAAACCCTTCCGCGACGAACTGTGGGTGGCGGGCTTCCTGTTCGCCGTCCCCGCCATGTTCTACGCCGCCCTCACCATGCTCGCCGTCTCCCTGCGGGCCGTCCGCGAGCACTACACGGGCGACGCGACCCCCGAGGAGACCGCCGCCGACCGGCTGCTCAAGAACCTGCAAACGCACGGGGACGACCCCCGCTACCGCACGAGCAACTACTGGGCGACGTTCCTCCACGTCGCCGCCGTCATCCTGCCCTTCGTCCTCATGTGGGGCTGCCTGCTCGACGAGTACAACCTGCCCCCGGGCAGCGGGACGCCCGCCGTCGCGCAGGCCGTCCGCATCAAGCCCATCAAGCCCAAGAAGGTCGACAAGGTCGTCCTCAACATGAACAGCCCGATCATCTACTACCGCCCCGACATCGACGAGTCCAAGATCGATGAGGAGATCGAGGAGATGACGCGGGTGGAGTACGAGGTCACCGCCATCGGGGCCGGCAAGCTGGGCAAGGGCGGGGGCAAGCAGGGCGGCTGGCCGTTCGGGAAGGACGGGGGCATGCTCCGCTTCATCCGCCTGGAGTACGGCGGGGGCGACTGGTATCAGGACATGGGCCAGGGCGCCGACTACAACTTCCTCATCGAGGCCCACAACCGCGCGGGCATTCCCATCGCCAAAAACACCGAGCACATCCCGGTGTCCAAGCTGCGGCGGTTCAAGAAGAACGCCGCCCCGCCCTTCGTCTTCATCACCGGCCGCGGGGCCATCCACATGACCAAGTCCGAGATCGAAACCCTTCGCTGGTACTTGCTGGAGGAGGGCGGCATGCTTTTCGCGGACTGCGGTGGGGGGGCGTTCGGGCACCACTTCCGCAACCTCATGAAGCAGGTCCTGCCCGGGAAGCCGTGGATCGACATCCCCAACGACGACATCATCTACCGCGAGCCCTACACGTTCCCCAACGGGGCTCCGTCGTTCTGGCACCACGACGGGACGCGGGCGCTGGGCATGAAGCACGGCGGGCGATGGGTCGTCTTCTACCATCCCGGGGACATCAACGACCTGTGGAAGGAGGGGTCGAGCGGCGCGAACAAGCACGCCGTCGCCACCGCCCACATGCTCGGGATCAACGTCGTCTACTACGCCTTCAACCAGTACCACAAGCTGCACTTCGAGCAGTAGCGCATCTTGCCCAAGCCCAAGGCTCCGGCTCGGTAAGACGGGTTCCACTTATACGCGTTCCACTCAATTCTCGGGTGGGTGCCGTGGTTTGCGGAGCGCAGCGGAGCAACCACGTCCAATCGACGCTGCCCGAGAATCACCTGGGATGCGTATAAGCGGATGCCCCGGGCTACGGTAAGCGAGTGCCGTGGGCTACGGTAAGCGAGCGCCGTGGTTTACGAAGTCCGCAGCCCAAAGGGCTGCCAGAGCCGTAGCCCCGGGCAAGGCCGCAGGCCGCCGCCCTGGGTCCGCCGTTCCACGAGTGTTCGCCCTGAAGGGGCACAAGAGAATGCCTGGGCGCTCTTGGGCCCTTTCAGGGCGGGAAACCCCCATCGCCCGTACCCAGGGCGGCGCTGCGCTGGGCCCTGGGCTACGGCTCTGAAAGCCCTTCGGGCTTGTGCACTTCGGATTTGCGCACTGGCGCCCGCAAGCGGAGGCCGCCTGGGGGCAACTGAGGAAGCGGACCTCGCCATGATTTGCGCACTGGCGCCCGCGAGCGGAGGCCGCCGCCGTGCCCAGCAGGGCGGCGGCGAACCGGGTGGGGGCTGCTCTGTCTCGACCCTTGGGAACCGGCCCGATCCGCGGCCGTCGGTCCGGGGCCGATCCGTCGTCTACCAAGAAAGATCGCATGCTCGGGGGCACGGCGGCCCCCGGGAGGCCCCGGAACAGAGGGTCGAGACAGAGCAGGTGGGGGCCAATAAAGAATCGCCGCTCGAGGATCCCGGAAGCTCCCCCTGGGCTTCCAGAATCCCCGAGCGGCGATCGGGGCTTGCGGCTCGCGGCGTTGTCCGCCGCTCAGCCTCTTCGTGTCATCCGTGCCACCCGCGTCCTTCGTGCAATTCGTGCAATTCGTGGACTACTCGGTTCGGCAGAACAGCACGACGGTCGGGCGGTCACTGGCCTTATCGCAGTTGCTGCGGTCGATGATCGCCAGGTACTTCTGCGAGTACTGGATCACCACCTTGGAGTTGGCGACCTTGGGATTGGCGGGCGTGCCGACGTCGACGCTGATCGTCACCGCGTAGGTGTTGCTCTGCGTGGTGATCATGTTGGCGATGGAGGCGTAGAGCTGATCCCGCACCTGGATGAAATCGGGGTCTTTCAGGAGCGAATCGGCAGTGGGGTGGGCCGTGTTCAGCATGTCGGCGGTGTTGGGGTCATCCGCCCTGGCCGGCCAGCCGAGGGCGAAGGCCGCGTAATGGCCGAGAGGGATGGCCACCTCCCCGGGCGTCAGGAAGCACTTCTCCGCACACACGTTCGAGGTGCCCGGCAGCGCGCGGGCGTTCTTCACGACCGCACTGGCCCGGCCGTCCCCGGGGACGTTGTGATCGTCGTGGTAGCGTCCGCGCAGCTCGCGATACTCGTAGATGTACTCGGCCGCCGTGGCCGCGCTGATCTGGACCTCCGACCCGGAGGCGAGCTTGATCGTCTCCGGGAACGGCAGGTGGGCGAGCACCTCCGCGGGGGCCGTGTTGATATTGATGAACCCGTAGGTGCGCTGGGGCGTGACGCGGTCGTCCAGCGGCGTCATCGTGATGAACTCGCCCAGGAGGCAGGCGACGGGCAGGTCGGGGTAGAGGCCCCCGCGGCCCTGGCCGCGCCCGGGGGTGGTGGGGTTGGGAATCTCGGGCGGAACGAGGTTCAGCCGCCCCGCATAGATCGTGCTGCCGTTGCTCGCCAGTTGCATCGGACCGGTTCGGATGTTCATGCTGAAGGGCAGGATCTCGGGATCGGGGTCAGTGGGGGCCCCGGCGCGGCTGGGGCCGGCCCAGTAGACGGGGAACAGGTCGCCGATCGACCGGAACCCGTTGCTGCGGTCGTCGATGGCGACGGGGAACTGGACGAAGTCGTCAAGCTTGTCGTGCTCCGCGGAAGACAGGGTGTTGGGGCGCCCCAGCGTATGCGCGTTGGTTTCGGTGTCGGGCGAATCGTCGATGACGGCGTCGGCGACGTTGAACCGCTGCCGGTCGGGGTGATCGTCCCGTTTCCACACGCGGATGTTGAGGGCGGGGGCGTTGGGATCGGCGGGATCCGTGGAGGTCGCCGTCGAGTACGAGAGGTCCGCCATCTGGTCGGCGGCGATCCATTCGGTCCTGGAGTCCTTCAGGCACTCCTCGGCGAGCAGGACCGTCTTGCCGCTGTCCCCGAAGTCGAACCCGGCGATCTGCTCCTTGTTGGGGACCTGGTCCCAGTCGGCGAAGATGGCGTCGGCCGTCTTTCTGGGAGCGTTCTCCCCGGACCCGACGTCGTAGATCACGTAGCGTTCGTTGGCCTTGAGCTTCACGTTGGCCAGGGACTTCCACGTCCCATCGCCGAGGCGGACGCGGTAGGTCCTCAGGTCGATGGGATACTTGTCGTGGTTCCAGATCTCGATGGCGCAGCCCCAGTACCAGTCATTCGCGGGCACGCCGGTCGCCGGATCGGCGGTGTCGGGGCTGTAGACCGCGTAGGCTTCGGTGATCACCGGCCGGCGGATCATGCCGTACGCCGTATAGTTGCTGCTGGGATCGCCGGGGTCGTTATGGGGGCAGGCGAAGACCCACGGGTAGTTGGGATCCTCGGAGTGTTCCGTCGCGTTGTCGTACTTCTCGTGCTGCCCGTACCGCGCCCAGAGGTTGGCGACGAAATGCGTGGCGGCCTTGCGGCGTTCGATCTCGCTGGTGGCGGGGCTTGTCTCCTTGAGGAAGTGCTCCAGCACGTAGTACAGCCTCTCCCGCTCCGCCGGCTGGTCGCCCTTGAGCACCTTGTTCGTCAGGCAGTAGCGGTAGTAGAAGTCGGGCGTGTGGGTCAGGCTCCGCTTCTCCTGGAACCGCATCACGGGCCGCTGCGAGTTCATGGTCGTCAGCAGCCGCCGGGCCGTGGGGTACTGGTGGGTGCCGAGGCGGCTGCCCATGGCGGCCCAGACGCGCCCGTTCTGGGAGATGTCGGTGGCGTTGGTCCCGGTCCCCCCGCCCAGGTAGCGGAGGCAGACCTCCTCGCCCGGGGTGTAGGGGAAGCACTGCCGCACGGGGGTCAGTTCCGGATTCTCGGCGAAGGGATCCAGCGGACGGAGCACGTGCGTCCCCAGGATCTCGTGCAGGTGCTTGAGCTTCTTCTTGTCGTCCGTCAGCGTTCCGAACCGCCAGTCGTTGAGGTTGTCGAACACGCCCTGCACGTTCTTGCTGACGAAGAACTTCCGCAGATCGACCAGTGCCGGCTGGGAGGTCTTGAGCGTGGTGTCGGTGGTGTCGGGGCCCGAGGCGGTGTTGAGGCACAGCAGGCCGGACAGGTCGGTGACGCGGACGGCGTAGAAGTACTCGAGCCCGGTGGAATCGGTCCAGCCGGTGCGGAGGCGGACGGCGTCCTTCTCGCGCTTGGCGGTGGGATCGGCCTGGGTCGGGAGGGGATCGTACCCGTCCGTGTCGCTCAGCTCGTCGGCGCTGGTGCTCACGTACTCGACCGACATGCCGTTCCCGACGAGGTCTGTGAGGTGGCGCCACGTGGGGAAGGCTTCCGGAAGGGGCGTGGTGCACGCCAGGTGCGGGTCCGTCGTCATCCCGGGGGCGTCGACGAACTCCAGCCAGGTCTTGACGAGATCCACGTTCGGATCGGACAGGTCGGTGTACGGGCCCACCTCGATGGTGGTGTCCACGGGATCGATGTGCAGATCGTCCGACAGCTTGAGCAGGACCTGCGAGAGGACGCCCTCGGCAATGGGGCCGATGGGGACCCGTGACGCGATCACCGCGGACTGCTCGTTCTCCATGTGACTGGTGAGGTAGAACGCCGTTCCGATCATCGCGATGATGGACAGCAAGCCCACCACCATGATCAGGGCCGAGCCTCGTCGCGTGCGTGTAGTCGTGTGCATGGCAAACCTCGCAATCCGATCAGTGCTTGATCGGGCAGATGATCTCGTAGAATCCCACGCCGTTCTTCGCGTCGTCCCTCTCCGCCGCGTCCGCGGAGGTCTTGTCCAGCCCGGCGGCCTTGAGCTCGGGGGAGAGGGTGGTCGGGGACATCTTGTAGCGGATCCGAACCGCGCGGGGCCAGTCGTTGAGGTTCTCGCGGGTCCAGAGCACGCGGTAGATGGGCGAGCCGCTCTTGACGGCGTTGAACTCGGTGTAGTAGTCGCCCGCGCCGGTCTTGGCCCACGCGTGCGAACTCGTCCACCCCGTGACCTTGGGGAGGTCCGCCTTCGCCGTGGGGCGATTGGGCGAGACCAGCGGGCCGTACCATCTGAGCGGAGTCGTGGTCGGGTGCAGCCCGTCCGTCCACTGGATGCGGAACTCCTTGCACTCGTTGGCGGCGACGCGCCAGGACTCCAGGGCGGCCTTGGCGGTGCTGGGGGGCACCTTCAGGTCGTCCGGGTTGCCGGTGTACGGGACCTTGTTGTGGATGAAGTAGTCCACCAGTTCGTTCATGTCCTGGATCGTGGTGATGTTGCTGTAGCTGGGGGATCCGGCCGTGCGGTCCAGGCCGCGCGGCAGCCGCTGGACGTTGAACATGTGGGCGACGCTGAGGTCCGGGTCGTTGGGGTTCCCCGGGCCCATCAGCAGAACCGGAATCCGCAGGACGTGGGCCCAGACCTTGTCGGCCTTGACATTGTCGTTCTGGACGGGGGCCGAGAAGCAGTAGATGACCAGCGCCTCGGTGCCCACCTTCCCCGCGGCCCGGATGCTCGCGGTCGGGCCCGCGACGGTCATCAGCATAACGGCCTGCTCGTCCTTGCGGGTGATGCTGAGGAACCCGTGGCGGGAGATGCGGCGGATGTCCTCGCGGATGGTCTCGGCGAGGTTGACGGCGGCGGCGTTGGCGCGCATCTTCGTGTGGCCCTTGCGGGCGAGGGACTGGCTCGCGGACAGCAGCGACCCGACGATCAGCACCATCAGCGTCAGGATCGACGTCGCCACCAGCAGCTCCAGCATCGTGAACCCGCGCGCTGCGTGCCGGCGACTGGGATTCGCACGGTCTGTCTGTGTGTTGTGAGGCATTGTGCTCACCTCCATGAGGCTGGCGGTCAGTTCTTCGGGAGAATCGTTTCGATACTCATCACGTTCATCACCGCGCTATCGCCGTCGGTGACCAGGGCGGCGCCCTTGTACTCCTCGATCACGATCACCCGGCTGACGTCGCGGCTGAAGGCCCGGTCCAGGGTCACGCGGTTTTCGCTCTCGCTTAGACGCTCGATTTCGGCGATGCGTGCGAACTCCCCGGAACTGCCCTGGCTGCAGTCAATCACCACGCCGCCCTTCTTGAAGAAGAGCCGCCGGTTGCCCGTCACGGTGAACCGCTTCTCATTCCGATCGATGTCCTGGGTGATGTAGGATTTCGGATGGGCTTCGGGGGTATCCGTGGGGTACAGGCCGCGCACCGTCGTCCCGGTGGCGTTCTTCTTCGCATAGGAGACGGCGATGAGCTGCCACCGGTGGTCGTTCACGTCCGCGTTGACCTTGCGCGCCAGGATCACCACGCCGCGCGTGGTCGTCTTGGCGATCGCCTGCACGGGATACCGCCGGTCCCCCAGGTTCACCAGGTTGGTCCACGCTTCGCGGACCTCCTGCACCCGCATCCACCCGTTGTGGGGCTGCTCGTCCGTACTGGGCTTTCGCGACAGCAGCAGGTCGGAGGTCAGGGCGCTCTTGGCCATGGTGAGCCCGTTCTGGCAGATCAGCGAGCCCATGGTCTGGTTGGTGGACGAGGCGGTCTCGACGATGGCGGCGGGGAAGAGGGAGAGCAGCATGCTCAGGCCCACCCCGAGAATGGCCAGGGCGATGACCATCTCGGCGAGCGAGAAGCCGTATCGCGGCGCACGCGTCGTTCGAGGATTGGTTCTCATGGCCGTTACTCCCTGGGCAGCAACTGCCCGGTATGAGGGTTGATGGCGAGGTAGCCGCCCGTGGCGTTCATGTGGTCCGCACGCGGGTAGACGGTCTTGCTGTCGGCGGTCAGGTACGATCGGGGCATCTGCATGAGGTAGACGACGTCGAACACGACGACCGTCCGGGCGAGGCGGCGGGACCTGTTCTGCGCCAGCTTGGTGTCATCGTCCCCGGTGTTGTAGTCGGTCTGGTACTGCTCCGCCCAGTCGCGGTTCCAGAGGCTGGCCTCGGTCTTGGGGTCGTCGTCGTCGATGAACGGGTCCACTTCGGGCCCGCCGGACTCCTCCGGCTTGATCTCCGCGAACTCCAGATCGCCGGTGGGCAGCCGGTTGAGGATCTGCCCGGAGGGGCTGAAGACGATGGTGAAGGTGGTGAACTCGCGGATGTAGTCAGGCCCCGACATGTCCGACGCGTCGAACCGATGGGTCAGCAGAGCGGTGGTGTACGGCTCCTTTTCCTCGTCCGGGTTGACGAACGGGGCCGCCACCACCCCGAAGGCGATGGTGCGGGGCATGCGGATGGGCTGGTAGTTGGGGGCGATGCGGAACTTGATCTGATCCCCGGCGGCCTGGGAGGCGGCGGACGGATCGGCCCAGACGACGGCCGAGTAGCACACGTACTTCCGCTCGCGCGGGTCGTTGGTGTCGAAGGGGATGTCGAGGGCCTTGTCGGCGAGTTGGACGTGGACGCCGGCGTAGGTGTTCTTGCGGATGGCGAGGGAGCGGGCGGCGTTGATCTGGGCGGTGAGGATGTTGACGGCCTGCTCCTCGGCCCCGGAGTTGAAGAGGGTCATCACCGTCGGCAGCGCCAACGCCGCCAGCAGGGCGATGAGCATCAGCGTGATCATGAGTTCCATCAGCGTGAAGCCCGGCCGGGATCGGAGTGTCGTATAGGTATTCACGTTCTGCTCTCCCCGAGGGGCTACTGGTTGCGGTTGTCGGAGCGTACGTTGTCGGCGACGGCGTTTCGGAGGATCGGGCTGTCGCTGCCGCGGTCCCCGAACCGCCCGTCCTCTCCGGCGGAGATGAGGACGGGGTTGCCGCCGAGCCCCTCGTTCCTCTTGTAGTCCATGTGCTTGCCGAACCCGTCCATGAACGCGCGGGGCGGGGCGTTGGCGTCCCGGCCCCAGTCCGACTCCCACTCCTTGAACCAGGTGGTGTAGACCAGCCCGGTGTAGTTGGATGCCGGGTTGCCGCTCACCAGGCTGACCTGTTCGAGGGCCTCCCCCACGCCCAGGTGCTGCAGCTCCCGCGCCGACTCGGGCACGTGGACGAGCTGGTGGAACAGGCAGAGGCTGCGGACGTAGGCGCGGACATCCTGCTCTTCCCACTGCAGCTCGGTCTTCCAGATCATCTCCGAGTCGCCCTGCAGGATGACGTCGTAGAGTGCGCTGGTCGGATGGGCGGGGGGGGCGTCCTGCGCTTTCACGTAGGCCTGGATGGCCCCGTTGACCACGGTCTGGGTCGCCTGGGTCTGGGAGATGGAGACGCGGGTGGTGATGTACGACGAGACGCCCACCACCAGGGAGACGAGGATGGCGATCACGAAAAGGACCACCAGCAGCTCGACGAGCGTCATGCCGCCGCGCTCCCCCCGGCCCCGTTCCGCCGCTCGGTCGTGATAGTGCTGTCGATACCGCATGGCTGGCTCTCTACTTTCTGGCGAAATCGAAGTTGGTGTTGTCGTCGCTGGCCGGGTTCGTGGGGTTCTGCCACCGCTCGTTGGGCCCCCAGGAGCAGAGGGTGAAGTCGGTGCGGAAGTAGCGGGGTTCGCCCTCGTCGATGGAGATGTTCTTGAAGTAGGCGTTGCCCGGCGTGATCGGGCCCTTGTTCCCTGCCCATTTGCTGGAGTCGTGGTCGCTGATCTGGTAGGCCTGGTTGTAGTTCGACTGGAGCACGGAGCGATCGCAGCGGTAGTAGAAGATGATCCCCCCGAAGGAGTCGTAGAACACCGGGTAGGCCGTATCCACCCCGTCGGGCTTCTTCAGCGGGATCTGCTCCACGCCGTTGTACGGCCCGTAGACGCGCCCGCGGGCGACCTTGCGGTACCCGAACCCCTCCTTGCCGTCGTCGGCGACGACGCCCTTGCTGTTCCGCCACTTTTCGGAGGGCGTGTTGTCGCCGCCCTCATCGCCCACGCATCCGGCGATGAAGATCGGCAGGCACTGCGCACCGGCCACGCCGTTGAGTTGGCTGGGCGGGAACTGGTTGTCGTTGTCGGAGGCGTACAGGTACACCGCCGAGTCGATCTGCTGGAAGGTGGCCCGGGTCGCCGACTTCCGCGCGAGGTTCACGTAGCGCGAGTAGGAGATCAGCATCGCCGTGGAGATCAGCGTCATGATGGCGACGGTGAGCGTCAGCTCGACGATGGTGAACCCCCCGCGGGGGCGGGAGGAGGAACGTGGGGTGGTGGCGTGCATGGCGCTACTCCTCCCGGGTCCAGTTGGTGATGTCGTCGGAGGTCCCGTATTTGCGGTCCGATCCGGCGGCGATGATCAGGAACTTCTGGTCGTTGTACGGCACGCCGCCGCCGAGGACCTTGTTGGCGATGTAGTCATGGAACTTGGTGCTCGTGCCTCGCTTCCACGTGACCCCCTCCGTGTGCGCGATGTTGTCATTCTCCACGTACTGCTCCAGCCCCTTCACGCCGGGCCGCGAGGGGTAGTACAGGATCGGCATCGGCTGGCCGCTCCACCGATCGCTCATCGTGGCCATGTTGTCCCTGGCGCAGAAGTCTTGCGCGGAGTCCAACTGGGCGTACTTGCTGATGGCGACCTGGCGGATGGTGACGGCATACGGTGCCATCACGTTATCAAGATTGCCATGGCGGCCCATGGGATAGTCGTACCCGAACAGGGCCGCGCTCATCGCCGACGCCCCGCTGACGACGCCCTGGCCTGTCTTTCCCAGCTTGGACGTGTAGTCCTGCGCGGGGTAGAGCTTGTTGTCTTCCCAGAACTGCAGGCACCCGTTGCTCAGCTCGCCGATGCGGGCCTTGCACCGCGCCTCCATCGCCGCGCGGCGGATCGCCGTCATCGCCGGCGCCATCAACCCCACCAGCAGCCCGATGATCGTGATGACCACCATCAGCTCGACAAGCGTGAACCCGCGGCCGCCGCCGCGTATCCCTCGGTTCCCGTGCCTCATATCGCACGTCCTTTCTGGCCCGCTCCTGCGGAGCCTATATCTGCGTGATTCCTCGCCCCGGACAGAGCGATCCCGCCGCCCGCACTTGGCGGGTCGCGTCGCGGAATCGCTCTGTCTGGTGGCGGAGGGTCATGGTGTCTCCACGTGTCTTCGCTCGGATGTCTCGGTCCGTTAGCCGCCGGACACGTTCTGGATCAGGCTGATCATGGGCATGAACAGGGCGAGCACGATGAATCCGACGATCCCGCCCAGGGTGATGACCATGACCGGTTCGAGCAGCGAGGTCATGGACGACACGAGGGTGTCGACCTCGTCGTCGTAGTTGTCGGCGATCTTCTCGAGCATCTTGTCGAGTTCGCCGGTCTCCTCGCCCACGTCGATCATGTTGACGACCATGGCATCGACGAGCTTGGCCTGGCGGAGGGGGGCGGCGAAGTTCTCGCCCTCGCGGATGGCGTTGCGGACCTTCCGCAGCGCGCGGCCGTACACCTCGTTACCGGCGGTGTCGGCGGTGATGGTGATGGCGTCGAGGATGGGCACGCCGGCGGCGAGGAGGGTGCCCAGGGTTCGGGAGAAGCGGGCGACGGAACTCTTGGAGGCGATGCGGCCCATGATGGGGATGCGGATCTTCAGCAGGTCCACGAAGTAGCTCCCGCCCTCGGACAGCCGCAACAGGCGGAAGATGGCGAAGACGAGAAGCGGGACGCCGATGAGGGCGAGCCACCCGCCGCCGCTGATCCACGCGCTGAGGTCCAGCAGCAACTGCGTGACGGTGGGCAGGGCGACGCCCATGCCCTGGAAGATCTCGCTGAACTTGGGGACGACGAACATGAGCAGCAGGGTGACGATGACCATGGCGAAGGTGATGACGGCGAGGGGGTAGATCATGGCCCCGATGACCTTGCGGCGGAGGGCCTGGGACTTCTCCATGAAGTCCGCGAGGCGCTGGAGGATGATGTCCAGCACGCCGCCGGCCTCGCCGGCCTTGACCATGTTGGTGTAGAGGCGGTCAAAGGCCTTGGGGTGGCGGCTGAACGCCTCGGAGAGGCTGGAGCCCGCCTCGACGTCATCGGCGACGACGCGGATGGCGACGCGCATCATGCCGGGCTTCTGCTGCTGTTCGAGGATGCGGAGGGACCGCAGGATGGGCAGGCCGGCGTCGACGAGGGTGGAGAGCTGGCGGGTGCACTGGGTGAGGAGCTTGGCGGAGACTTTCCCGGCGGTGCGGCGGGCCCCGGCCCCGCCCTTGCCGCCGCGCGCCTGGGCCTGCTGGCCGCCCCGGCCGGCGCCCTTGGCGGGGCCCTTCTTGCCGGCCTGCTCCTTGATCTTGGTGGGGAAGAACCCCATCGCCCGGATCTTGGCGATGGCGTCCTCGCTGGAGCCCGCCTCGATCTGGTCCTTGACGGACTGACCGAGGTTGTTCATTGCTTCGTAGGTGTATACCGGCATTGCAGTACTCCTGTAGGCTTATTCCATCTCTTCTTCGATGGTCTGCCCCACGACCTCTTCGATCGTGGTCTGCCCGTCGTAGATCGCCATCAACCCGCTCTCTCGCAGCGTTCGCATGCCGCGCTTCCTCGCCGCCTGCCGCAGCAGGTTCGTGCTGCTCCGCTTCATGATCAACTCTCGCAGCTCGTCGTCGATCACCATGATCTCGAAGATGGCCATTCGGCCGCTGTAGCCCGTGTTGCGGCAGTACTCGCACCCGGCCCCGCGGAAGAAGGTCCGCCCGGAGATCTGGTCGGGCGTGAGGCCCAGTTCGTACAGCATCTCCTCGGTGGGCGTGAACTCCTCCTTGCAGCGGCTGCAGATGGTTCGCACCAGGCGCTGGGCGACGATCCCCTCCAGCGTCGCCGTCACGAGGTACGGCTCGAGGCCGAGATCCAGCAGACGCGCGATGGAGGAGGGGGCGTCGTTGGTGTGCAGGGTGGAGAACACCAGGTGGCCCGTCAGCGAGGACTGGACGGCGATCTCGGCCGTCGTGAGGTCGCGGATCTCCCCGATGAGGATGACGTCCGGGTCCTGCCGCAGGAAGTGCCGCAGGCACCGCGCGAACGTCAGGCCGATTTCGTCGTTGATCTGCACCTGGACGAGCCCGTCGATGTCGTACTCGACGGGGTCCTCGCTGGTGAGGATCTTCACCTCGACGTCGTTGAGGTCGTTGAGGGCGGAGTACAGCGTCGTCGTCTTGCCCGAACCCGTCGGGCCCGTCACGATGACGATCCCGTTGGGCCGCTTGATCAACTGCCGGAAGATCCGCTGGTCGTCCTCGCGCAACCCGATGCGGTCGAGGTCCAGCGAGACGTTCGACCGGTCGAGCACACGCATGACCACGCTCTCCCCGAACATGGTCGGGAGCACCGAGACGCGGAGGTCCACCGGGGCCCCGCGGACGACCAGCTCGATGCGGCCGTCCTGGGGCAGGCGGCGCTCGGCGATGTCGAGGTTGGCCATGACCTTGATGCGGGAGGCGATGGCGACGGCGATCGACTTGGGGGGCGGGAGCATCTCGTACAGCACCCCGTCGATGCGGTAGCGCATCTTGAACTCGTCTTCGAAGGGCTCGAAGTGGATGTCGGACGAGCGGTTGCGGATGGCCTCCCAGAGCACCATGTTCACCAGGCGGCGGACGGGGTTGGAGTCCGCCATCTCCTTGATGGTGTCCAGGTCGATGCTCTCCCCGCGGTTCTCCAGGGCATCGAAGTCATCGTCCCCGGCGATCTCGTTGAACAGGTCGCTGAGCTTCTCGTCGCCCGTCCCGTAGTACTTCTGGACGGCCGAGTCGAGCTGCTCGGGCTCGCAGATCTTCGCCGTGACGCGGAAGCCCATCAGCGTCTGCAGGTCGTCCGTCGCCTGGAAGTTCTCCGCCGAGTCCAACGCCACCGTCAGCCGCTTGGTCTCCTGATCGAAGTCCAGCGGGATGATGCGGTACGTCGTGGCCATCTGGGCGGGGATCTGGTGCACGACCTCGGGGGGCACGTCGATGGAACTCAGGTCCACGTACTCCATCCCGGACTGGAATCCCATCGCCAACGCGCGGGTCTTGTCCGAGATGTGCCCGAGGTCCACCATGATCTGCCCGATCGTGCCGCCCTTGTCCTTCTTGATCTCCAGGGCCTCGTTGACCTGCTCCCGCGTCACGCACCCGAGCTTGAGCAGCACGCGCCCCAGCGGCCGCCCGCGGAGTTCGTCGATCGTCACCCGCTTTTTGAATTCCGCGATATCCGGTGTCATTCCCATGGGTCGCTACCTCCTCAGCCTGCCGCCTGGTCGTCGGAACCCTGATCCTGCTCCGTGGGGGGAACGTACTTCCCGGCCCGGAACGCCTCGATCTTCTCCTGCATTTCCCCGGCTTGCTGGCTGCGGTCGATGGCATCCTCCTCGGAGATCTTGCCCTCGGCGAACAGGCGGAACAGGTGCTCGTCCAGCAACTGCATGCCGAACTTCCGCCCCGTCTGGATGGCCGACGGGATGCGGAAGACCTTGTTCTCGCGGACGAGGTTCGCGACGGCAGGGGTGACGTACAGGAACTCGAAGGCCGCGGTCATGCCTCGGATGTCCACGCGCGGCAGAAGGGTCTGGGAGAGCACGGCGATCAGGGAGGAGGCGAGCTGCACGCGGATCTGCTCCTGCTGATCGACCGGGAACTGGTCCACGATACGCGTGACGGTGCCCTGGGCGCTGGTGGTGTGCAGCGTCCCGAACACCAGGTGGCCGGTCTCCGCGGCGCGAAGGGCGGATTCAATCGTCTCCAGGTCGCGAAGCTCCCCGACGAGGATCACGTCGGGGTCCATACGGAGCGAGCGGCGGAGGGCCTCGGCGAAGCTGGGGATGTCGACCCCGACCTCGCGCTGCGAGACGATCGACTTCTTGTGATCGTGGTAGTACTCGATCGGGTCTTCGACGGTGATGATGTGGCGGTCGAACTCCGTGTTGACGTAGTCGATCATCGTCGCCAGCGTCGTCGTCTTGCCCGAGCCCGTCGGGCCCGTCACGAGGAACATGCCGCGGGGGCGGCGGCAGACGACCCGCGCGATTTCCGGCAGGCCGATCTCATCGAAGGACAGGAGGCGGGAGGGGATCAGACGCATCACCAGCGAGATGTTGCCCCGCTGGTTGTACACGGAGGTACGGAAGCGGCCGGCCTTGCCGAACTCGAACCCAAAATCCGTACCGCCCTGCTCCTGGATTTCCTGTTGGGCTCGCTCGGGAGTGATGGCCTTCATCAGGGCGAGAGTGTCTTCCGGCTCCAGGACCTTGGTCTCCAACGGCCGCAGCCGCCCGTGCAACCGCAACGTGGGCCGCCGGCCCACGTGGAGGTGCAGGTCGCTGGCACCCCGCTTGATGCACGTCTCAAGCAATCTGTCAATGTGAATCGCAGCCATCTAGTTTTCCTCTCCCAGGTGCATTATCACACCGGATCCTCCTGCCCGGCCACCGAAAGCGAGGGCTCCCGGGGTCCGGCAGGCACACAACTATTTTGTTTTCAAACGGTTGGGACTGTTAAGGGCTCTGGGGTTATTCCGCCGTCAGGTCCGAGGTCTGCGTCACGCGGATCAGCTCTTCCGGCGTGGTGACGCCGTTGCGGATCTTCGCCCGGCCGTCCTCCAGGAGGCTTCGCATGCCCCCGGCCCGGGCCGCCTTGCGGATCTCCGTCAGCGGCGCGTGGTTGAAGGCCAGCTCGCGGAGGGTGGAGTCCATCTCCATCATCTCGAAAATGCCCTGCCGCCCACGGTATCCCGACCCGCCGCACGTGCTGCAACCCGCGCCACGATAAAAGGTTGAGGCCTTGATGTCCGCCTCGGTGAACCCCAGGGCCCGCAGGACGCGCGGATCGACGTTCGGATCCTCCTGGCGACACTCCTTGCAGATTACGCGGATGAGCCGCTGGGCCAGGACCGCCTGGATACTGCTGGCGACGAGGAAGGGCTTGACGCCCATGTCGACCAGACGGGTGATTGCGGAGGGGGCATCGTTCGTGTGGAGTGTACTGAAAACCAAGTGTCCAGTCAGAGCGGCCTGGATGGCCACTTCAGCCACCTCTTTGTCGCGAATCTCGCCCACCAGGATCACGTTAGGCGCCTGGCGCAACATGGCTCGAAGTATCCTGGCGAAGGAGAGTTCGATGGTCTCGTTCACCTGAACCTGGTTCACGCCGGTGAAGTTGTACTCCACCGGGTCCTCCGCGGTGATGATCTTGCGGTCGGGCCGGTTGAGTTCGTTGATGGCCGCGTACAGCGTGGTCGTCTTGCCCGACCCCGTGGGACCGGTAACCAGGAACACGCCGTTGGGCCGCTTGATCATCTGCTGGAAGGCGTCGTAGTCTTCCTGCTCCAGCCCCAGCGCCCGAACGCCGAGCTTGGCGCTCTCGGGACGCAGAATACGCAGGACGATGCTCTCCCCGTGGTAGGCGGGGATCGACGAGACGCGGAAGTCGACGTCGCCATTGCCGATGCGCATCTTGATGCGGCCGTCGAGGGGCATCCGCTTTTCCGCCAGGTCCATGCCCGAAAGGATCTTGAAGCGGTTGAGGACCGGGCCCTGCATGCGCTTGCGGATGTTGTCGCGCTCCATGCAGACCCCGTCCACGCGGTAGCGGACGCGGACGCGGTTGGCCATGGGCTCGATGTGGATGTCCGACGCCCGCATGTTCACCGCCTCGGTGATGATCATGTTAACCAGACGGACAATCGGGGCGGCATTTTCATCGAGCTTTTCCTCCGGCCCGCCGTCCTCGTCCCCGACCGTGTCGATGCTGACGTCGGTCGACACGTCCCGGACCGCCTGGTCGATGCTGACGTCGCTGCGGGCGAACTGCTCGACGTAGTTCCGCAGCTTCGTCCGCGACGCCAGCACCGGGGCCAGGTCGCAGTTCAGGCGGAACCGCAGCATGTCCAGGGTTTCCAGGTCCAGCGGGTCGGTGATGATCACCTTGAGCTTGCCGTCCTCCCGCCCCATGGGGACGACCAGGTGCCGGCGGATCAGATCCATGGGGATCTGCTCCGACTCCTGGGCGATGACCACGTTGCGGTCGAGGTCGATGTACTCCATGTTGAACTGGCTCGCCAGGGCCTTCGTGACGTCCTCTTCGTCCGCGAGTTCGAGGGCGATGAGGGCCTCCCCGATCCGCAGCCGCTCGGCCTGGGCGTGCGCCAGGGCCTCCTCCACCGCGCCCGGGGACACGACGCCCCACTCCACCAGGATCTCACCCAGTCGTTTTCGAATCTTTTGTGCCATGGTTCACTCGCTGCTGAAACGGGAAGGAATGGAAATACATCCATCGCAACGGGGAGAGGGCCCACCGCTCGGGTAGACCGATAGAGCACACCGCGGGGGAGCCCGATCCGGCGTTGCGCGACAATCCTTTCGGTGACGATTCGCTGCGCTGAGGCGGGATGACGGATATATGAGGGCGATGTATCGCCAGGCCGGAGCCTGGGGGCACGGCTGCCTCAGCGGCAGGAATCCATGAGGGAGTGTATCGCACCTCGGCCGTCAGGATCAAGGACCGATTGCATCCGGGGGGCATTAGGGGAGTGGCCGGAAGATGGTGGGGCACTGCGCGGGGCAGGATCGGTCGCCCGCCGCAGCGCCCCCACCTCTTGAAATCCGAAATGCGAAGCCCGAAATCCGAAACAAATTCAAAACCGAAGATACGAAATCCCAAAGGGCTGCGCACCGTGCGTGCCTCGGAGTGCCGGGGAGCCCTGCACAACGGGGGGCTGTTTGGGATTTCGAGTTTCGTGCTTCGGGCTTGTTTCGAGTTTGGGATTGCGGGTTTCGGATTTCGACCGCCTCCAGCGGGTGCGAGGACTCGCCGGGGACCCGCGACGATCCGGCCACGCCCGGGCATTAGTAGGCCGCCGCCTTCCCCGGGGAGTTGGGGGTGCGCATCCAGGGGGCGCCCCCGGCGGCGATGGTATCCCAGCGTTGCTGGTCGGTGAGGATGAACAAGACGTTGGGACGTTGGGGCGCCAATCGCTTCCTCCAGCGGCATTGAGGAGTCCGGTTACGGATGCTATCGCGAAACGAACCGTCCGTCTACCCGCCTGCGTGCGGGCGCGTCCTATTTTTCTCTGTATTCCCAGATCGGGCTGCTCACGTCAGGGGTTTCTGCCCGTGGGTCTTGCGCATCTGCTGGGTGGCGGCGAAGAGGTGGCGGTCGGTCTTCAGGAAGGACACGAGGTTGCTGGTGGTGACGCCGAGGTGCTCGGCCGCGTCGGCGAGGCGGGCGTCGAGGGCCTCCAGCAGGTCCAGCACGAACGCCGCCACCGGCCAGAAGCGGTGGTCCTTTCGCCCCACGTCCAGCCGCCGCGCCCCCTGCAGGGGGCCCTTGCGGAGCGTGATGAGGCACTCGCGGGCGACGGGGGGCAACTCGTCGGTCCCCGGATCGAACGCCACGCGGAACTGCAGCGCCAGGTTCATCCGCAGGCGGATGAGGGCTTGGCGGCGGTTATCGTGCTGCGAGCGGGACTCGTCGGCGTGGGCGGAGATGCCCGTGGGGGTGTGGCGGTACCGCACGGCCGAACTGACCTTGTTCCGGTGCTGCCCGCCCGGGCCGGAGGAACGGTAGAGGTGCACGTCGCACTGGGCGAGCAGGGCGTCGTCGTCGAGATGAAGATAGGGGCGCTCGTAAGCCATGGTGGTTCCAGTGTACCGCAGGAGCGGCCGTCTGGCACGATCTGCTGACACAACCGACCTGCCGAGACGCATTCCGCGTTCGGGGGGGGAGTGGTATCATGGGATCCTTCGCGTCCCTGCTTGGGGACGGAACCGTACGGAGTGACGATGCAGGACCACGACTCACAGGCCGGAGCGGACAACGGACACGCCGCCTCCGTGCCCATCGGTGGGGCGGACGGACCCCCGGCCGGTCCGGAGCAACTCCTGCGGTTCGTCGAGGGGCTGGGGTTCGGGCTGTTCCGCACGACCGAGGACGGACGGTTCCTCCAGGTCAACGACGTCCTGGTGCGGATGCTGGGGTACGATTCGCAGGAGGAGTTGCTCTCGGTCCGGGTCGAGGGCCTCTACGTCGCACCGGTGGATCGGCAGCGCATGCTGGCGGATCTCCGCCGCCGGGGCGTGGTGCACGATGTCCGCCTCCGCCAGCGGCGGAAGGACGGGTCGGTGCTCTGGGTCGCCCTCGCCGCCCGCCTGGAGCGCGACGCGCGCGGGGGCGTTCGCTGGATCGAGGGCATGCTGGAGGACATCACCGCCCGCGAGGAGAACCACTACACCCGCCGCGAGCAGACCGAGCAGCAGGTCCGCGTGACCCGCGAGTACCTCGACACGATCATCCGCACGTCGCAGGACGGGATCTTCGTCGTCGACGCCGACGGATGCTTCGAGTTCGTCAACGACGGGCTCCTTCGCCAGGTGGGTTGGGCCCGCGAGGAACTCATCGGGACGCACTTCCTGAACGTCATTCCCCCGGAACACCACGAGTTCCTTCTGGCGAGGTGGGAGGAGGTGCAGTCCGGCCACGGGACCCCGTACGAGACGGACGTCCTTACCCACGACGGGGGAAGGAAGACCCTCCTCGTCAGCCACCGGCACGTGGACATCGCGGGCGAACGGAAGTACTGCGTCGTCACCCGCGACGTCACCGACCGCCACCTCGCCGAGCAGGCCCTCCGCGACTCCGAAGCGCGCTACCGGGCCCTGTTCGAGAACGCCAACGACGCGATCTTCATCCTCGACGGGGACACCATCTCGGACTGCAATGAGATGGCGGTCCGGCTGCTGGGATGCCGCTCCCCCCACGAGGTGATGGGCCGGACGCCCTGGGAGTTCAGTCCCCCGGTGCAGCGCGACGGGAGCGACTCGCGGGAGAAAGGCCGTCGCATCCGGGACGCCGTGCTCCAAGGGCATCACCAGTGCTACGACTGGTGCATCCAGGGGCGCGACGGGACGACGGTCGACACGGAGGTCTCGGCGGGGAGGATCGAGATCGGTGGCAAGCGGTGCGGGATGCTGCTGATGCGCGACGTCACCGAGCGGGTCCGCAGCCAGCGGGAACTGGAGTCCTTCCGCAACCATCTGCAGGACCTGGTGGAGGAGCGGACGGCGAGGCTGGAGGCGGCGAATCTCGCCCTCCGCCAGGAAGTTGCCCAACGCGCTCGGACGGAGGCGTCGCTGCGGGAGAGCGAGAACCGGTTTCGCACCATGGTGGAGACCATCCCCGGGATGGTGTGGATGAACGACATCGAACCGCCCCACGTTCCCCTGTACCTCAGCGACAACGTCGAGGCCATGTTCGGATACCCCCGGGCGGACTTCCTCGAAGGGCGCAGGGTGTTCTGGGACCTGGTCCTCCCGGAGGATGTGCCCGCGGCCAGGGAGGAGGTGGCGGCGGGCATTGCCGAGAACCGCCCGATGTTCTTCCAGTTGCGCTGCCGCCGCCGCGACGGGCGCATCCTCTGGATCCAGGGCACGGGGCAGGCCGTCCTCGACGCGCAGAACCGCCCCCGCTGCCTCATCGGGACCATCGTGGACATCACGGAGCGCAAGGAGGCGGAGGAGGCCCTGGCGAGGAGCGAGGAACGCCTGCGGGCGATCCTGGGCTCGCTGCATGAGACGGTAGTGAGCGTGACCGATCCTTCCGGGCGTCTGACAGCGATCTTCTACCCCCCGGGCGTGGAGGCGAAGTACGGGCTGAATCCCTCGAGCCTGATCGGTCGCACGCCCCACGAGATCTTCTCCGAACCCGTCGCCAAGGAACGCGTGCAACGCCTGGAGGAGGTCCTGCGAACCGGGCGGACGGTCCGGTTCCAGTACTCCCACGACATGCCCCGCGGGTCGTTCTGGTTCGAGGCGACGTTCTCGCCCCTGCGCGACGCCGCCGGGCAGACGAGCGGAGTGGTGTCGTTCGTCCGAGACATCACCGAGCGCCGCCTCGCCGAGCGCGAACTCCGCAAGGCCCACCGGGAACTGGTGCGGGCTCGCGAGCACGAGCGCCGCCGCCTGGCCCGCGACCTGCACGATTCCATCGGCCAGCAGGCCGTCGCCATCCGCCTCGACGCCGACGCCCTCGCCGCCGCCGTACTCCCCGCGTGCCCCGACCTGGCGGGGGGGCTCAAGCGGCTGGGCAGCCAGGCGGGGGCGCTCGCCCGCGACATCCGGGCCGTCTGCCACGGGCTGTACCCCCCGACCCTGGAGACCCTGGGGCTGGTCCCGGCCCTGCGGCAACTGGCGCGGGACTGCCCGCAGCACGTGGCGGTCACGGTGCACTGCCCGCAGACGCTCGTGGATGTGCGCTTCGCGGGCGAGGTTGAAATCGCCGTGTACCGCATCGTGCAAGAGGCGGTGAGCAACGCCCTGCGGCACGGGGGGGGCGGGGGCATCGACATCCGCATTCGCCGCCGGCACGGAGCCCTCGTCTACGCCGTCGTGGACGACGGGAGCGGGTTCGACCCGCAGGCCGCTCACGAGGGCATGGGCATGCACACCATGCGCCAGCGGGCCGAGACCATCGGGGCCTCCTTCCGCGTCCGCTCCCGGAGGGGGCAGACCCGCATCGAAGTGCTCGTGCCCCAAACGCTCCGCCTCCGCACGCGAGGCTGATGCCGTTTCCCACCTTGACGGTTTTCGGGTTGTGGGGTAGAGTGGAATTTCAGGAGGAGAGAGGGCTCTTGGAGGCCCTGACGGTACGGAGACCGGTCTGAAACACGTTTGGCCCCCGAGGCCAGTCGAGGCCGGAACCGATGTCACCCAACCCGCCGCCCGAGCCCAAATGGCTTGTCCGCGCGAGTGTGCAGGACGCGCCCGCACCGCTCCCCGAGGGGCGGTACGAGGCGAGGAATGCCGCCGCGGCCCCCTCCGGGGCGGCGGAGTCCCCGCGGCGCACGGTGCACGTCCGGCCGCGCCGCGTCCCTCACGCCCCTTGCTCTGCCGGTCCCGTCGCCGCCGGCCGCTATGCCGCCAACCGCTGCGACTCCCGCTTCCCGCGTCCCGGCGGGTTCAGCGTCCTCGCCTGAGTTCTCCAGGGCCATCGCCCAATCCGGTTCGCCGGGTGCCACAGGCTGGCAGAACCGGTGCTCCGTCCCACGCTCGTACGAGCACGGCTGTGAACGGCGCAGCCGTGGCACCCGCGACTGCGACTTCGGGATGGCGCTGCGGAGTTCTCCGACAGCGTGGACTTGGCGGGCTCGAATCGCTACAGTGGTCCCCGGGCGCGTTGCGCCTGCGGCGCGGGGCGCGTCGCGAAAGAGAGACGCCGTTTGCTACGAACGCTGCATACATACCTCGGGCGCGACCTGGCGAGGGTGACGGTGATGGCCCTCGTCGCCTTCACGCTGGTGATGACGGTCTTCGCCATCATCGAACCCCTGCGCAAGCAGGGCCTCATCGCCGAGCAGGTGGGGACCCTGATCGTGTACACGCTCCCGGTCATGCTCTCGCTGACGCTCCCGATCGCGGCCCTGTTCGCGACGACGATCGTCTACGGGCGGTTCAGCCAGGACAACGAACTCATGGCCTGCCGGGCGAGCGGGATCTCGATGCGGACGCTGCTCAAGCCCGCCATCGTGCTGGGCCTGGTGATCACGGCCGGGTCGCTGCTGCTGTCGAACCTCGTCACGCCCTCCCTCGCCGAGAACGCCGCCCGCGCCATCAAGGCCAACGTCAAAGCCGCCCTCTTCCACAAGCTCCGCTCCGAGGGCTACGTGTCGCGGGGCGAGATCATCATCCACGCCTCCCGCGCGGATTCCGACGCGAACGTCCTCGAAGGCGTCGTCGCCGCCAACGTCAAGGACTGGGCCGACGTCCGCTTCGGAACCGCCAAACGCGCCCAGATCTACTTCCGCACCGTCGACGACGAGACGTACGTGTCGGTGCACCTGGACGACCCCGTCGGGGGCCGCACCGGAAGCTCCACCGTCGCCCGCGGGCAGAAGCAGCCCTTCCCCCGCGAACTGCTCCTGCCCAACCCGATCCGCGAGGACCCGGCGTGGTACAGTTGGCCGCGGCTGTTCGATACGTTCGAGAACCCCATGCGCAATCGCGACATCCAGCGGCACGTCGCCGACATCCGCCGCGGGATCGGCGGCAGGATGCTCGCGCAGGAGGTCGCCGCCGCCATCGCCGCCGGGGAGCCCTACCGCAAGCTGGGCGGGGAGGGCAAGCGGCTGGATCTGTCGGCGGCATCGGCGGAGGTCGCGGGCGGGGAGGGCGTCCTGCACGCGGGCGCCGGTGCGGACGGGCAGCGCAAGCCCGTCCTCGCCGTCGTCTCCGAGCCCGGGCGCACGATCCTCTACGAGGGCGACACCGCCCACGTCCGCTGCGAATACTGGGAGCTGACGCGGTCGTTCGTGGTGTCGGTGGAGTTCATGGGGAACGCCCGCATCATGGTCCTGCCCGGCCCCGACGGCGAGGGGGCCCAGGAGGGGGGGGCGTGGACGGAGCGGGAGGTGCTGAAGATCGGCAACCTGACCCTGCCGGACAGCGTCTCGCAGGCGGTGTCGCGGATCAGCCTGGGCGACCTGTGCACGAACCGCACCGCGTACACGAGCGACCCGGTCGTCCTGGGGGCGATTGACCGCTTGGTGCGGCACGACCTGCGAAAGCTCAAGGGCCGCATCCTCGGGGAGATGCACGGGCGGGTGGCGTACGGGGTGAGCTGCCTGCTGCTGGTGGTGATGGGGGCGGCGCTGGGGATGGTGTTCCGCGGGGGGCAGGTGCTCTCGGCGTTCGCCCTCAGCGTGGTCCCGGCCACCATCGTCGTCGTCATGGTCCTGATGGGCCAGCAGATGATGGGCAACCCCGACGTGTCCTACGAGGCGGGCCTCGCCTGCATCTGGGCGGGCATCGGCCTGCTGGTGGTGGGCAACGCGTACATACACCTGTTCCTCCTGCGAAAGTAGGGAACCGCCGGCCGATGAAAACGCTCGACCGCTACATTCTCCGCAACTTCCTGACCTCGTGGGCCCTGTGGTTCATCGTGTTCATGCTGCTGCGGGTGATGACCGACCTGTTCGTCAACATGGACGAATTCGCCGAGCATCCCGTCCCGCTGCCCGAGCTGGTGCAGTGGATCGCGACGTACTACGGCTACCAGTCGCTCGTCTACTTCACGGAACTGGGGGGCGTGCTGACGGTGGCGGCGGCGGCGTTCGCGCTGGCGGTGATGAACCGCACGAACGAACTGACGGCGATCCTGGCGTCGGGGATCTCCCTCCGCCGCGTCATCGTCCCCATCGTGCTGTGCTCGCTGGGCATGGGGGGGCTCATCGTCGCCGACCGCGAGTTCGTCATCCCCCGCGTGAAGCAGAAACTCGTCCGCAGCCGCGACTCGTACAAGTACGACACCCTCCACTACGCCTTCCGCCCCATGGTCGATGCGACCAACGCGGTCTGGCAGGGCAAGATCCTCCGCCCCGCCGAAGGGGTGGTCGAGCACCCCATCGTCGTGCTCCGCGACGAGGGCTGGGACATGGTGGCGCGCCTCCACGGCCGCGAGGCCCGCCCGGGCAAGCTCGGGCGCCAGCGCGGGTGGTGGTTGTACGACGCCGCCCTGGTCCGCACCGGAGCGGGCATGCCGCCCTGGCCCCAGGTGCCCGACACCTCCCGCATCCACTGTACGCTCGATCCCCGTTCCCTCCTCCGCCGCGCCCAGCAGGGCGAGACCGGCAGCGTCCCCATCCGCGTCGACGAGGTCGACGAGGTCTACAGCCTCCGCCTGCAGGCCGAACTCTTCCAGCCCGACCCCTACGACCCGGAGTTCCAGGGGAGGCCCCGCACGGGGACGCTCGAACGGCCGCTCTTCGCGTTCTTCGCCCCCGACGGCCAGCCCCTGGGCACGTTCTACGCCGACCGCGCCACCTGGGTCCCCGACCCCCAGCGCCCGCGCGACGCGGGCCACTGGCAGCTCGAGAACGGGCAGCTCTTCTACGCGTCGGACCTGACGGTGCAGGACATCGTCCTCTGGGAATCGGGAAGCTGGCTGGAGTACATGTCGGTCTCGGAGATCAACAGCGTCCTGGAGAGCGGGCGCTGCCTGGACCGCAACGCCACGCTGCTGGCGAGGCACATCCGCTTCACCGAACCGATCAACAACCTCATCATGCTCCTGCTGGGCCTGCCCTTCATCCTCTCCCGCGAGCGGAACATCAAGGCCTCGGCCACGCTGACGCTGCTGATCGTCGGGACGTTCTACGTGTTCATCTACATCTGCCGCCAGATGGGCCTGCCCCCCGCCCTCGCCGCCTGGAGCCCCATCCTCATCTTCGGCCCGATCTCGGTGGTCATGTTCGACTCCGTGAAGACGTAGGGGCGTCCAGCGCAACGTCCCCGCCGCCGACCCTCGCCGCCTCACGCGCGCGTGCCGCCCCAAACGCATACCGCCCCAAGCGCGTGCCGCCTCCAGCGCGTGCGTTGGGAGTCTCCTGGCCTCATTATTCTGCACATCTCGCACGCGCCTGCGTCGCGGGTCCTCTGGCCCGTCCCGCGCGTCTGCGCCGGGGGCCTCCTGACCCCCGGCGTCCTGGAGGGGCGAGGGGGGCCTCCGCGGCAGCGTCGTTGGAGCGCCCCCATCGCGGCGGGGATCGCCGCGATCGAAGCGCCGCCATAACGCTATCGCGGAAGCGCTCGTAGTCCTTCCAGGACGTTGGGGGTCAGGAGACCCCCAACGCACGCGCTGGAGGCGGCACGCGCTTGCGGCGGCACGCGCTTGAGGCGTCGCACGCGCACCACCTCCTGCGCCGGGGGTCTCCTGACCCCCGGCGTCCCGGAGGGGCGAGGGGGGCCTCCGCGGCAGCGTCGTTGGAGCGCCCCCTTCGCGGCGGCGGCCTGGTCCTGAGCTTGTCGAAGGGCTGGTCCTGAGCCTGTCGAAGTCCGCCGCGAACGGAGTAGATTTCCTCCGCCGCTACGCAAAGGCGCGCGAGCATTCCGCCGATAAAGAACGTGTACGCATTGCCCCTTTGCCATGGATCGAACCGAGGAGCAGGGCCGGTGCGGATGGAAACGTCCGCACCGGTTTCGCTTTGCGCCGGGGGCGGGGCTCACGCAGAGGTGCTGAGGCGCAAAGGGAAGAAGCAGCACAGCGGGAAAGGGATCACACAGATCTCAAGTCCGCGCGCCGGCATGGTCGCTTCAGCGATCCATGTGCGGGGGACCACAGGAGCATGGATCGCTGAAGCGACCATGCCGTACAGCCTCCCGTCCTTCCCCATCTGCGCAGTCCCATTTCTCCGCGTGTCTTCTTCCCTTTGCGTCTCTGGGCCTTTGCGTGGGCTACTTCGCCTGACCGGCCTGGCCGGCCGTGTCCTTGACGAGTTCCAGGTCCGCCACGGAGACGCGCATCTCGAAGATGCCCGCCTGCACCGTCGCCTGGGACTTGTCGTCGGCGAAGCGGATGAGGGTCGCCTGCTGGTTGAAGGGGACGACGAAGACGGGCTGGCCCGGCTGCAGGGCGAGGAGGGCGTCGCGGTTCTCGCGGGCGGAGCGGCTGTTGGGATGGCGGTGGGGGACGGGGCGGTCCTTCTGCTTGTCCTCCCGCGGACCGTGCCCACCCGTGCCTTCGCCCGGGGCGTGCCGGCCTTTGCCTTGATGCGGGGCGTGTTCGCCCTTCGGTCCATGCTCGCCTTGGGGGGCGTGCTCCCCGCGATGGGCCTGCTCGGGAGTCCGCCCGTGGTGCGGAGCCCCGGGCCGCCCCTTGCCCTTTCCGTGCCCCCGCTGGGCGCCCTCGTGCGCCTCGCGCGGGATGTGGGCGAAGGGGCCCGTCTGGGGGAACAGGTCCTGGATGGAGAGCTTCTCGTCCTTCCCGTCCCCGGTGCGGACGACGGCGGTGAGGGCCTTGAAGTCGAGTTCGACGACGATCCCGTGCCCGGGCTTGACGGCGATGGGGACCTCGTCGCCGACCTTTACCCGCCCGATGTGGCCCAGCCAGCGGTCGAACTGCTTCGCCTGCGCCTTCTGCCGCTCGATGGACTGGTGGAACTCCTGCTGGAGGCGTTGGGCCTCCACGCGGGCGGTCTGGGCCTGGCGGGACTGCTCGGTGATCTGGCGGCGGAGGTCGGCGATCTGGCGGCGGACCTCCTGCTGGCCGAGGTCGGGCATGAGGTCGCGGAGGGGGACCTCGACCTGGACGGCGTCGGCGGCGACGAGGGCGACCTGGCGGTGGAGTTCGAGTCGGATGAGTCGCCCGGCCTTCTGGAGCGAGGGGACGAAGACCTCGTCGCCCTCGGTGAGTTCGGGCAGCGTGGCGAGCCAGTGCTCGAACTCCTCCTGGAGGCGCTGGACGTCGGCGAGCTTGGCCTGGTAGGCCTCCTGTTCGGTGGTGGCGGCGAGTTGGGCGTCGCGGGCGTCGCGGCGGGCGACCTCGGCCGATTCGCGGGCCTGCGTCGTCGCCTGGATCGCCTTGGCGAACTGCTTGCCCTGCTCGCTCAGGTGCCGCCTCGCCATGGACATGATCCGTTTGGGCATGCCCAGCTTCTGCGCGACGGTGATGGCGTGCGATTCGCCCGGGGTTCCGAGCCGCAGGTGGTACGTGGGAGAGAGCGTGACGGTGTCGAACTCCACCGACGCGTTGTCCACCCGCTCATGGTTGAAGGCGTAGGCCTTCAGGATGCTCAGGTGCGTGGTGATCATCCCCACGCAGCCGGTCTGGCGGAGTTCGTCGAGCACCGCCTGCCCGATCGCCCCGCCCTCGTCGGGGTCCGTCCCGCTGCCCAGCTCGTCGAGCAGGACGAGGGAGGCCTTGTCGGCCTTCTGGAGAATGTAGCGGATCCGCTTGATGTGACCGCCGAACGTGCTGAGGGACTGCTCGAGCGACTGCTCGTCGCCGATGTCGATCAGCACGTCCCCGAACGTGGGCATGCGGGCGCCCCGGCGGACGGGGATGTGCATCCCCGCCTGCGCCATCAGCACCAGCAGCGCCACCGTCTTCAGCGCCACCGTCTTGCCGCCCGTGTTGGACCCCGTGATGACGAGCAGGTCGAAGTCCTGCCCCAGCCGCACGCTGATGGGGACGACGGTGTGGCGCTTGTCGGGAGGCACGCCCTGCTTCTCCTGCCGCCAGACCTGGTCCACCAGCAGCGGGTGCCGCGCGTCGTCAAACTGCAGCGGGCCGTGCTCGTGGACCTCGGGGCAGGTCATGTCGAACTGGTAGGCGTACTGCGCCTTGGCCGACAGCATGTCCACCTGGGCGAGCGTGCGCAGGGCCTTGGCGATGTCCTCGGAGCGGGCGTGGACGCGCAGGGCCAGCTCGCTCAGCAGCCGCTGGATCTCCAGCCGCTCGTCCCCGTAGAGGTCGTTGAGGCGGTTGTTGAGTTCGACGGAGGCCTCGGGCTCGACGAAGACGGTGGCCCCGGTGTTGGAGGCGCGGTGGACGACGCCCGGGAGGCGGCCGCGGTTCTCGGACTTGACGGGCAGGACGAACCGGTCCCCGTGCAGCGTGACGGTGGGGTTCTGCAGCAGCTTTCCGACCTCGGGGCGGCGAGCGTAGCTGTACATGACGTCGTGGATGCGCTGGGTGACGGTTTCGATCTCGCGGCGGGTCTGGAAGAGGCGGGGGGAGGCGTCGTCGAGGATGGCCCCGTCGGGGCCGACGACGCGCCGGATGGCCTCGATCTCGCGGGCGAAGTCGGGGAGGCCCTCGGTGAACTCCAGGAGGAGGGTGAGGTCCTCGGGGAGCTTCACGAGGAACCCGCGGACGTTCTCGGCGGCTTCGAGGGTGGAGGCGACGGCGGCGAAATCCTCGCCCGTGGCCCCGCCTCCCGGGGTGGTGCGGTGGAGGGCCCCGCCGACGTCGGCGGCCCCGGCGAGGGGGGGGAGGCCCGTATCGCGGAGGGCGCGGACCATCTGCGTCGTTTGGTCCAGCCACCGGCGAATGATCTCCGGGTTCCGCGATGGGGTGATCCGCAGGGCGAGCTGCCGCCCCAGCGAACAGGAGCAGAACCCCGAGAGGATCCTTCGAACCTCGTCGAACTCAACCTTGTCCAGGGTAAATGAATCCACAAACGGCTCTCTATAGGGTCCCGCTATTATAGCCCATCCCCCCACGGGAGGGGTATGGGGAAAACCCGGGCGGACGCTTGCGATCGCCGGGCCCCCAGCGGTGTGCGGCGATGGCAGGCATTCGGACGCTCTCCCTCCAGGGCGGAACTGCACATCGGGCCCCTGAAGAATGGGCCGCAGAGGCGCGGAGACGCAGAGAAGAGGGTGTTCTGGAAACTGCTCTTCCGGGCGTTGACAGCGTGTTCGGGATTGAGGGCGGGTCCGGGGCCTCCCCGAGCGGGAGGCGTCGCGCCAAAAGGCAAGCCGCGTCCGGGTCTACTGCGAGAGCCCCCCTCTGCTCGCCCTTTTGGCGCAGCGCCCGAAGCCCATTGCCCCCGGGACCTCGCCCTGTGCCTCGCACACGACGATCCGCAACTCCCTCTCCCTCTGCGTCTCCGCGTCTCTGTGGCCCGTTTGGGATTTCGGATTTGGGGCGCAGCCAGCGGGTGCGGGGACTCGCCAGGTTCCCACGGAAAATCGGCTGCGCCCCTCTTGCTCCCGGGCCGCGCACTCGGCAGGATGGGGGGATGGAGACCGAACCCCTCAAGATCGTGCTGGGCCTGCTGTCCCGCTGGGGGCTGCTGTGCATGACGGCGGCGGCGGTGGCGGTGGCGGGAGTCGTCGCCTTCGCCAGCACCGCCCGCCTCACCACCGCCCCCGCCGAACAGATCGTCCTGCCCGACCACGTGTTCGGGCTGGCGGAGAAGGGCTGGTATCAGGTGCATGCGTACAGATCTCCTGGGGCGACGGGGAATCGCGGAGCGTCCATGGCGGTTGCGATCGGCACTGCTCCGCCCCGTTTGATGGACGACTTCAAGTATGTGGAGTACCTCGAAATCCAGGACATTGATCCCGGAATCGCCCCGATGACCGCGCTGGGCGTCCCGTACGGCCCGCTGGCGTTCCGCACGGACGCCGCCGTCCTGCAGCTCATCCCCCCCGGGCCGCGGGTGCTCCTGCTCGACGATGCGGCGGCGGGCGTGCTGCTGGAGCAGGACGCCCGCGCGTTCGCCCGCTTCGCCGCCGAACTCGCCGCACGCGACGTGCACCTCGTCATCGTTCATCCCGGCCCGCCGGAAGCCTACGCCTCCTTCCGCACCGCCATCCGCAGTGTCCCGACGCGCGAGTCCCCGCCCTTCGTGCCCGTGATGCTTGAGGAAAGGCAGGGGAAGGACGACAGGATGGCGGCGGTGCGGGTGGCGGCGTGGCTGCTGCGCGCGACGGGACGCGGGGAGGACGCGGCGCTGCTGACGACGAGCGCGGCGCGGGCGGAGGACTACGCGCGGCGGGCACGGCGGCCGGTGTACCTGCTGGCCCCCGATGCGGAGGCGGGGGCGGGCGTGCGCGTCGTGCGGTCGCTGGACGAGATGCGGGATCTCTTGGTCCTCCCCGGGGCCCCGCGGTAGAATGCCCGAAGGTCGTTCTTGGCGGAGGAGTGACGTGATTCGACTGGGTATGCTTGGCCTGGCTGTGTTCGCTGGACTGGCGGTTTCGTGCGCGCCGCAACCCCTGACCCACCTCGCGGATCTCCCCCCGTTCGATCCGCTCGACGAGCTGCCCGTGCCCCACGTGCCCGCACCGCCCGTGGAGGTGCTCCTGCATCGCCCCGCCCCCCGCGTCTCCTCCGGCCCCGACGTGCCCGCCGAGTGGATCCCCGAGGGCAAGCGGCCGTGGCGGTTCATCGTCGTCCATCACAGCGCGACGGAGCGCGGCGACGCGGCGATCTTCGACGCCATGCACCGCGGGCGGGGGTGGGACGAGCTGGGCTACCACTTCGTGATTCCCAACGGCTGTGACGCGGCCGATGGCTGCGTGCAGGTGGGGTCGCGGTGGGCGGGGCAGAAGTGGGGGGCGCATACCGGCGGGACGCCGGACAACGAGTACAACGACTACGGGATCGGCGTGTGCGTGGTGGGCGATTTCCGGCGGCGGCTGCCGAGCGAGAAGCAGCTCGCCTCGCTGCACAAGCTGGTGCGGTATCTGGCGGAGCGGTACGGGATCCCCCCGGAGCGGGTGATCGGCCACCGCGACGCCCCGGGGGCGCGCACCGAGTGCCCGGGCGACGCGCTGCACGCGTACGTGCACGGCAAGCTGCGTGGGGTGCTGCGGGCGAAGGCCCCGGTGGCGAGTTCGGTGGAGCGGTAGGGGGGCGTGAGGCCGGGCGGTTCCGGCGGCGTATCGCTTGGACGTGGTTGCTCCGCTGCGCTCCGCAAGCCACGGCACCCGCACGGGCGAGTTCGGTGGAGCGGTAGGGGGGCATGGAAACAACGCGGGCGGCCGCCGTGGCAGCCGCCCGAGTAGTTCCTGCGTGGCCGCGGGACGGGGGGCAACCTCGGCCCCGGGCCCATGGCAGGTGTCCGCTGCACGCACCCGATTGTGCGGGTGCTCCCGAAACAGCGGGCCGCTCGGTCCGGGCGGCCCCCGCGCGAGGCGGGGGGGAGGCCCGGCTCCCTCCGAAACGACCCGCGGATCTAGGCGATCAGATTCGTGACGCTCTCGATGGCCGCCGCGAGCTGTCGGAACTCGCAGGGCCAGGCGACGACCGCGTCGAAGCCTCCCTGTGCCCGCCACTGGGGCCGCATCTCCATCCCCTGTGGGACGAGCGCGACCACGCCCGCGGAGGCGAAGGCGTCGCTGGACTTGACGTTGTGGCAGAGGGCCAGGGCGTCGTCGGGGTCGGGCCCGAGGAGGAGGACGACGGCGTGGGGGTGGATCTGCTCGGCGAGGACGCCGGCCTCGAACCCGTTGCCGGCCCGGTGGGCGGCGTAGCGGCCGGTGGCGTCGGCGGCGGCGAGCAGATCCGCGGGCAGCGGGTCCCCGACGAACAGGACGCGGCAACTCCCGCCGTCCAGCCCCTCCAGGGGCATGCCGTGCTCCCGCATGAAGGCGATGAGTTCGCCGCGGGGGATCCGCCGGTCTCGCGAGCCCGGGATGCGGTAACCCTTGAGCGTGCCCGTATCGAACCACTTGCTCACGGTGCGCGGGGCGACGCGGCAGATCTGAGCGACCTCTCCGGTGGTCAGTACGTCTCTATGGCGTGCGGTGTGCATGGATGCTGTGGTTTCCCGGTTCAACGGTCGTCGGTGGGGCCACTCCGTTGCCCTCGCGGCACTCCCTTGTGCTCACAGTGATTACATCGGCCCGTGGCGGCGGGGCTTTAGCAAGGGAGCCCATGGAACCGATCGGCCCGATGCGTCATAATGGGGGCTGGTAACCGTTCACGCCCTCGCAGACAGCAGCGAAGGCGTGAAGAGAAGAAACAGCCCCGAAGAAAGGGATTTCGCAGATGATGAGATTGCGCAGATTACGGAGAAGGAGAACATCGCTCTTCTCTCTCTTCTGCGGAATCCTGAAATCTGTGTAATCCCCTTCTCTCCGGCTGTTTCTTCAGGCTCCTGTCGCCGCGTGCATAGGCGTGAACGGTTACGGAAGCTGGAGACCACCGGGCGGCGGCGTTGGCCCCGCATCCGGTGCGGAATGGACTCGGATTCCCCGACCGCATGGAGTGTGCCCGCTTGGATATTTTTGCCGATCTGAACGACCCCCAGCGCGAAGCTGTGATGCACGTCGAAGGCCCGCTGCTCGTCCTCGCCGGGGCGGGGTCCGGCAAGACCCGCGTCATCACCCGCCGCATCGCCTACCTCATCCAGCAGGGCGTGGCGCCCTGGAGCATCCTGGCGATCACCTTCACCAACAAGGCCGCGGGCGAGATGGCCCGCCGCGTCGAAGCCCTCGGGGCCCCGCGAGGATCGACCGTCGGCACGTTCCATTCGCTGTGCGCCCGGCTGCTCCGCGAGTTCGCCGCCGAGGCCCAGCTCCTGGGCGACTTTTCCATCTACGACCGCGACGACCAACTCCGCACCCTCAAGGAGGCCATGGAACTCGCCGAGCTGCCCCCCCAGTCCCTCATTCCCTCCCGCGTCCACTCGGTGATCTCCAACGCCAAGAACGACCTGCAGACCGCCTCCGCCTTCGCCGAGCACGCTGAGGACTTCGTCTCCCGCCAGGTCGCCAAGGCCTACGAGCAGTACGAACGCCTCCTCCGCACCCGCAACGCCCTGGACTTCGACGACCTGCTGCTGCGGACGTGCTTCCTGCTCCGCACCCGCCCCGACATCCGCGTGGGGCTCTCCAACCGCTACCAGTTCATCCTCATCGACGAGTACCAGGACACCAACCGCGCGCAGTACATCCTGGCGCATGGGCTGGCGTCGGAGCACGAGAACCTCTGCGCGACGGGCGACCCGGACCAGAGCATCTACGCCTGGCGGGGCGCGGACATCCGCAACATCCTCGAGTTCGAGCAGGACTACCCCCACGCCAAGGTCGTCCGCCTCGAGGAGAACTACCGCTCCACGCGGCCCGTCCTGGAAGGCGCCTCCCGCCTCATCGCCCACAACCTCCAGCGGAAGGACAAGCGGCTGTGGACGCGGCGGGAGGGGGGGCGGAACGTCCACGTTGTCCGCTGCGCCGACGAGCACGCCGAGGCCCGCGAACTCTCCCGGCGCATCGCCGCCGCCCGCAACGAGGGCCGCGACTATGACGATATCGCCATCTTCTACCGCATTAACTCCCTCTCCCGCGTCATCGAGGAAGAACTCATCCGCGCGGGCGTCCCGTACCGCATCGCCCGCGGTGTCGAGTTCTACAACCGCAAGGAGATCAAGGACGTCATCGCCTACCTCCGCCTTCTCGTCAACCCCGTCGACGACCTGAGCTGCCTGCGGGTCATCAACACGCCTCCCCGCGGGATCGGGGCGACGACGGTGAACCGCCTCGCCGACTATGCCCGCACCCGCGGCGTGTCTGTCCTCGACGCCGCCCGCCGCGCCCCCGAGACGGGGCTGGGCAACGCGGCCGCGGGCAAGGTGCTGGCGTTCGCGCAGATGATCGATTCGTTCCGCGCGTCCCTGCACGTCGGGGTGGCCGAACTCATGCAGCAGGTCATCGAGCGCAGCGGCCTCCAGCAGGCGCTGGAGCAGGCCCGCGAGAAGGAGGGCGACCGCCCCCTGTCCAACGTCGAGGAACTCCGCTCCCAGGCGGCCGAGTTCGACGAGATGTCCCCGGGCGCCTCGCTGGCGGACTACCTCTACCAGGTCTCGCTGATCTCAGACGTGGACCACCTCGAAGGGACCGCCGGGGCCGTCACCCTCATGACCCTCCACGCCGCCAAGGGCCTGGAATTCCCCGTCGTGTTCGTCATCGGCTGGGAGGAGGGGCTGCTGCCCATGCAGCGGTTCGACGAGGGCGGGGACGACCATGACCACATCGAGGAGGAGCGGCGGCTCGCCTTCGTGGGCATGACGCGGGCGATGGACGAACTGACGATCTCCTGCGCCCGCATGCGGCGGCGGCGGGGGGTCAGCGAGTCCCAGTCCGAGTCCCGCTTCCTGAGCGAACTGGAGGGCGAGGGCGTGGAGGAGCAGGACTGCGGCTGGGCGGGCGGGGCGCGAGGCTTCTCCGCACTCCGCCACCGCGCCGGGGGCTTCTACGCCGACGCGGACGACCGCTCCGCCATCGAATCCGCCGCCGGTCCGCGCCCCGACTTCGACGACCTGCCCCCGCCCGACACGTCCTTCCCGCCCGAGTACGAGCACCTCCGCGTCGGGTGCCTCGTCCGCCATCCGAAGTTCGGGATCGGGAAGGTGACGAGCATCTCCCAACCGTGGCCCGACACGCGGGTGAAGATCCTCTTCCCCCACCTGGGCGAGAAAACCATCGTCGCCGCCTACACCCACCTGGAGATCCCCGAAGAGGTCTGATACGCGTTCCACTTGGTTCGCGGGCGGGTGCCGTGGTTTGCGGAGCGCAGCGGAGCAACCACGTCAGACCGACGCTGCCCGAGAATCACCTGGGATGCGTATGACCTCCGGTCGCACTCCCCTGCGCACCGTGTCCGCATTCCTCAGAAGCAGGCAGGGATGCAGGGGATGCAGGGGAATGGGGATGGGCAGGCAGATGTCCATGGAGCGCGGGCGCCGTGGTCTGCGGAGCGGCGCGGCTCGCCGCGGCGCGGCCGATGCGCAGCCCGACGCGCGAGTGCCGCGTGATTTGCGGAGCGCAGCGGAGCAACCACGTCCAATCGACACTGCACGGGGATCACGAGCGCAGGGTATCGCCGCCTTCCAGCAACTCCACGAGCAGTGCCTGTGCCTTCCCCGCATCCCCGCGCTGCAGCGCATCGGCCGCTGCCTCCAACAGCGAGCGCTGCCGCTCCGTGAACGCCGCGCCCCGCGACGCGTCGAACCCCGCCACGCCCAGTGCCTCTCGGACCCTCCGCCGCAGCTCGTCGAGCCCCTCGCCCGTGACGGCCGAGACGGCCGCGTCGGCGTCGTCCGAGGGGGGGAGACGGTCGCACTGCGTGGACACGCGGAGCACGCGGGCGTCCCGCAGCCAGGGGGGAAGCTCGATCGGCCCGCCGGGCTGCAGCAGCAGGACCAGGTCCGCGGTGCCGGCGCGGGCGCGGGAGCGGCGGACGGACTCGGCGTCCACCTCGGCGCGGAGGGCGTCGGGGGACAGGGCGTCCGGCGAGTGTGCGTCTTGGGATCGCGCGTCTTGCGAGTGCGCTGCTTTGGAGTGCGGCGGTGAACCGCCGCACTCCAAAGGCGAGCCCCCACGCTCCCGCCAGATCCCGGCCGTGTCGGTGAGCCACACGGGCAATCCGTCGAGGAGGGCGAGTTCGCGGACCCAGTCCCGCGTCGTGCCCGCGACCTCGCTGACGATGCTGACCTCGCGCCCCGCCAACGCGTTGGCGAGCGTGCTCTTGCCCGCATTGGGCGGACCGACGAGGACGACCTCGGCGGGGTGGAGGAGGCGGCGCATGGGGGCGTGGCGGGCGACGAGATCCCGCAGCGTTGCGACGAACTCCGCTCGCTTGTTCTCCGGGGTCACCCCCCCGGTGCCCGTCTCCGTCCCTTTGGGACTGCGACGCGGCAAGCAGTCGGGGGGCGTTGCCCCATCGTCTCCGCCCTCCACATCTTCTGCACCCTTTGCGCCTTTGGGCCTTTGCGTGAGACCCTCCGGCCCGGAGTCCAGCGATCCGATGCACTCGCGAACGAGGCGGGACAGCCCGTCCGACCACTGCACGCTGACGGCCGCCACGACCAACGGGCTGCGGGCGTCGGCGAGGGCGTCGAGCATCTCGCGGCCAATCGCGGGGTTGTTCCATCGCGGATGCACCGTAGCGAAGCTCGCGTCCCCGCGCGGGGCGGCGGGGGGGATGGAGGCCCCGGCGGCGGCGAGGGCGCGGAGCGTGGCGGTGACGGCAGCGGGCCCGCCGTGGATGTTGATCTCCGCCCAGGGTTCGCGGGCGTGGACGACGGCCTCGTCGACGACCTGCTCGCCCTCCACCATGTGCCCCAACTGCAGCACGCCCGCCCCGCCTTCCGCGTGCGACCGCATCGGGCGGAACACGCGTGCAAGGACCTCCGCCGTCCGCGGTCCGCGAAGCAGGATGACCGCGATCCCCCCGCGCCCGGGCGGGGTCTGGAGTGTTGCGATCGTGTCGTTCATATGGGGGCGTTCAACCCTTCTCCCCTGGGGGAGAAGATGTCGCGCAGCGACAGATGAGGGGGCGCCTCGAACGCAAGCGGCGGTTTCGAACGCAGGCCTTTCCGAACGCTTCATTGCCGAGCGAGAACCAGGCAAGGTCCATGGGGCCACGAAAGCCTGCTCGACTTCCCGACGCCCCCTCACCCCCCTCGCTGCGCTCGGGGACCTCTCCCCAAGGGGAGAGGGGTTTGTCGCTCCCGCTGCATCTCTGTCCGCCGATTCCTGTCTCTGCCCTCTGACTCGCTGCGCTCGCTTCCGCCTCTGGCGGACTTCGGTTCCCCGGTTCCTGGTTCCCGGTTCCTGGTTCCCGGTTCCTGGTTCCCGGTTCCTGGTTCCCGGTCTCCGCTCTACCGCCTCGCTTCGCTGCGGATCGCCAGCAGGTCCTTCATCACGTGGTGCAGGTTGCCCTTCCATTCCTTCGTCCCGAAGGCGTCGTGCAGCGTGTGGTAGAGGGCGTAGAGCTTGCTGTAGACCGCGTGGGCGGACTTGTTGGGGGTGTAGCTCACGTCCTTGAGGCGGCTCATGGCCTTTTGGGCCTGGGCGAAGTTGGCGTATCCGCCGGCCTTCTTGCCGGCGACGACGGCCCCGGCCATGGCGGACCCGAGGGCGCAGGTCTGCGAGCTGCCCGAGACCCTCATCTCCCGCCCGGTGACGTCGGCGTAGATCTGCATGACCATGGGGTTCTTCTCGGCGATCCCGCCGCAGTTGACCACCTGCTTGACCTTCACCCCGTACTCCTCGAAGCGGTTGATGATGGTCAGCCCGCCGAACGCGGTCGCCTCCACCAGGGCGCGGTAGATCTCCGCCCCCGTCGTGTGCAGCGTCTGGCCCAGCAGCATCCCCGTGAGGCGCTGGTCCACCAGGACCGTCCGGTTGCCGTTGTTCCAGTCCATCGCCAGCAGCCCGCTGGCGCCGGGGGCAAGCTTGACGGCCGCCGCGGTGAGCGCCTGGTGCGAGCCCTCCTGCGCCCCGCGGGGCTGGATGTAGTTCACGAACCAGTTGTAGATGTCCCCGACGGCGGACTGCCCGGCCTCCAGGCCGTAGAACCCGGGCAGGATGCTGCCCTTGACGATCCCGCACAGCCCCGGGATGTCGGGCAGGTCCTTGGAGGCGGGGGCGACCATCATGTCGCACGAGCTGGTGCCCAGGACCTTCACGAGCGTCCCGGCCTTGATCCCGGCGCCGACGGCCCCGAGGTGGGCGTCGAAGGCCCCGACGGCGACGGGGATGCCTTCGGGCAACCCCGTCCGCTTCGCCCAGTCGGCCGTGAGGGTCCCGACGGCCCGGTCGACGGCGTACGCCTGGTCGTGGAGCTTGGTGCGGAGGTCGGGGAGGGCGGGGTCGAGCTTGCCCAGGAACTTCGCATCGGGGTACCCGCCCCAGTCGTCGCTGTACATGGCCTTGTGCCCGGCGGCGCAGACGCTGACGGTCATGTTCTCGGGCTTGGCATTGCCCGTGAGCATGGCCGGGATCCAGTCGGCGATCTCGGCGAAGGTGTGAGCGGCGGCGAAGACCTTGGGGCTCGTCCGCTTGCAGTGGAGGATCTTGCTGAAGAACCACTCGCTGGAGTACGTCCCGCCGCACTTGGCGAGGTACTGCGGGCGCATCTTGCGGGCGAGGGCGGTGATCTCCTCGGCCTCGGCGATGGAGGTGTGGTCCTTCCACAGCCACGCCATCGCCGCCGGGTCGCTCGCGAACTCCTTGTGCAGCGCCAGCGGGGTCCCGTCGCGGTCAACGGGCAGGGGGGTCGAGCCGGTCGTGTCCACGCCGATGCCGATCACGTCGGCGGCGCGGAAGCCCTGGATCTTCTTCTTCGCGGTGGCGAGGGTCTTTCGGATGGTGACCTCGGCGCCCTGGACGTAGTCGGCGGGGTGTTGGCGGGCGAGGTTGGGGTCGTTCGACAGGAGGATGCCCGCATCCCCGTGCGCATAGTTCCATACGACGGAGGCCACCTCCGTCCCGTCACGGACGTCCACCAGAACGGAACGCACGGAGTTCGTCCCGTAATCCAGACCGATCGCATATTTCGCCATGTCGCTCCCTTTCGCGTTTGGAGGTGCTGACGAGGGGCGATGATAGACGGCGGGTCCCCGGGCTGCAAGCGGAGAGACCAGGGATGCGGGGGGGGGGGGGGGGGGGCCCCAACCCCACACCCGCGG
>JAWLCQ010000005.1:0-83989 GCA_041687095.1 Phycisphaerae bacterium | reverse complement strand
CTCCAGCGTCTGCAGACAGCGGCCCGTATCGGCGTCCCACAGGCGGATGGTCTTGTCGTTCGCTCCGCTGGCGAGCGTCTTTCCGTCGGGGCTGAAGGCGACGGAGTTGACCCAGTTCTTGTGCCCCTCCAGCGTCCGCAGACAGCGGCCCGTATCGGCGTCCCACAGGCGGATAGTGTTGTCGGACGCTCCGCTGGCGAGCGTCTCTCCGTCGGGGCTGAAGGCGACGGAGCCGACCCAGCGCTCGTGCCCCTCCAGCGTCCGCAGACAGCGGCCCGTGTCGGCGTCCCACAGGCGGATGGTCTTGTCGTACGCTCCGCTGGCGAGCGTCTTTCCGTGGGGGCTGAAGGCGACGGAGTGGACCGGGCCATTGTGTGTACCCCAACCAACCGCTGGGGCACGATCAAGGCCCTTTCCGGGCCCTGTCGTCATCGCGCAGGATCCGAAGTCCGCGCCTTTCGCCTCACAGGAATCGAGCGTCGAGTGCAGCAGGACCGCCTCCCGGAAGGAGGCGCCCGAGATGCTGCACCGCAGCAGCTTCGAGCGGCTCAGGATCGACATCGCCAGGTCCGCTCCCGCCAGATCGCAGTCTTCCAGCGAGGCGAACGCCATGGTCGATACCCGCAGGCTGGCGCCGCGGAACTCGCTGGCGCGGATCCGCCACCCGGATAGATCGGCCCCAGCGAGATTGGCGCCGTTGAAGTCGCAGTCGTACCAGTACGGCGTGGGGTTCTTGACGTGCGTCGGCCGGAGGTTCCCCGGTCCGTCCACGCCGGATTCGATAGGTTCGAACTGGCCTCGATGGAAGCGGCAGTCGGTCAGCGTCGCCTGTCGGAAGGAGCACCGCTGCGCCCGCGAGCCCTCCCACTGCGTATGGGAGAGGTAGGCGGATTCAAACCGCACCCGCTCCAGATCCGCCGCGACGAAGGTCGCGCCGCCCAGGACCGACCCGCTGAAGTCGCAGTCCTGCAGGGCGATCCCATCGAAAGGCAGGCCCTGAAGAACCGCCCTGCGAGCCTTCAGTCCCGTCAGCAGCGGCAGACCGTCCTTGAGTTCTCCCGGGCAGATGGGCAGCAGGTCCCGCCGGAGCATCCAAGCGTTGGGCCAGGCCTGCCCGCTTGCGCTTTCATCACGCAGGCGTTCCACCAGCCAGTCCGCCAGCGCGCCTTCGCGGCCCTGCAACGCCTCGGCCGCGAAGCGGCGCGTCAGTTCCGACCATCGCCCCGCCCCCAGTGCCCGAAGGCACGTCGCATGGTCATCCCGAGTCCACGCATCCGCGAAGGCGTCGGCGAGGAACCACTCGACGTACGAGCGGTGGTCGAACTCGCACGCCTCCTCGCCGGACTCGCCCGCGGGGAGGACTCGCCAGAACATCGCCTTGCGGATCGTGTCGTGCAGAAGGACGCTCCGCACCCCCAGCTCGCGGTGTTCCGCCAGGTATGCCTCGATCAGCCTGTCGAGGTCCGCGTGGCTCAGCCGTAGCGAGCCCTTTTCGCTCAGATGCAGGGCGATGTGCCTTCCCCACACCCGCCACGCCGTCAGTTCCCGCAGGTTCGCCAGCGACTCCTTCGGGAAGTGCTTGTAGTTCGCCCAGACCAGTTCGTGCAGGAACTTTTCGTACAGGGCGTAGGGGGTGACGGTCTTGCCCGCCTTCTCCATCTCCGGCACGTGGTCGGCCGCCAGGCGGAGGAACAGCGGGGTACTCACCAGTTCGTCCAGGCGGGGATACCTGTCGCGGTACGCCTTGATCGTCGCCTCTGGGTCGGGGTCCTTAGATTCCGTGAGGAACCGCAGGACGCGCCTGCGGTCGAACGGCCGCAGCTCCAGGATGCTCATCGCGGAGGCGCCGGCCTTGAGGCGCTCGGCGAGTTGGGTCGCCATGTATTCCTGGGCCCGTTCCTCGGCGTGCTGGAGTTCCTTGCGCGTGCGGAGGACCTGCGGGCGCGAGGTGTAGATCACCAGCCCCGTGTGCCAGGGCAGCGCCATGAGGTTGGCGATGCAGTCCTCGACGTGGCCGGCCACCTGGCTGGGCAGGAGTTCGTCCAGCCCGTCCACGAGCAGCACCAGCGCGTGGTGTCGGACGAGCAGGGGCAGCAGGTGCTGGCGGCAGTACTCCAGGCAGGTGGCGGAGACCCGCGGCTCCAGCGCCTTGCGGAAGTGCTGGTCGAAGGTGCGGGCGGAGACGGCGTCCACGATGGACGTGATGGGTCCATCGAGGTCGCGGAGGCGTACGCGAAGGGCCAGGGGCTGCTCGTCGATCTTGTCGGCCTGGCGGAACTGCTCGGCAACAGTCTTCTCCAGCATCTCCAGGAGAGAACTCTTTCCAAGCCCGGCGTCACCGAGGATGACGAGCCGCCCCGGTGAGTCCGTCCCGAGCCGCTGCATGAGCCAGGACAGCGCCGGGGCCGTCGTCGCGCCTTTGGCGTCCTTGGTGAGATCGGGCAGCAGGGCGATCTCGGGCTCGATGAAGCGCTTGCTCAGCCGGGCGGGGTCGTTGGCGTCACGCTGCGTGAAGTCGGCGACGATGTTGGCCGCCAGGTCGCGCAGGCCGAACTCCTGGAGGAGCATGTAGCGCAGGCTTCGAGCGGCGACTCCGCGGGCCTGGGCCTCCTCGGCGAGTTCCGGTGCCGGCGGCGCGGGCAGCACCAGCGACGCTCGCACATCCAGCCCGGGAAACTCCGTCCGCACGCGCGACGCGGCCGACGCCAACGCGTCGGTGTGGCCGCGGAGGGAGCGCAGATCCGGCATAGTCTCCAGCACGCCCAGAAGATCCCAGCCCTCGGCACCCATTGGGCTGCAATCGCGCGTGCGGTGCACGGCGACGAGCGAAAGGTCGCCCTTGATGCGCCCGGGCCCAAGGCCCCAGTCGCCCAGCATTCCGCCCAAGACCACTGCGTCTCTTGCAAGGGCGGGCTCCCTTCCCGGTTCGACCTCGGGCGCCCTTCCCCGCCGCTTGGGGGGCGGTGGCGATGGTTCCTCGCACAACTGGCGGATGAAGGCATGCACGGCTGCGGGGTCGTGCGAAGAAGCCGTCCTCGCCGGGGCGGGAGGGGAGGCAGCGTCGGCGATCCGGCGCATCCACGTGACGAGCGTCTCGTGCCGCCCCGAGGGGTACTCGATCACCTGCACGCCGAACCGCTGGTAGAGCGTCGCCTGGCTCACCTCGTCCACCTGGCCCGCGGGCAGCATGGCCCAGTGACGCTGATTATCTCCCGCCTGCTGGGCGGCGAAGAACGGTTGCAGGATGTCGACGTCGCGGAGCGAGTAACCAACGAACAGCAGTACGTGGTCCTGGGCCAGCCTGCGCAGCTCATCGGCGAACGCGGGGTCCATCTGCCGCTCCATCGCTGCCCGCATCGTCAGCAGGAGGGAACCGGGGTCCGCGAGATCTCCGTGAAGCTTCAGGACGGGGATGGCCGATGCGTCAGCCAAGGGCGACTGGCGCCCGGGGGTGGGCGTTCGCACCAGCGGTGAACGGCCGGCGGCGACGAGGGCGTCCTCGATCAGCGTGTCGAAGTTGGTGGTCAGAATGGCGGGCCACGCAATGCGGGCGATCTCGTGGTGCAGCGGTGAGGGCGGGCGGCCGCTCAGCATCGCCTTGAGCGCCCGTTCCCAGGGCTTGGCTTGCCACTCGTTCTGAACGTACTCCAGGGCCTCAAGCATCTCGCCCGTCTGCCCGGACTCGACCCGCCGCTCCAGGGCGCGGCGAGTCTCGTCGGACACCTGGCGGCCGCGTTCGGCGAGGAAGGACCGCAGGAGCGAACTGGACAGTTCGCGGAAGCTGGGATACCCGCTCTGCATGGACCCACCGGCCCCGACGAAGAGGACGACGTGGCCTTTGCGGACTTCCTCCGCCAACACATCCAACTGCCGATCAACGCTCTCACCTGCCATGGCACACCCCATGCGCCGCCCAATGGGTTTGGCAACTGCGGCGGCCGAGTGAGGCCAATTCTACCGACTCTATCCCGTTGTGCCAGTGTCAGATCGGATCGTTGCGGGGCGAGAGGCACAGGGTGGTTCAGAGCGGTCATTCTCTGGCGACCATGGCGGCCAGGGAAGGAGGGCCCCTTCGCCACTCACTCCACCGCTTTCCGTCAGGCCCGGTGCTGGTCGGCGAGGAGCAGAGGAACCTGCGGAAGCTATCCGGGCCACGTGCTGGGGTTGGGGGTTGCTTTGCTCGCGGGTGCGAGGATCGCTCTGGACGTCGCATTCGAGGTTCGTGATAATGAACGTGAAGGCACTTATCTGAGATGGGATACCAGGATGGCAAAGCGGATCTACTTCATCCGGCACGGCGAAAGCAGCCTTAACGCGGATGCCAATCGGCTCTCCGGGATAAGCGACGTTCCGATGACCGAAGCCGGCCGTGAGCATTGCCGCATTCTCTCGCGGTTCTTCGAGGCTGTTCCCGTGGACGCCGTCTACTCAAGCCCGCTTGCCCGCGCGATTGAAACATCTGCTCTGATCTTCCCCGACGGGCCGGCCGCGGAGGTCCGCGGCGAACTGATCGAGTTCAACTACGGGGAGTTCGATGGTGTCTCGATCGAGGAGTTGGCTCCGGAGCACCCCGTGGCGATGCAGTGGCGGGACTGTCCTGGCGACATGACGTTTCCTGGCGGCCAGAGCATCCGCGAGTACGCCGACGCGGTCTTTGAAGGCATGAAGCGCCTCATAGCGAGTACGCCTGCCCAGCGGATTGCCTGCGTAGGGCATAAAACGATGGGCCGGCTGTTCGTTGCGAAGGTGCTTGGCCTGCAACTGAATGCCTTCCGCGCGATTCCCATGGATAACTGCAGCATCACGGAGCTTGCGTGGGCTGAGGAAGCCGGTTTCTCGCTTCGGGCCCTGAACATTTCGATCCACAACCTGCTCCTGTAGACGGGGAGGCCCCACATGGAAACGATCATGCTGATCATGACCTGGCTTGGCTACGCGTTCGCCGCTGTGGGTTTTCTGGCCACGATCTACAAGACGGTTCAGGTGTGGCTCAACCTCAACGTCCTCTCCTGGAAGGACGTGGACAGACTGTCGAAGAGGGTCATCAAGAGAATAGCCTGTTCGGGCTTCCATCCAGACGTGATCGTGACCATCGGCCGTGGAGGTGCTGTCTTTGGCTCAATTCTGTCAGGGAACCTTCCCGAAGGGCGAGGGCGGCCCAAGAAATCGAACGTGCCGATCCTTGGGGTGGACAGGATGTACGTATGGGAGGACGGTCAGCGCAGCGAGGTGCCGAACGATCTGATCGACCTGCGGCCCTTGACGGGGAAGCGCGTCTTGCTGGTTGCTGGCGACGTGCTCTCTGGTGGGACCATGAAGTTCCATCTCGAAGCGTTGAGGCAGGTCGGGGCGGGTGATGTCCGTACCGCGTGCCTCGTCAAGGGGGCTGCCACAACGCTTCATCCGGATTATTTCGGGAAGGAGATTCCATCGGACTTCCGAATGCCGTGGATGTACAAAGGTTACGGATACGTTCGGGACTCTCGGCGTCCTATCATGACCGCTGCTCGAGGGTAGATTCCCCTGATCACTCCTCTCCTTCGGTCCAAACTCCACGTGAAGCCCCGGATGTAGCTTTCGGCGGAGCTGGATGAACACCCGGGGCGGGCAGGGCGGCGAGCTATCGCTTGGCTTCTTTGTGCGGCGTGATCCGCATGGGACAGCCTCGGTGTCCATGTGCTCTGAAGGCTTGGGTCAGGGATCTACGTCAGCACACCGTAGCCGAGGCGACGAGCAGTCAGATCCCCGTCCGTCTCCCAGGGCACATCGATCCAAAGCATCGGGGCAGTATCGCCAGACTGCTCTCGCAAGCGATTCAGAGCACCAACGATCTCTTGCCGGTTCGCAGTGGCCTGCGAACCGAAGACCATGACCTTTGCAACTGCGTTGACGACCGTGAGCTTCCAGGCGTCCTCCATCACATCAACAAACGTGAGTTTGCTGTCATTCCATCGCCCCCACTCGCTTTCCAAGGCCAACCTCAGTCGCAGGCCCCCTGGTTCATGCAGTGCACGCCGCCAAACAGTGATATCCCGCTCCCCGGCCTTGACGGTGGGGGTACGTCGTGTGGCATAAATCGAAGAGGAACTCCCCGCGCTCGCCGCTCATGAAAGCCCGTACGGAACCGTCGGGGGGAGTGGTGTCGAAGAACCAACGTTTGACACTGGCGGTCCACTGCCGCGTGCTTGTCAGCGGTGCCGCGCTGAAATGGGCGAGGAAAGCTTCACCGCAGTCTCGGAGTTCCTGCACGGAGTAGTCTCGGAACGAGAAGTGACTCATTGGCCGTCTCCTGAACTCTGCCGGTGTCGGCACATGCGTCGGTTTCGATGGAGCGCGGGGCGCTGGCCTACGGCATTCGAAGCAGACACAGGGTCTGCCTGTAACGCTCCATGGTGAGGCATTCCTCCAGGAAGACGCCGTCGAGGCTGTCGTCGGCGCCCTTCTCGGACCAGGCCCCGATATCAACCTCGTCAGGTCCCGTCGGCGGCGCCTCTCCGGCAGAGACGCGCCCAGCGACCGTGGTCGGCAGCAGCTTCGATCCCGTTTCGAGCCAGAAACGCTGGACGAACTCGTCGCTGCCGCGCCACCAGCGAATCCTGCCACCGGCACACACAACGACGGCGCACGGATCAGAGCTCAACTCGACGTACCGGATCGCCGTCGCGGTAAATGACGTTTCGAAGTAGGTCTTGAGGTCCGAGATCACCGCGACTGACAACGCAAGCCCGTCTCGCCGTTGCTCGAATAACCACCCGGGCATCAGAAGTCCAGCGGCGAAGCAGTTGGCTTCCCCTTCGATGGCACTGCTCTTGTAGGACGCGATCATGTCGTCGTCTGTGCAAGCGAACACCTGCGAGCGGTCGCCATGGAGCTCCCAGTGTCCGAGTTCGTGGGCGATAGCAAAACGCTTTCGAGCTGGCTCCGGAATGTCCCGCTTCACCCGCACGATCCCACGGTGCCCCTTGCGGATGAGCCGTGCGTCCATTCTGTCGAGTCGGTCCTCGGTGACGAGGACTTTTCGGGCTAGTGAAAGATCCTCCAGCACAAGATCAGCCGGATCTCGGTAGCTGTAGAGATGCCAAAGCTGCTCACCTGCCCAGGTGGCCGCATTCCTCGCTCCATCAGCGGCCGACATCGCCGGGATCCTCGTCCAGGGCGTCCAGCTTGGCCATGTCGTCGAGGAGAGACTTAAGATCCTCTTCGCTGGAGGTTGACTCAAGCTTGCGGAAGAAAGCCGCCTGCTGCTTTGGTTGACCCGAGAACTCCTTTTCGATCATGTCTCGCAGCTTGTCCTTGGTGAGGGCACCGAGGGACGCCGACTTGTTGGCGATACGGGCAAGGAGGGATGGCCTCTCGGCCTTGGCCGCTTCCAGGTCTGCGCGTGCTTGGCGGCTCTTTGCCGAACGTGCGAGGGCCTGTTGGACCCGTGCGAGACCAGGACGGGTGTCTATGCCGAGATGCCGCAACTCGGCCTGCACTTCTTCACGCGTCATCTCCTGTTCATTGGGCAGGATGAAGGTGAAGAGCTTGCGCCACTTGCGGTCGTCGGTCCGCTCCGGTTCCGTCATGATCTGACCTCCGCCCGGGGCCTTTCCAGGAGCTTCTCGGCTTTACGCCGGAAGCGTTTCTGGGCGTTGTTGATGTCCTTGATGTCAACGTCCAGGTACTCGGCGATCTCAGCGGGCTTCGTGATGTCGTTGTCCAAGCACTCCACGATCTGCATCACGAGTTCATCCCCATCTTCGGTGGCGATCGCCTTCATCGCATCCACGAGATCGGGCCGGATGCAATTCTCCAATGGCGTCGGCTCGCGTCCTTCGAATTCCACATCAACGGGATCGCCCACGCCCGCTCGACGAACCTGGGGCATCGGCCGTGTTCGCTGGACATCCGCCGAGTTCATATAGTTGCTGACAAGGCTTCTGACGACGCCGCAGAGGAAGGGCAGCAAGTTCGGGCACGAATCCGGATCGCACGTTCTCTTGCCGTCGAGCACCTTCTCAACCGCCTCGGCCGCAATGTCGCCAGGCGTGATGCCCCCCGGACCAAAGAAGTTGTCTCGGATTCCCCATCCGCGGGCGCGGAAGAGATTGCTGGCATAGAGGGTCATCCTCTCAAAGTATTCCGCCCACTGCTCGTTCGTAAGGTTCGCTATTTCAGTCACTTCGACCTCCCCGGCGACTGTTTCACCGGGAACCATCCTACCTGTTAATGCTGGCCAGGCAAGTTTTTTTGCCATGGGGCGGCAAAGAAGGGCCAGGTCGTCAGCATTAGAGGGTAGGCGGGCAATGGGTGCCCCCGAGAAAACTCAGGAGATACGTAATGAGCAAAGACGACAAACCGCACGGACCATCGAACGACAAGCCCCACGGGGCTCCCACCATCACCGTCATGGTGTACGAGCCCTCGCAGCCAACACCCAAGGAGTTCACCTGGCCCAAGACGACCAAGATCGGAGATGCCGCCCGAGAGGCCGCCGCGGCCTTCGGGCTCACGGCGGAAGACCCTACCTTCCAGAACGCCCAGGACGAGATCCTGGACCGCAACAAGCCGCTCATCGCCGCCGGAGTTCAGGATGGGGACTCGCTGGAGCTGGTCAGCGCCGGGGGTGGCGTGTGAGTGTCCCTCGGGAGGTGACGATTGCTGCCGTCGAGGACGAGCTTCCGGGCCTTCGAGCCTACGCCGAACGCCATGGGTGGGTCATGAGTTGGGAAGTGGAAGGGCTCCGGGTCGCCTTCACCGGAAAGCACCCGGCCGACGGAATACCTCTGCGGATCGTTGCATCCGTGGACGGGTATCGAGCCCTGCCGCCGGCGTGGATATTTGAGGACCCGGAGGGCAAGCGGAGCCTCTTCCCCAAGGCGGGGCACTCCGCGGGAGTCTCGTCCATCTTCCACAGCAATCGCCTGATATGCGCGCCGTTCAACAGGCTCGCGTACTCCCAGTTGGGCGGCCCGCACAGCAACTGGGGTGGGCCCGAATGCTGGCTTCAGGTCCGAAGGCATGTTCGTGCCACAAACCTGGCCGGCATGCTCGCCGTGGTCCTTGGGCACCTTAAGGCAAGTCTGGGAGTATACTGATGACCCTTTACAGGATTACAGAACTCCCTCAGCGTGAGAGTCGTGGCCGCCTGATCGTTCCGGAGGCGGTCGTGCTGCACACTCGGATCGCACTCCTGGGGTTCCGCGGGCCAGAAGGGCGACATGAGGGCTTGGTCTACTGGCTTGGCCGGCGAATCGAGCGGGACTCGGTCGTGGTGGGCGCCGCCGTTCCTCCTTGCGACCACGAGCCACAGCGAGTGATGGCGTCCGAGGCGGCCGTTGGTGCGGTGGTCCGCGCTGCGAGGCCGCTGGGCATCTGTCTCGTGGCCCAGGTGCATTCGCACCCCGGGAACGACACTCGGCACTCCGACGGAGACGACAGACTCGTCCTGATGCCTTTCGAGGGCATGTTCTCCCTCGTCATCGCGCGCTACGGGGCCGGTGGAGTCACCCTGGAGACGGGCGCAGGACTGCACCAGTTCCAGGACGGACGCTGGGTGCAGATCCCTCCGACGAGCGACGGCGCCCTGTGCATTGTCCCCTCCATGATGGGGGTGGTCTGATGGGCGATCGAGAGGACTTCTACCTGGAGAGGGACCAGCGCACGCGGGAATACCTTGGACAGGAGGACGCGTACCTGGAGCAGCCAGTCGTTCTCCGTATCGGAGACGATGCCGCCGACTCCCCCGTCGGCCAGCTGACCGCGATGGCGACGATGAACATGGTCGCTCGCGTGCACCGTCGAGTCTTCCTTATCTGCCCGAAGGTGCCGCTGTTGGCTCCGCGGGCGATGCTGGGGGCGGAATGCGGCGATCATGCGACCCTATCTGAGGCGATGGAGTCGATGGCCCACGCCATCGATCCCTTCCTCCACCTGCAACTCCGGGCCCCGATGGGCTCCTTGCCGGGGGTAGCCGTTGGTGCCGGAGGACCGGGCGTGATTCCCTGGCACGTTGGGACCGATGGGGGCCTGGTAAGGCTGGCCCCCGCCTCGTCGCCGATCGTCGCTGGCGATGGGTTCTCCCTCGGAGCACCCCTTGCCGCGTGCATTGCGTCCGCGGCCCTCTTCAAGCAGGTAGTTGGGAAACCGGTGCTTCCTCTGGAGGTATCCGCGTGGAGCCTAACGCAGGGGCCGGAGGCGGCACGCGGTCCAGAGAACCTGGGGCCGGTGGATGTCGGTGATGTCGCTATGATCGGCGCTGGGGGAGTGGGGTCTGCCCTTGCCTACTGGCTGCGGCAAAGTGGCATCCGCGGTACGTGGCAGGTCGTTGACCGAGATTCCGTGAAGCTTCACAACACGAACCGATCGCTGGGGATGGTACCCGCGGACGCGGGCTGGCCCGATGGGCAGTGCCGTCCTAAGGCCGTGGTGGCCGGGGATCTGTTCGGCGCCGCGCCAATCGAACGGTGGTTCGACGGATTGGATCACGAGCACTTTCGGCCGGACCTGATCCTGCCGCTGGCAAACGAGCGGGGCGTTCGGGCCCTGATCTCCCAGAGGGGAGAGCCCGTGCTCCTTCACGCCACGACATCGCTCACATGGGAGGCCCAACTCCACCGCCACATCGCCGGCCGTGACGACTGCATCACGTGCCGCATGCCAGTCAAGGAAGAGGGGGTGAAGCTGGAATGCTCCGTTGTTCCGCTCCATGGCAGCGGGAGCCGCTCGACGGATGCCGCGCTTCCGTTCCTTTCGGGCACGGCGGGCTTTCTGCTGATGAACGGCCTGTATCGTCTCATGTCTGGTGATCTGGCCCAGGGGGATCGGAACCTGTGGCGAGTGCTATTCAACTCGTCCAATGGTATCGTCCGCTCCGGCAGGTGCAGCTGCCAGATCGGCTGTGCAGGTATCCTCGGCGAGGGCGTACGTCGCAGGATCAACTCAGGACGCAGATGGGGGAGCCTGGACCTCGCATGCAGCAGCCACATCGGTAAGGCGGGTATCTGAGGGATCTGCTAGGCATCTTGCTGCTGCGCCAGCACGTAGAACCCCGGATGCGGCTTCCGGCGGAACTCGATGAGTCCGCGGGCGGACAGGGCGGCGAGCTCGCGCTTGGCCTGCTTTTCGCTGATGCCGAAGTGCCGCTGCACCATGGCGCGCTCCAGCTTCACCCCGGCGAGCACCTGCTCCCAGATCCACTGCTGGCGCTCGGGTAGGGGAGCGAGGTGGAACTGCGGAGCATCGTTCGGCCTTGGGATGGCGGCCCCAGGGACAGTGGGAGCGGTGGGGGGCTCGTGCGGAGTCACGGCGGGGCAGTCCAGGACGGTGGGGCTCTGCCCCGCCTGTGTCCCCGGGCCGGTGATGGTGGGCACGTGGGCTGACGCCGCCCCGATGAGCGGGCCATCATAACTCTCGATCCCCAGCCACGGCGCCAGGTGGTAGCCGCGGTTGCCATTTGCAATGACGCCCTCGCGGCCGACGAGCACGTTCGCCCGCTCCAGCATCGTGTGGGCGAACCGCCCCCGCAGGTGGTGCACGCACGAGGCGATGGCGTTCTCGCTGAGCTGGCCGCTGGGGTCCACGGCCCGCGCGAGCCTCGGCCCGCTGAGGTGCGGCAGCAGCCCGCTGGTCCGCGGGGTGCGGAGGGCCTGCATCACGCTCCAGCTATGGCCGATGGCGTCGCACTCCAGCAGGACGATCCCGCACAGCTCGACGTGCGTCGCGTAGTACGCCAGGGAGCCGCCCCGGAACTCCCGCGGCTCCTCGCCCGGCAGGGCGCCCGGCGGGCACATCCCGCGGTGGCGATGCAGCACCTCCTGGATCACCTTCGCCAGCGTGCGGTCCATGGGCCGATCGCTGAAGGGTTTGGTGATGAACTCCAGCACGCCCAGGTGGCCCAGGTGGCTGGAGAGGTTCAGCCCCTCCACGGCGTGGGCGGTCATGACGATCACGGGCACGGCCCCGCGGCCCTTGAGGCGCTGGATTTGGCCGATGAACTCCGCGCCGTACTCGATCCGCGTGACCTTGCTGTCAGGGCGTGCGGGGATCTCCAGGTCCGCCAAGACGTAGGAATACTGCTGGCGCTGGAGCAGCGCGTACGCCTCCTGCTGGCATTCGGCCCAGTCGTGCTCGTGGCCCAGCAGGGCCAGGACATCCTCGATCTCCGTCCGCATCTTTAGATCGTCCTCGACGACCAGCGCCCGCGTCGCTGCTGCCACCATTACGCGGCCTCCTCGCTCTTGCGCCCCGAGCGGCGGGGCAGTGTGAGAGTGACAGTGGTGCCGACGCCCCGAACGCTCTCGAACGCGACGATGCCCCCGTGGGCCTCGACGTACCGCACGGCGATGGGCAGGCCGTAGCCGGTGGAGCGGGGCTTTCGCTTGTTGCGGCGGCGGGGGACGAGGAGCATCAGTTCCTCCAGCTCCTCCTGCGCCAGTCCGCAGCCGCCGTCGCGGATGGCGATGCGAAGCGACTCGCCCTCGCCCGACGCCTCGACGTCGATCTCGCCCGCCCCCAGCGTCCCATCACCCAGGAGGAACGACTCGTAGGCGTTCTTCACCAGGTTCACGACGGCCAGGACGATGGCGGGGCGAGACAGGCGGGCGGGCAGGGACTTGGGCACCCGGAGGCGAAGCGTCACATCTGCCGGATCGAGCCCCTCGGACTCCACGCTTCGCCTGGCGATCTCGCAGGCGTCGGCCAGCACCTCCGACAGGTCCTCGGGCGCCAGATCCAGGGGCACCGGCCCGCTGTAGGCCGCCACGTCCAGCACGCACTGCTGGAGGTGCTCGACGCCGTCGAGGATCCGATCGGCCTGCCGCCGCAGGGCGGGGTCCGTCGCCAGATGCTGCATCCGCGTCGCCGGGGGCTTGATGTAGCCCAGGATGCTCTGGGCGTCGTGGACGAGCCCGGCGGCCAGATGCGAGAAGCGGGCGTCGCTGTCGGCCAGCGCCAATCGAACCGCGTCCTCGCCGCCGGCGGAGCGGAGCTCCTCCCGCCGCCGGCGCATTCGCCGCTGGCGGGCCTCCTGCGCCTGCTGCTGACGCCTACGGGCGCGGAGGCGATCGGAGCTGAGCTTCGCGGCCCCGCAGACGAAGGCGTTGCCGTCCTCCGAGAGCCGCTGGGCGATCTCCTCGCCAGCGGGATGGTCAATGAGCCCGAGCCCGCGGGCGACGGCCTGGCGGACCTCCCACTTGTCGTCGGCCGCCAGGCGGAGGAGCAACTCCTCGATTGCGTCCGAGTCCGGCGGCAGTGTCCCGCTCCGCGCGGCGGCCAGGAGTTCCTCCGCCATCGCCAGGCGCTCGCGCCAGTGCTCCATGTGCCCATCCCTGAGCCGTTGGAGCCTCTCCATCCATGGATGCATCAGCAGCGGTACCTTTCCTGGCGTCGGGCGAAGGCTTCCTCCCCGCCTTCGAGCAGGTGCAGGATCTCGCCCATGCACTCCTGTACGCTGCCCGCGCACGAAAGGTTGGCATGATGGTCCTCGCACGCCAGGACGAACACCCGCTCCGCCTCCCCCAGGACAGGGATGTTGGAGTTGTGGGTGGCCAAGACAATCTGGCGACGGACCTTCGCGCGGCGGAGCCCCGCGACGACGATGTCGTAGATGAAGCCGGTGTCGAGGTTGTCCTCGGGCTGATCCAGCAGCAGGGGGTTCTCGCCCTCCAGCAGCACGATCGGCAGGACGAGCGTGCACTTGCGGCCGGTGGACAGCGACTCGGCGTCCCGCCACGTGTCGCCGAGGCGCATCTGCAGCCGGGGCCGATCGGGCAGTTCGACGGCCTCCAGGCGCAGCAGCAGCGCCGGGTCCCGCAGCGCCCCCGCAACCCGCGCCGCCTGAACCTCCGAGAGGTTCGCGCAGCTCCGCAGCGCCTCGCTGTCGCCGTCCCGCAGGAACGCCGCGATGTCCCGGGGCGACATCCGCTCGGCCATGCGCTGGGCGAGGTCGCGATGCTTTACCGCCGCCTGGCGCAGGGCCTCCGACAGCAGCCGCATGTAGCACTCGCGGTTGCCCGCCTGCTCGACGTCCACGCGGATGGGCAGCCCCAGGGCCTGCGTGATCCGCTGGGCCGCCTGCCGCCGCAGGCGGTAGCGCCGGTCCCGCAGGGCACTGAGTCGATCGCTCAGCTGCGCCCGGCGATGCCACAGCTCCGCCAGGAGCCCGGCGGTCTCGGCGTAGCGCTTCTGTCGGGCGAGCAGACCGCTTCGCGTGCACTCCCACTCCGGTTCCTGGGGCCCGTCGCAGCGTTCCACCAGGTCCCAGAACGCCCGCTCCTCGCCCTCGTAGGCCTCCGCCAGTGCCCGGGTATCCTCCGACAGCCGCTGCTGCTCGGCCGCCAGGAGCGACGCCGCCCGCGTGATGTGGTCGTCCATCCGCCCGCCCAACTCCTCCAGTCGCTGGCGGACCCGCCGAAGGATCGGGCCGCTGGGGCCGTCGAGAAGCTCGTCGGGGAACAGGGCCGCGACGCTGTCGGCGAACCGACCCCGGCCCTCGCCCAGCCAGTCGGCGTACTGGCGCAGCAGTCGGCACGCCGCCTGAAGCGCCTGGGCCTGTCGCTGGCGCTGGGAGCGGCGCTGCTGGGCCCGGCCGATCTCCTCGCCCCCCGGCCCGCCGGCCCGGGCAAGATCCCGTATCCTATGGTCCACGGCCACCACCGCCCCCAGCTCCGCGGCCCCGCGCCCCTGCGCCTCCTCCAAGGGCAGGATCACGCGGGCGTTGGCGTCGAGATCCGCCCGCACATCGGCGATCTGCGCCTGGACCTCGGCGATCCCCTCGGGGGCGAACGCATCGATCCGGGCGAGCAGGGCCTCGGGATCGTCCGCGAGTTGCTCGATCCCGCCGTGGCTGAGGATGTCCGCATGGAAGGTTCCGCCCGGGTGGACCTCGATATCGGTGCGGTCGCCCTCGGGCGTTCGGACGAGGGGGGCCGAGTCCGCCCGACGCTCGATGACGTAGCACGCCCCCTCGCCCGTCTCGACGATCAGGCGGATGCGGCCGTCGTCGAGGTTCGCGCGGACGATCCCGCACACCCGCCTTCGGGACGCCGCTCCCGCCTCGCCTGGAGGAAAAGCGTCCAAGGCGTAGCGGATGAATTCCAGCACCGTCGTCTTGCCCGTGCCCCGGTGGCCGATGAGGCAGTTGAGCCCCTCGGCGAACTCCAGCTCCAGCCCGTCCAGGAACCCCCCGAGGATCGACAGCGACCTCAGCCGAAAGAACCGCCTGGTCTCGCTCATGGGTATACCCTTTATGCTGAGTCAGTTCGATCTTGAAATCAGCATAAGGAACGACCCTGTCAGGAATGGACGGACCTGGCCGGAAGGGAGGGGTTTTTCGCAGAAATTCTTGCGTCGCGCACGAATCCTGCGCCACGGCGCGCGCCACGTGCCCAGTAGCGCTTACGCCGCAGGCGAGCGAGCGTGTCCGTACCCCTCCATCGACAGCGCGAGATCGCCCTGAATCTCCCGTGCGAGCGAATCCGGCGCCAGCACGCGGGCGCAGGGGCCGAAGCCCAGCAGCCACCGCTTGAACTCCACCGTGCTGCCCAGATCGAACGTGGCCTCCACGGTGTCCCCCGTCCCCCGCGTGATCCGCTGGGACGGGTGCCATTGCATCTCCCGCACGTTCGTCGCCGCCCAGCCGGTGAACTCGACGCGGATGCGCTGTGGGGCCTGGGCGTGGAAGACCCCGAATGTTCCCTCGAACTGAGCCGGCAGGGAGAAGTGGGGGGGCTTGTCGAAGGTCGTCTCCAGGACCGCAAGGTCCCGCAGCCGGGCCAGCTTCAGCGTCCGCAGCGCGTCGCAGCACGCCATGTGGCCCACGCAGTAGGGCGAGGTGCCCAGGAAGAGCATCCCGTAGGGGTGGAACTCGCTGTCGATCTGGCGGCCCTCGCTTGCCGACCAGTAGGCGATCCGCACGACCCGCTGGTCGCGGATCGCCTCGTTGAGCGAACGGATGTGCTCGCTCTGGCCGGAGTAGTCGTGCCCGGCGACGTTCTTGACGTGGAAGGACTCCTGCAGGCTCTCGAAGTGCGCCAGCGTCCCCGCCGGCACTACCGTCCGCACCCTCTCGACCAGGGCCGACAGCCCGTCCCCGAACTCCGTGCCCCCCAGGGGCCGGAGGAACTGCTGGCAGAGGCACAGGCTCAGCATCTCCGTCAGCGTCGGCTGCAGCGCGCAGGTGCCCAGCGCCTCGTCATCCAGCATCCAGTACCGCTTGCCCCGCGCCCGCGTGTCGTGGCGGAGCGGCACGAGGTCCCGCAGGACCGCCAGATCCCGCAGCACCGTCCGCACGCCCACCCCCAGTTCCTTCGCCAGCTCCTCCGTCGCCACGCCGAAGCGGTGGCTGTGGAGCACCCGGATCAGTTCCCACTGCCGCCGTACCGGACCCCCGCGCCCCATGGTGGTGCCCCTTTCGTGCTCGTGTGATCGCAGTGCCTTCCCGGATAAGCATAGCGACGAAGACCGATGGCCCATGTGATGGCGTGGCGGTCACCGTTCCTCCCAGCACGGGAATAATCACCCGGCAGCGGCGACCTGCCCCGTGGGAAAGAGACCTTCCTCCATCGCTTGGCCACGCCTCATTCCCATGGGCGAGATCCGTCGGGCTTCACGAACGCCATGGCGATCTTCTCGGCCTCCTCCGGCAGTCCAAGTTCGTCGTGTACCCAGGAATAACTCTCGCGGATGAGTTTGTATGTACCTCGCTTGCCCGTGTACGCAGTTCCGTAGCTGGTTAGGAACTGGTTGCGATTCAGGTGAGCGGCAAGCTCCTCGCCCGACATGGTCATGCCCTGCTCGCTCAGAAACGCGCCGAGCCGCCAGACATACAGCTTCTTCATGTTCATGTCGCTCATGGACTTCTCCCGAGTTACCTGCGCCCAGCACCTCGTTGGACGCAGCTCTTCCGAACGTCACCGGTGCGACCGCTCCAGGTCAGGCGGCAGCACGAACTGGTTGCTTTCACATGCCTCTGGAACGCGCGGCTTACGCCTTCTCGGTCGGCCACGATGACGAAGCTATCCCTGCGGTTACGAACGTGGCACGCTGGTCTGCGTATGCTGAGTCCGCGTTGGCCTTGTTGTCTCAATCTTCCGCCGTCAACTGCCCCCCAGCAGCTTCTCCGAATACTTCCGGCAGATATCCTGCATGAACCGCAGGAGTACTGGGTGCGCCTGCATGCTGTGGCGATCGGTGACCGCTCTGAGGGCTCGCACGCATCCATCGATCCGCTGCTGTATGGACGCCGAGAGACGGCGTCCGCCAGCAAGCGACAATCCGGAAACCAAGATATCCCTGGCATCTCCTGGTATCCCGTACCCAGGAATCAGGAGCGATGCTATCGCGTTGAGCAGTTCGCCGACGGAAGAGACGGTCTGGTCCCGCAGATGGCCCGGCAGTTCCGCTTCGACCGCCCGCCGGTACTGCGCACGCAGATCGTGTTCATACTGCTCCAGCTCGTGCATCAGCAGCACGAGGCGTTCTGGATCTTGCAGGGACAGCCCTTCCTTTGTCTTCTCCTGGATGCGGTGGTACTTCTCGGTGAAGGCCTCATCGATCGCCACTCGGTGCAGGTCTAGAACATCCTCGATACTCAATGCGTCGAGGACCTCCACTGGGAAGTGCGAGTGGGTGGCGCTCTTGACTAGATCCACAAAGATCTTGAAGAAGACCTCCATGTCCGACAGGCTGGTCTTGCCCCCCGCCATGTCGGACAGGCTGAAATCCAGAAGGTTCTCCTGGGGGAGGACTCCTTCAGACTGGACGGCCTTCGCCCCAGACAGGTAATAGATGAAGTCTGCGTAGTTAGAGAGCACGTCCCAGACGCGCTTGTCCTGGGTGTCCTTGGCTATCTGGTATACATCGCCCCGGCTGAGCTGCGGCACATCCGCGATCCGGTCTGCCACATCGGGAGCAATCAGTACGCGTTTCTGACGCAGACAGGAACGAAGCAGACTGCCCTCGTCTCGTAGATCCGCCACCATCCGCTGCTGAAACCAAGAGGATGTCCTGCTCACGTCCCAGCATGTCGCCAAGGCGACCATCCCATCCAGTGCTTTGGCCGTCGCTCGTGTCTCGGGCCTGCCATACTCCGCCGCGTTCCGAGGCACTTCGAGTTTCGCATCGAGAAAGCCTTCAAAGCTGCTGAACTCCGAACGCAGCGCCGGCACCACAACCCCCTCTGTGAAGAGCCGAGGATGCCGAAGCAGTATCTCTTGGGCCAGCTCCGACTCGAGGAGGTGTGATGCGGCAATCACGACGTGGCCCTTGATCAGGACGACGAACTTCAGGTTCCGCTCAAGTGACCTGCATATGTCTTTCACCTCCTGTTCAGACCAAGCGACTTGAGAATAGGTGACCCGGTCAAAGACCGTGAGATAGACGCGGCTGCCATGTAAAGAATCTCCGGACACCAGCTTCATGTTGGACACATCTCCTCTCGCGAGCCAAGCTTTGGCGGCAGCCGTTGTTCTCGGGACCCACACGACACCCACGGCGTGTGCAAATCGCAGGTTCACTCGTCTGGGGCACTGGCTACCCCCGCGGGAAAGTAGTGCGCCTCGATCGCATCGAGTAGTCTACGCACGATCTGCTCATACTGATCAAGAACGGACTCGCAGAATGGGGGCCCCACAACGACTTCGCCATGGTCGTCGAGACTCACGTGAGCGTGCCCCCGAACGAAGGATTTGGCGCTCTCCGCAGCAGCACCAAGTGACCCTGTGGCGGTGGAGGGAATCTCGCCGTTGTTATGGATGATGGCATTTCGGAGGTATTCGATCTGCTTGCAGTAGTCCCAGCACTCGTCGAACAGGCTGTCCGGCAGTTGCGCGCACGCAACGAGGTACTCCCGTGATGCGTCTAGGTACAACTTTTGCTTCGGCGATCTGCGGACGGAGCCAGTACCGTGCAGGAGGCGGCAGAGGTCCGCCACGGACGCCTCGAAAAAGCCGACGGTCATCACGAAGGCTGATCGTCGGAAAAGGTTAGGAGCGGTGTCTCGGACCATGCTCAGATCGTCGTAGTAGAAGTCGATGAACTCCTGCTTCTCCTCATCGGAGAACCCCTCTGTACGCCGTTTGTACCAGTCGCCCCAGTCTTCGAACTTGGAGGATAACCCCGCTTCGGAGATCCTGAGAAATCCCCGCAGGTCGTCTAGGCGGTACTCCCATAGCCGGCGGTGAAGCCGGAATCGTACGTGGGACGGCGGCATTCGTCTGGGCCGCTTCGCCGCTGATGCCATCAGATGCTCCTTTCCCATCGGAGACGTCGCCTGTCCCGCCCTTGGCTGTATTGGAAGCCGAATCGCTGCTCGCCCTGCAAAGACCGCAACACGCGCCGGGAGAAACCTCATTATCCAGTACCCCGGGCCACCCCGCAACACAGGTTTTGCACGCAGTTGTGGTCGCTTGAGCGTAGAGCAATGCCAGTCGAAGCGGGATGTGCATGCAGTAATGCATGCTCCCCCAACCACTTACATCGCTTCCGCCCCCGGAATTCCCTTGCACCCCCCGCCCGTGGAGGTATCCTGTCGCGGCCCCGAGGTGGGGCGTTGATGTAAACAACTGTAAATGCATTACTTACTGCGTTCCGCCGCGGCGTTCGCCCCGCGGCGGGATGCCAGGACCGCGGCGAGCGGAGGATGGCGCGAATGGACGGATGGTGGGTACGAAAAACCGAGCCGGTGGAGACCAAGCCGCGCCTGCGGGCGGTGGCCTACTACCGCCACTCGGCGGAGATCGGGCAGGAGAACTCCGTCGAGATCCAGCAGGACAACGTGCGGGCCTTCGCCGAGAAGCACGACATCGAGATCATCCACGAGTTCGCCGACCGCGGCAAGAGCGGGCTCAACGCCGAGGGCCGCCCGGCGTTCAACGAGATGATGGAGTGGGCCCGCACCCGCGAGGACTTCGTCCTGATCCTCGTGCTGGACATCAGCCGCTGGGGGCGGTTCCAGGACACGGACCTTTCGGCGCACTTCGAGGCGCTGTGTCGGCAGAACGGCAAGGAGGTAGTGTACACTACGATCGGGTTTACGGAGGAGGGGAACCAGTTCGTCACGCAGTTCCGCAAGGCGTTCGAGCGCTGCCAGAGCGCCGAGTACAGCCGCGCGCTGAGCAAGAAGGTGTTCGAGGGGGCCGCGAAGGTCGCCACGCAGGGCTACCGCCCCGGGGGCCCGCCGCCGTACGCGTACCATCGCCTGATGCTCAACGAGCAGAAGCAGCCCGACCGCATCCTCCAGCCCGGCCAGCGCAAGGCGATCCAGAACGGGCGGGTGGTGCTGGTGCCGGGCGACGAGGCCCAGGTGACGGTGGTACAGGAGATCTTCGTGCTGTTCGTCGAGAAGGGCTTTGACGAGCGCCAGGTCGCCGGGCACCTCAACTCCCGCGGCGTCCCCTCGCCGGCGGGCGTGCGCTGGAGCGAGGGGGGCATCCGGCACATCCTGGCCAACGAGCAGTACGCCGGTGCGGTCGTCTACAACCGCACAAGGCAGCGGATGAAGGGGCCCACGCGCGTCAACCCCCGCGACCAGTGGATCGTCACCCCCGGGGCGTACGAGCCGGTGGTTTCGCGGGAGCTGTTCGACGCGGCGCGGGCGATCTTCGAGGGGCGCAAGCGCCGCTTCAGCAGCGAGTGCATGGCCCAGCGGCTGCGGGCGGTGTACGAGAAGTACCACGTCGTCACCTCGGGGCTGCTTCGCTTCGAGCCCGACTGCCCCTCGGCGGCAACGTACGCGCGGAAGTTCGGCGGTCTGGGCGGGGCGTTCCAGGCGATGTTCGCCGACGTGCTCCAGCGGGCCCGCGACGACGTGTTCCATGCGATCCGCCAGGAGGTGGAGCTGGTGGACGAGCACGAGGACTTCCTGGTGATCAACCGCAACTTCACCGTCCTGATCCAGCCCTCGGTGCCGGTGCCCGACGGCTACGGGGCGTTCTGGTCCTTCCGGCCGGACCGGCGGGAGGTGGTAGACATCACGCTGGGCGTCGCGCTGTCGGACGAGGGGGAGCGGGAGATCCTGGGGTACCTGGCGATGCCGCGGCTGATGGTGTCCCAGCCGTGGGTGCGCCTGTCGGCGGCGAGCGACGCCCGCATCGAGCTGCATGGCTATAGCGGCCTGGACCTGATCCGAGACCTTCTGAAATGAAAGGACCGAACGATGGAGGACGTAGCGATTCGCACCATGGCCCAGCGGGAGTACCGCATGCTGCCGGTCAACCAGATCAACGTGGTCAACTCCCGCCGGCGGGAGAAGGCGCAGTTCCAGGAGAATGTGCGGAGCATCGGGGAGGTGGGCCTGTACAAGCCCATCCTGGTCAACGCCCGGAACCTGGCGGGGACGGGGCTATATGACCTGATCTGCGGGGAGGGGCGGCTGCTGGCGCACATCGAGCTGGGCCAGACGCACATCGCCGCCGACGTGTGGGACATCGACGAGCGCCAGGCGCACCTGATGACCCTGGGCGAGAATATCGCCCGCACGCCCCCGCAGACGATCGAGTTCGCCCGGGCCCTGAAGGAGATGCGGGACTACGGGATGGACTGGAAGCAGCTGGCGGCCATCACCGGCAAGAGCCAGGAGCACCTGCGGACGGTGGTGCGGCTGATCGAGCAGGGGGAGGAGCGGCTGATCAAGGGGGTGGAGGAGGGGGTGTTTCCGATCACCTTCGCCGCCAGCGTCGCCCAGTCCACCGACCGCTCCATCCAGCACCTGCTGATGGACGCGTTCGACAACGGGATCGTCAACGCCAACAACCTGCCGCGGGTGCGGAAGATCATCGAGGACCGCCTGGAGAAGGGCAAGGAACTCAGCTCCAAGAAGCCCTCCGTCCCCTACACCGTGGACAAGCTCAAACGCGACATCAGCAAGATCACCCGCGAGAAGGAGGCCTTCGTGTACCAGGCCGGCCAGCGGGAGAACCGGCTGATGCGGATCCTCGTGGCCCTGCAGCGGTTGCGGGCCGACGGGGTCTTCGTGGCGATGCTGAACGAGGCGGGGCTCTCCGAGAACCCCACGCTCAAGGGCGAGTACACCGTCTGACCCCGACACCCCCATTCCAAGGAGAACCCCATGCCCCAACCCCAGTCCGCCACCATCCAGGGGGCCGACGTCCCCATCGTGAAGCTCACCCCGCTGCGCAAGCGCACGGTGGGCAAGAAGAGCTACACCAAGCTGCTGGCGAACCTCCGGGCCGTCGGGCTCATCGAGCCGCTGTGCGTCTGCCAGGAGGAGGACCAGTACTTCATCCTCGACGGGTACATCCGCTACACGGCCCTGCTGGAACTGGGCGTCGAGACGGTGCCGTGCCTGGTGCTGCCCAGCCGGGACCTGTACACGCCCAACCGGCAGGTGAACCACCTGTCCTCCCGCGAGGAGGTGCGGATGCTCCGCAAGGCCCTGGAGAGCATTGACGAGGAGACGATCGCCCGGGCGTTCGGGCTCCAGTCGGTCGCAACCCGCCTGCACACCTCTCTGTACCGCGAACTGGACCCGGAGGTGGTGGGGGAGTTGGAGGGGGGGAAGCTACTGCTGGGGGTGGCGAAGGAGCTGGCGCACGTGCTGCCCAAGCGGCAGTTGGAGATCCTGGCGCTGATGAAGGAGACGGGCGACTGGAGCGGTGCGTTCGTCAAGGCGCAGGTGCTGGCGACGCCGCCTCCGCTTCGGAACAAGAAGCGGCGGGACAACCACCCGTGGCTCAAGGGCCAGAACGTCAAGCGGGACCTGACGAAGAAGCTGGCGGAGGTGGAGAAGCACTACGACTTCTACAACGCCCTGTACCGCCAGTACGTGGGGGACTTTCTGAAGCTGGCGATCCACGTCCGCCAGATCATCTCCCGCCCGCAGTTGCGGGCGCACCTGGCGGCGCGGCACCCGGAGGAGCTGGCGTTCTTCGACTCGGTCCTCGCCGAAAGCGAGAGCCGCGCGACGGGGTGAATCCGCCTGCGGCGCAACGGAGGCGGCGGAGGCCCAGCGGGCGAGGCCACAGAGCAGGAAGGCAGGCATGGAGCCCTTCTCGTACACCAACCGATACGGCGTGACCTACTACCCCTGCCGCGTGCGGGGGCGCAACGGCGGCACCTACTGGGTGATGCACACCCGTCTCAAGGGGGCGGCGACGAAGCTGCCCGGGGGGTACGAGGTCCGCGAGAACGTCCACGGCAACGTCTGCCTGCGGCGGACGCGCCCCCGGCGGATCGCGGAGCTGGAGGAGCGGATGCTGCGGGCGGCGATGGAGCAGCTTCGCCCCTTCGCCTACGCCCTGGACGTCGAGGGGCCCGCCGCCACGGTCTACGCCTCGGCAGACGATCGCAAGTGCTTCCAGGAGAGCCTCGATGCGGAGTTCGCCGAGGGGTTCGCCGAGGCGCTCAGCGGGGCGCTGGCGAAGCGCTACTCCCCGGAGCTGGTGGAGATGTTCCGCGCCCGCCGCCAAGCGAAGGTCCGCCGGATGCAGTACTACCCGCTGCTGCGGTTCGTCCTGGTGGACAAGCGCCAGCGGCGGTTCGCGGTGGAGCGGGTGTGCTTCAGCGGCGAGAGCAACTGGGTTCGCCTGGAGGTGATGACGCTGACGGCGGCGGCGATGAAGTACCTGCCGCACCTGGGGCGGGAGAGCTTCTTCGCCCTCATCTGAAAGGAGGCCCCCCATGGCACGCGCGTCCCGGTACCCGCGCAAGGAGGACGTGATCCGACGCATCCTGGAGCTGGAGCTGGCGGGCGAGAGCCTGCACTCCCGCGAGGTGCAGAAGCGGCAGGGGGGACTCGATCTGGCGGCCCGGAGGCACTTTGGCTCCTGGCGTAAGGCCCTGTGTGCGGCGGGGCTGGACGACGGGAAGGTCTGCCGCCAGCGGCAGTGGACGGACCAGCGGATCGTGGCGGCGATCCAGCGGCTCGCACGGCAGGGGGTGCCGCTCAACAGCGGATCGGTGCGGAGGGTGGACGGGGGCCTTCGCTGCGCGGCCCTGAAGCACCTGGGCTCCTGGGAGGCGGCCCTGCGGGCGGCGGGGATCGATCCCCGGACCGTGCGCTGTCGGCAGCCTCGATGGACGGCCGAGGAGGTGCTCCAGGCCATCCGCCGCCAGCACCAGCAGAACCTGTCGCCCCAGGAGGCGGTGGCCGTGCGCCGATCGGTGGAATCCGCAGCGCAGCGGCTCTTCGGTTCCTGGAAAGCCGCGGTGCGGGCGGCGGGGGTGCCCAACCCCTTCGCCGAGTCCCCCCGGTGGACGAAGGTCTCGGTGGTGGAGGCGATCCTGCGGCGCCGGCAGCAGGGGCGATCGCTGTCGCCCGGCGTGGTCTACGCACAGTGTCCGCTGCTGCACGGGGCGGCGCGGCGGGCCTTCGGCACCTGGGATGCGGCACTGGAGGCCGCGGGCATCGATCCCGACAGCGTTCGTCGTTACCGGCGGCCCCACACGCCCGAGGACATCCTCGCGTATCTGGAGCAGGCCCGCAAGGACCCGGAGTTCAACCCCCGGCCCGGCCGCCACCCCGGCTGGATCGTCCAAGCCGCCAGCCGCCTGTTCGGCTCCTGGCGAAAGGCCCTCGGCGCCGCCGTCATCCCCGACAACTATCCCCCCCGCGGCCCCTACGGCAGGTCGCGGCATCAAAGCTCAGGAGGGCCCGGATGCCCAAGGGCGTAGTCCGATACCGGTACGGGGATGACGTGGTGAGCCACATCCTGCAACTGGAAGCGCAGGGCCAGCCCCTGCGTGGGGGCCACGTCGATGTCTGCCACGCGGGGCTCTATGGAGCCGCCCAGCGGCACTTTGGCTCCTGGCGGAAGGCGCTGGCGGCCGCGGGCATCGACGCGGATACCATCTACGGCCGCAAGCGGTGGACGCCCGATGGCGTCATCGAGGCCATCCGTCAGCTCGATCGGCAGGGGGTGCCGCTGCATTACGCCTCCGCCTACCGCAAGGGCGGGGGGGTGAACGCCGCGGCCACGAAGCACTTCGGCTCGTGGGACGAAGCCCTCGCCGCCGCCGGATACGATCCCCAGCGGGTCCGGCGCAGCCGCCAGCGCTGGACGCGGGAGGGGATCCTGGACCTGATCCGCTCCCGCGTGGCTCGGGGCCTGCCCATCAAGTCCTACAGCGTCCGGCCCCACTCGGCCAAGGGAGCGGCGAAGCGGATCTTCGGCTCCTGGCGGGCGGCGCTGGAGGCCGCGGGGGTGCCCAACCCCTACGCCGGGCGGAGGAGCTGGACGAAGGCCTCGGTGGTCGAGGCGATCCTGGCCCGCCAGCGCAGCGGCCAGCCCCTGTCGTACGAGGAGGTCGCCCGCCAGGCAGTCCCGCTGATCAGTGCGGGCCGGGCGTACTTCAGGGGCTGGAACGAGGCGCTGGCGGCGGCGGGGATCGATCCCGAGACGGTTCGGCGCCAGCGCCGTCCCTATACGCCCGAGGAGATCCTCGATGGCCTGCGGCAGCGGGACGCGGCGGGACAGCCCCTCAACCGTCCCGGTCGGCATCCTGACGGACTCGTCCGGGCCGCCAAGCGGCTGTTCGGTTCCTGGGCCGACGCCCTCCGGGCCGCAGGCGTCCCGGCGAACGAGGGCCGGCGCACGCAATGGACGCAGGTCTCGGTGGTCGAGGCGATCCTGATCCGCCAGTACAACGGGCAGTCCCTGGTGTGGTCGGACGTCCTGTGCGATGCGTCGCGCCTGGGCAACGCCGTCAGGAACTACTTCGGCAGTTGGGGCCGTGCCCTAAGGGCCGCCGGGATCGATCCGGCGACCGTTCGCCCCCATCCCCGCCGCCCTCCCTACACCCGCGAGGAGATTCTCGAACGCGTGCAGCAGCGGGACGGGGAGGGCCAGCCCCGCAACCGTCCCACCCAGCATCCTGACGGGCTCGCCCAGGCCGCACGCCGCCTGTTCGGCTCCTGGGCCAACGTCCTCCGAGCCGCCGGTCTCGGGACCGGCCGCCCATCCCGCGGACGCCGCGGCCCGTCGCGGCGGCGAGAGGAAGGAGGATAGGGATGCCCAGGGGCAAGCAGCGGTACTGGTCCAAGGACGACATCATTCGCGACATCCTGCATCTGAAGAGTCAGGGCGAGTCCCTCGTCGCCAGCAGCGTCTCCCGCTGGCAGGGGGCGCTGTACGCGGCGGCCTTCCGGTACTTCGAGGGCTGGCGCGAGGCGCTGGCGGCTGCGGGGATCGACGCCGACGCCGTTTGCCCCTACAGGAGCTGGACGCCCGAGTCCGTCATCGAGGCCATCCGCCGCCTCGACCGCCAGGGGACGCCGCTGCACTTCGGATCGATCCTGCGACTGCCCGGGGGACTGTCCCAGGCGGGCGTGAAGCACTTCGGATCCTGGGACGAGGCACTGCGGGCGGCGGGCTACGAGCCCGACCGCATCCGGCGCAACCGCCGGCCCATTACACGGGAGGAGCTCCTGAACCTCATCCGTACCCGGGCGGCCCTGAACCTGCCGATCAAGTCCTACAACGTGCGGCCCCACGGGGCCAAGAACGCCGCCAATCGCCTGTTCGGCTCGTGGCGCGCGGCGCTGCGGGCGGCGGGCGTCCCGGATCCCTACGGCCGGCGGTGGCCGCAATGGACGCAGGTGTCGGTGGTGGAAGCGATCCTGATCCGCCAGCACAAAGGCCAGTCCCTGCGCTGGACGGACGTCGCACGCGACGCGCCCCGCCTGGCCCACGCCGCGTGGAACTGTTTTGGAAGCTGGTTCGGGGCGATCGAGGCCGCGGGGATCGACTCGGCAACCGTCCGCCACTATCGGCCTCCCTACACCCGCGAGGAGATCATCGAGCACCTGCGGCGACGGGCGAAGGCGAACCAGCCGTTCCTCCGCCCGTCCCACCACCCCGATCGATTCGCCCGGGCCGCCCGGCGCCTGTTCGGCTCGTGGGCCGATGCCCTCGCCGCCGCCGGCGTTCCACCCGCACAACGAACCCCCCGATCCCGACGTCGGGATCGAACACCGTAAGGAGCACGGCATATGGACATGACGTTTTTGGCGGGAAGAATCCTTTGCGAGGGCAAGCGGTACATCGCCTACGCCCGATGCGCGTACCCAGGAGGCGCCGACGAGAAACTGGAGGAGCAAATCCGCAACATCCGCCGGTTCGCCGACAGCGTGGGCATGATCTGCGCGGGCGAGGTCCGGCTGGCGGGGGTTTCGGGCGTCACGCCGGTTCTGCGCGAGGACCTGCGGGCGCTTCTGACCCGCAAGCGGGAGAGGAACGACTTCTCGTTCCTCGTCACCCGCGACCACGCCCGTCTCAGCCGAGCGCAGACACTGCGCGGGTGCGAGGTGGAGTATGCATTCGGCTGTAGCGGCGTGAGCATCATCTACCTCAGCCATCTGCGGAACTGGGAGTAGCGGACGGAGCGGCCCCCTCGCCCCGCGTCGGCTCCCATCGGGACGCCGGCGGGGCGAGGGGGGCGGTGAGGTCGCCACAGACAGCGGGCCCGGAACCTGTGGCCCCGGGCCCGCACGTGCTGCAGAAGTGGTAGGGGGGCTCAGTCCGCGAGCTTGTACACCCCGCGGCCAAGGCGCTCGACGCCGGGGACCTTCGGCACGGCCGTCGCCACCTGCGTGTAGAAGTCCTTGCTCTGCACCGGGTAGCCTGCCTCTCGCACCGCGGCCTCGATGTCCTTCACCCGCATGCCCTCCGGGGCCTGGGCCAAGGCGGCGCGGATGTGCTCCACGAGCAGGCCGCGGGGGGCCTTGCCGCCAGTCTTGGCGGTAGGGGACTTGCGGGCACGCTTGGGGGCCTTGCGGGCGGCCTTGCGGCCCGCTTTCTTCGCGGCCTTCGGGGCGGCCGCAGTGGCCTTGGGGCCGGTCTCGCCGGCGAGCGTGGCGATGCGGGCATCCACCCTCGCCAGTTCGTCCGCCAGGTTCTGCCGCTGGCCCTTCAGGGCCTCCAAGGTCTGCTGCATCTGTTCCAGCTCGGCCTGCAGCTCTGTGATCGTACGCGTTCTTATCACACACTTCTCCTTTGCTTCGGAAGCTCGAATCGAGTCCTTCGTCCTGCCAGCATACGGGTTTCGCTGCACGCTGGCAAACACCGGGGCCGCTCACGCGGCGCGTGTGGACACTGAGCCTCAAGTGGCGAGAGGGTGCAAGTTGATTCGGCGAAAGCACAAACCGATACCGTGCGAATCAGTCCAAACGAGAGGAACAGCCTGTTCCGGCGTTCTTGCCTAACGCGGTGTGAGCTCGTGAATGACTTCCTCCACAAGACTCCGGTGCTGCTTGCGGAGAGAGAAGTTGTCCTTCTCCCACGGATGGTTGGGGTACTCGTACGCGATCACCTGTCGCAGAAAGTCGTTGCCTTCGCGGCCGAGTTGGGCGGAGATCATGGACAGGTAGTAGCCGACCTTGGGCGTCTCCTCCTCCGGTACTTGCCGCTGATATTCCGCCTTGAGTTGTGGCCGGGTGACGGTTTCATTCGCTAGCAGAATCGGCAGGAACACCTTCAGTATTCGCTGGTTGGTCACCGGTCTGCGGGAGAGGTACGCCGTGAGCTTCTTCCGTAAGGCAGCCTCGTCGTAGTCCCCAGGCTCATCAGAGGAGGGGATGGTGAACTTCTTCCGCTTCTTGACCCGCTCCTGCTCCAGCTCTTCCGAGATGATGGAGGTTCGGGTAAGTAACTCGTCGCCGCTGGTGGTCTTCGTGTAGTGCAGGACGACGGCGTTGATGCTCACATTGAAGTTGTTGGAGAGCCACTCGATCATCCGCTCCAAGGCTGCGTCGATGGAGAACCCCACAAGGATGATGCGCTGCGTGTCGTTGACGTTGAGGTTGTCAACATCGACATCCTCGAAGGTCTCGCTCAGGTATTCCTCCAGGCTCTGGCCTCGCTTCTCGGAGCAGATTTCGCTGATCCGCTCGATGCTCCAGGAGGCAACGTCGGATGCGTAGTCGATGGCTTGAGCGAGCGATTCGCGGGGGAGCCTGTTGCGTTTGAGTTCGATAACGACGAGGTTGCCGTTCCTGTCGATGCCCAGCAGATCGATCGGCCCGGATTTCGTCAGAATCTGCCGGCCGATGACCGCGATGTCCGCGCCGACGATCTCGGGGTTGGACTCGATCCAAGGCTCAAGGTCGTACGGCTCGGTCCTGCCAGCTTCCGCCAATGTCGAGTTGGACGCCTTGAGCTTGCCACCAACGATCTGCCAAGACTTGATCTCTGGCCCCATGCCAGGCCTCCCAGCGATGTAAACACCTACTCGCAGTTCCCGGTGTCGGCTTCGGTAACTCCCGATGCCTGCCGCTTCAGCTCATCTAACGTTCGTCCGTCCCGATCCTTCCATTCCGTCCAGCCGTTAGCCGGAGAGCCGATCAGCATCATGGCCGCGCCGCTTGGGGTCTTGAAGGTGTAGTCCTCCGCGAAGCGGATATGCTCGCCATCGGACTCCTCCTGGATCACCCCGGCCTCCATGAGTTCTCGCCGTCCCGAGATGAGCCACTCGCCAGCGTAGTCGGCCATCTTCTTCCTGCCACGCGAACCGGCCATCACCGTGAAGCCGTCGTCCGTCGGATAGCCCTTCGCATCGCACTCCACCCCATCGCGCGGCCTTCGCGTGCAGTAGAAGATCTCCTCTCGCTGCGCCTGGAGCCTCGCCTCGACCACTGGATAGCCCAACGCTGATGTGAGGACGTTGAGCGTGTCGAATGCGTCCATCAGGTCGGCCCGCATGGGCTCGGTCGTAAACGGCTCGCTGCTACCGTTGCCGTTCTCCAGCGTGTACCTGCTGACCTCCTTCGCCTTGCCGATGCAGTACCATTCGAGATACCGCACATGGGCCTTGGTGAAGCTCCCGGTCTTGGAGACGATGGCGATGGCCTGCTGCCAGAAGTCCTTGCTTGCGTTGTGCTGCTTCAGGCGGGTATGGCAGTCCTCGGCCTCGCCGATGTAGCAGATGGGCTTGGCGGCCTCCTCGGGTTGGCCGAAGAGGAAGTAGACCCCGACTCCCCGCAACTCGGGGCGATCCCCAGCCTCCGTCAGCTTGTTCCGTGGGACGTAGACCGCTTGCACGATCCGCGTGGTGATCTCGGCGATGCGAAGGCCCCGCGGTTCGCCCTGTGGCAGGAAGAACTGGATCGTTTGCGGCCGTCGGTCGATCATAGGGAAGTCTCCTGTCTCATGCCGCACTTCCATCGTACGTCACGCCGAAGATCGTGTCCGCGAGCCACTGCCGGAAGCCCGGGTGGTCCTGGAACTGCCGGAAGAGCTCGGTGTGGTCCGAGAGCATGCTGACGACGACGTCCTCCAGGGCCCGGTCGTGTTCCAGGCGGGCGGCGGCGCGGTCGCTGTTCCTCATGGCGTTCTGGTAGGCGCGGTTGGCGGCGACGCGGGCGGGGATCTCCTCGGCGATGACCCGCCGGATGCGGTCGGCGTCACTCCAGTCGATGTTGCCGAACTGCTCGTTGAACGACTTGATGATGCTGCTGAGCCTGTCCAGTTCGGGCTCGGGCTTGCGGCCGCCGCCGCTGGTGGGCACGGGCCCGACCTCCCCGTCCTCGTCCGGCAGAGCCAGCCGCATGGTCTCCTGCACCTCGTTGCGGTAGCTCTCCATGTCGATCGCTTCGAGGATGCCTTTGGACAGGTCCTCCTCCACCGGGGCCGGCAGCTTGGGGACCAGGAAGTTCAGGAAGATCGACAACTCCTCCCACTCCCGGACCGTGTAGGGAAGGATCGACCCAAGGAACTGGTACGTCCGGGTAAACGCCTTCGCCTTGCCCTTGAAGGTCACCTGCCCGTCCTCGTCGAGCTCCGTGACGTAGTTCGCCACGCACGCGTCCAGGATCGGGTCGAGCCGGTCCCGCACCGCGCCCCCGACGAACAGCCTCGCCAGCTCCTCCACCTGCGGCCAGGCGTACACCTGGTACCCGTCCAGCGTCGCCTTCAGGTCGTGCAGCTTGTTCGGGTCCGTCTCCTCGCTCAGGACCGTGCTGCGGTAGTAGTCCGCGAAGGCCGTCGTGATCATGTCCACGTCGTTCATGAAGTCCAGCACGAAGGTGTCGGTCTTCTGCGGGTGGGCCCGGTTGAGGCGCGAGAGCGTCTGAACCGCCTTGATGCCAGAGAGCACCTTGTCCACGTACATCGTGTGCAGCAGCGGTTCGTCGTAGCCGGTCTGGAACTTGTCGGCGACGATCAGGAAGCGGTACGGGTCCTGCTGGAACTTCTTCTCGATCTGTCCGCTGGGGAACCCGTTGAGCGTCGCCTCCGTCACCTGCCGCCCCCCGTCCTCGTGCTCCCCCGAAAAGGCGACGATTGCCTGGTAGGGGCTCTTGCGCTCCCGCAGATACGCCGAGAAGGCGTGGTAGTACTGGATCGCCCGGCGGATGCTGCTGCAGATGACCATCGCCCTCGCCTGACCCCCGATCTTCCGCCGCGCCATCACCTGGTCGTGGAAGTGGTCCACCATGATCTCGGCCTTCCGCCGGATCGCGTGGTCGTGCGACTCCACGTACCGCCGCAGCTTCTTCTGCGCCTTGCTCGTGTCGAACTCCGGGTCGGCCTCCACCGTCTTCATCAGCCGGTAGTAGCTCTCCACCGGCGTGTAGCTCGCCAGTACGTCCAGGATGAACCCCTCCTGGATGGCCTGCTTCATTGTGTAGCTGTCGAACGGCCGGTGGCGGACCTTGTCCCCCTGGGGATCGGGCTGCCCGAAGATCTCCAGCGTCTTGTTCTTCGGCGTGGCCGTGAAGGCGAAGTAGCTGGCGTTCTCCAGCATCTGCCTCGCCTCCATGATGCGGTTGATCTGGTCCTCGTAGCTCTCCTCCTCCCCGGTCCCGTCCTCCGACAGCGCCATGTTCATCTGCGCCGCCGTCCGGCCGCCCTGGCTGGAGTGGGCCTCGTCGATGATGATGGCGAACTTCCGCCCGCGGTGCTCGTCCCCGATCTCGTCGAGGATGAAGGGGAACTTCTGCACCGTCGTGATGATGATCCGCTTGCCGTCCCGCAGGAACCGCCGCAAGTCCCCGCTCCGCTCCGCGTGCCCGACCGTCGCCGACACCTGGGCGAACTGCTTGATCGTCTCCTTGATCTGCCGATCCAGCACCCGCCGGTCCGTGACGACGATCACCGAGTCGAACAGCACCGCTCCGTCCCGCTCCAACCCGATGAGCTGGTGGGCCAGCCAAGCGATGGAGTTGCTCTTGCCGCTGCCCGCCGAGTGCTGGACCAGGTACCGCTTGCCCACCCCGTCCGCCTGCGCAGCGGCCAAGAGCCTCCGCACCACCCGAAGCTGGTGATATCGCGGGAAGACCTGCTTCTGCTTCTTCCGGCCCCGGTCGTCCCGCTCCTCGACGACCTGGGCGTAGTTCTCGATGATGTCCGTGAGCCCGGGCTTGGTGAGGACCTCCTCCCAGAGGTAGGCCGTCTTGAGCCCCGCGGGGTTGGGCGGGTTGCCCGCCCCGTCCTGGAAGCCCTTGTTGAACGGGAGGAACCAGGAGTCCCTGCCCTTGAGGTGCGTGCACATCCGCACCTCCTGATCGTCCACCGCGAAGTGCACCATGCACCGGGGGAACTGGAACAGCAGCTCCCGCGGGTCGCGGTCCCGTCGGTACTGCTGCACAGCGTCCTCGACCGTCTGCTTCGTCAGGCGGTTCTTGAGCTCGAACGTCGCCACCGGCAATCCGTTGATGAACAGGCACAGGTCCAGTGCGAGCTGCGTCTCGTCCTTGCTGTACCGAAGCTGCCGGGTGACGCTGAAGACATTGGCCGCGAATCGCTCTGCCGCCGCAGCGTTGCCTGGCGTCGGCGTGCCGTAGAACAGGTTCAAGTGCACCGGGCCATGCCTCACCCCGCCGCGAAGCACGTCGATCACGCCCCGCTTGGCGATCTCGCCCTGGAGGCGGTGGAGGAACTGCATCCGCTTGGGCGTGTCCTCGCCCAGCCCGAGCGCCTCGGCCGTCTCCGGCTGGGTGGCGCACACGAAGCCCTGAAGCTGCGCCAGGTCAACGGCGTGGACCCGGTCGTAGTCCTCGCTGATGCCCTGCACGTAACCGGCGCTAGTAGTCAGCCGTTCAGCCACCAAGCGTTCCAGGGACTTCTCAGATGTATCGGTCGATGCCATTCCGTCCGCAATTCCGGGCTAGACAAATAGACACGAAGGGAACTCGTTCCGGTTGACGACACGCTCTCCCATCTTCCTGCCCTTTGCTCCACGCGGGTTGATGTAGACTCTGAACGACTTCCTCGTTGGGAGAACAACCAGGATCTGGTATTGCTCTTCGTCCACCCCAGCGTTCTTCCGCCTCAGGTCAACCATGTGCTGCAGGTCAGCGTATGGCAGGCAGCAGATATGGTCCCCTTGAACGCAGACCAGTCCGAGAAACACTCTGGCACACCTGCCGGCCAAACGGTCTAGCTCTGCAAGGTGGTCCGCATGGAAGGTGAACTTGTACTCGTCGAATGGGCCGAGAGGCTTTCCGGCATACTTGAGGTAGATGCCGATGTCGTCGTTGATGATGAAGCTGGCTCGGGAGAGCTCCCCATTCGTTCGGAACGCGTTGATTGCTGTGAAGTGTGGATCCTCCGCGATCTGATTCAGGGCCGCACCGTGGTACATGTGTTCATCATTGATCTTCATCTCTCGCTCCCAATAAGATTAGGACTGGGCGCAGATGGCGGACTCCCGCCACATAACTGCGTTGACGCTACCAGTAATCGAATATGGTTAGTCATGCTGGCCTGAGATCCCTCGCCTTCATCCATTCAAGCGCTCTTCGCCATCGGGATGCCTCGATCTTCTGCTTGTCGGGGTGCCAATGATGGAGAACCTGCTCGATGATTTGGTCGTCACTTGGCACCCTACCATGGGCCAGTAGGTCTTCCCAGGCGGAATAGAGGGTAGCGACGATCTCGCACTGCACCGTCTTCGCCTTGGCGAAGATTTCGATGATCTCGTCGAACCGGGGCAAGACGTCAACGAAGTACCGATCGAAGTACTGCCGGTGGGCTCCCGCCTTTGCTAAAGGTCTGTACCGCCAGCCATTCTCGCCCTTGCTGGCTTCGTACCAGACCTGTCGCTTGAGTTGGCCGTCAATCGAACGGAGGGCCCGGTTGTCGTAAGGGCCGGCGGCTTGGCGGTGGTACGTCGAGCCCGTGTCCACACCGCATCGCCTCTCGCAGAGGAACATGAGCTTCTCGAACTTGACGTGTCCGAACGTGGGCTCGGTATGCAGGCGATGGATGATTTCGGCCGCGAAGACCGAACGGCGGAAGTGGATGTTGGCTGTTTGCTTCGTCCTCTGCTGTGCCGGGGCAGCCATCTCCGCAACTTGCGGGACTGCCAGTTTCCCCGTTACCACGCCGGCAATCAGCCGGGTGCGGTACTCGCGTATCAGGTTGATCTCCCGTTTTGCCGTATCAATCGCGTTCTGAAGCAATGCGGTCTGCCGGCCGATCTCTTCGAGGATCCCCAACTGCTCAGTGTGGGTTGGCGGATAGGCGATTACCAGATTTCCGATGAACGTCCAGTCAGCCCGAGGCATCTTCGCGCCAAAGGTTGAGCTGTTGATGATGTCGATGAACCGCTTCGAGCGCAGCTCTTGCTCGAGGAACTCCGGAAGAAGCCCTTCATCGGTCCCTCTCAGTACGAGGAACTCGCCAACGCATACTCCAGGCACGTCTGGACGAGTGACCTTCGCCAAGTACGGCCGAAGCTTGCCGAACAGCACATCGCCCGGTCGGAACCGCTTCAATTGGCTGTCGAACTCGATGTTTTCGCTCGGCAGGTTGATTCTCCCGGTCCATCCCTCAACGTGCTCAAGGGCGACATACGCCTCGTCTGGCTGTCGAGTCGAGGTCTGTTCATTCACATTCCGCACGAGGAACTTCAATCGGCGTGTCTGCCAGTGCTCGGGGATGTCGCCGAGCCAGTCGATGCCGGAGGGCTTGAGGGGGGCGTTGGGGGCGAGGCCACGGGTGACGGCCCGGTTGATGATGGCCTGCTTCTGCTCGTTCAAGACCTCGATCAGCTGCCGCCGATTGCGGACGAACCGGCGGACCTTGACCGCGTTGGCGTCGAGGTAGTCGGCGATGGCCTTCTGCTCATCCGACGGTACAACCGGCAGCGGCACTCGTGAGAAGTTCGCAAAGGTTAGGTCTTGGCCATCACGGATGAACTCGGAGGTGGCCCGGAGCGCTTGAATGTAATCGTGTGACTTGAAGAGATGGGCGAAATACGGCACATGTACTGAGTCTCCGGGCTTCAGGATGACATACGACGAGCGGATCGCTCCTCGGGCAAATGCTCGCTCAAGGCCGCCCTGGAAGCTGCGCATGCTGATCACGAAGTCATCAGGTTCGACGTGCTTTCGCTTCTCCAAGTGGTTGATGATCCGGACTACCTTGCGGCCAACCCGTTCCTCAAAGTCTGATTGCAGGATGACGCCGTATGCCTGCGTGGCGGATAGCTGTTCATCGTCAAGGCGAGCACGTTCGCCGCTTTGCGAGAACATCCTTTTGGAGGTTCGGACCTCCCAATGCGCAGGTATCCGGCCAAGCCACGGCAGGCCGGAGTCCTTGTATTCGGGATAGGGTCGGAGGCCGTCGGTCATGCGCTGGCCTCCTCGGCCTTGTCGCGAACCGCGGTTACGAAGTCCATGGCTAGGCGGAGGCGATCCTGCGTGGCGGGCATGTCAATCAGGTCGGCGTCGCTGGCGGCTATGTACGTCTTCTCTCCGCCATCAAACTGCAGCTCGGCGACGTGACCGCCCCATCCGCCGCGAAACACGCCCGCCTTGCGGGGACGCAGGGAGGCAAAGCGACTGTCCTCGCCCGCGGCCTGAACGGCCTCGAAGACCTGCCAGAGCCGGTCGCTGTCGATCCTTACCGACTTGCCGGCTTCGTTTCGAACGTCCCCCGCGCGAATCTTGAGGCAGCAGGCGTCCTCGATCTGGAGGTAGATGTTGCACCGCAGGGCCTTGCACTCGCACCAGTGCCACCAGAAACCGGTGAAGCCCCCGGATGGGTTGGGGACGTAGTGCCACCCCGGGTCGTTCTCGCCATTCCTGCGGTCGGGCAGGGCGTCGAGCCAGTCGGTCAAGGCCGCGTAGTAGCCCTGGACGGCCCGCCATGACCAATCCCCGCAGGGCTCATGGAGGTAGCTGTCCGTTTCGGCCTGGATGGCGCGGAGGTGCCGGCGGAAGTTCTCGACGATGGTGTTGCCTGTTTCGCCAACGGCGTCCAGCACGTCCAGCATATCTTTACGGAGGAAAACACCGCAAATGGGGGCCTTGTCGAGAATGAGGCACTCATTGCCGGTCTTGACGTAGATGGGCAGGACGACCGGCGGATTCCTACGCTTCCGCATGCGCTTGCGGACCTCACGGGTATACCGCGCGATCTGGCCGGAGTGCTCCTGCGTATCGACCTTGTCCTCGATGAGCAGAAAGACGTCCTCGTTGATCTCGGCGCACACGTCGATGTGATTCTCCTGGACGGCGAGCTCGACCTTCTCGACCGGAGCGCTCTCCAGCGGGTCGGCGACGCCGCAGGCACGTGCGGACATGCGGACAAGGGTCCGGAGCAGACTCTCCCCGAGTTGGTTGAGCTTGGGATGCCGGGAGCGATACTCCGGCTTGGCCCACGACAGGAGGTAGGCCAGCGTGGCGTCCTGGGAAAGCTCCTTCGTAGCGAAATCGTAGAGATTGGGCTCGGTCTCGGTCATTGCTTTCCTTTGCCCTCCTGGTCTGCCAACTCGGCAGCGCGGCGGCAGATGGCGGTCAGCAAGCCGGATTCGAAGGCAGCGGCGAGGGAGCCTTCGCAGAAGCGCTCCTGACGGATAAGCACCGTGAGCAGGTGGGATAGCTGCATGGGCGTCGCGATGGCCATGGCCTGAGGGTCGTCGCGCAAGCGGATTGCCTCGGGCGTGTCCTTCCACCTGCCCCAGTCGAAGTCGCCGCGAACCCAGTCGAGGTCATAGGCAGCCTGAACGAATTCGCTCGCGGTGTCGGAAAGCGTGAAGAAGGGCAATGTCTGGACACCAGGGTCCGACTCCTTGCGTCCGGCCCACACGCCAAAGCTGAAGCCGGGTTCTACTAACCGGGGTAGGAATGCTGTCAGCCCTTCCAGACGTTCACGGAGCGTCCTCTCTTGGTTCCTCTTCATTGGCCCTGCCCTCCGATGATTGCCTCCAGCAGCCCCTCACCCTCGGCCTGGAGGGCTTCGAGGTCGGCCCTTATCTCATCTAGCGTTCGCAGCGGCGTGGGCTTGTAGAAGTGCCGGGTGAAGCTGATCTCGTAGCCGATCTGCGTCTTGCTGCTGTCGATCCAGGCATCGGACACGTGGGGCAGCACCTCCCGCCGGAAGAACGCCTCGACGCCCCCTTCCTCCAGCAGGGGGACTTGCTCGGTGTCCCGGAGGTCGCTGTCGGGCTCGTACTCGGCCAGGCGCGGCTTGCCGCCGATGGTCACGGGGTACAGTCCATGTAGCGGGTCGGCCTCGGATTTGGCCGGGCTGACCTTCTTGGCCACGGGCTCGGCCTGCTCGTCCTTGCGGGTCAGCGCGTCGCGCACGAGCTTCTCGTGCTTGGCCGTAAGCTTGCCGAATTGCTCGCGGGCCTCGGTGTCCAGGGCCCGGAGGAAGCTGTTGTAGTCCAGGTGCGGGCCCGCACCGACGCGCTCCGCCACGGTCCGGACGACGTCGGGCAGATACGACTCCTTCGCCTTCTTGCATGCGGTCCCCAGGGCGTCGAGGGGCCTTGGCGACAGGTCCACCGCCAGTCGCAGCGGGCGTTCCACGGTGATCTTCCAGTACCCGAAGGCCTCGTTGGGGAAGATCTTCGACTGCTCGGTCTCCTTGAACGCGAGGAACATGTCCGTGATCTGCCGAATCTGCTCGTCGGACAGCTCGCAGTTCTTCTTGCCCAGGTTCTTCCGCAGGGGCGTGAGGATGCCCGTGGCGTCGATGAGCTGGACCTTGCCCTGACGGCGTGCGGGCTTGCGGTTGGTGAGCACCCAGATGTACGTCGCGATGCCGGTGTTGTAGAACATGTTCAGCGGCAGCGCGATGATGGCCTCCAGCCAGTCATTCTCGATGATCCAGCGGCGGATGTTGCTCTCGCCCTGCCCGGCGTCGCCGGTGAAGAGGGACGAGCCGTTGTGGACCTCGGCGATGCGGCTGCCGAGGGGCGAGCGGGGGTCGCTGATCATCTTCGTCAGCTTGTTCACGAGGAACATGAGTTGCCCGTCGCTGGAGCGGGTGATGAGGGAGAGTTCGTCGCCCCGGTGCTGCACGGCGAAGCGGGGGTCGCCCAGGTCCTTCTTGCCGCCCATGCGTTCGAGGTCCGTCTTCCAGCTCTTGCCGTACGGCGGGTTGGAGAGCATGAAGTCGAACTCCATCGACGGGAAGGCGTCCGAGGAGAGAGTGGACCCGTAGGCCATGTTCTCCGCGGCCTGCCCCTCGCCCTTGAGCAGCAGGTCGGCCTTGCTGATGGCGTAGGTTTCGGGCTGGACTTCCTGGCCGAACAGGTGGATGGAGACTTCCTTGCCGTGCTCGCGAGCCAGGGCGTCGAGCGTTTCCTCGGCGACGGTCAGCATGCCCCCCGTCCCGCAGGCGCCGTCGTAGACGCGGTAGGTGGCGTCGCGGATTTCATCGGCGACGGGGTAGAAGATGAGGTTGGCCATGAGCTTCACGACGTCGCGGGGCGTGAAGTGCTCCCCGGCCTCCTCGTTGTTCTCTTCGTTGAATCGACGGATCAGCTCCTCGAAGATCGTGCCCATGGCGTGGTTGTCCAGGCCGGGCAGGCGGACCTTGCCGTCGGTGTCCCTGACGGGGTCGGGGCTGAGGTTGATGTCGCGGGAGGTGAACTTCTCGATGAGGCTCCCGAGGATGTCGGCCTCGACCAGCGTGGGGATCTGGTTGCGGAGCTTGAACTTGTCGAGGATCTCCTGGACGTTGGGCGAGAAGCCGTCGAGGTAGGCCTCGAAGTCGGAGCGAAGCTGCTGCTGGCGGGCCCGTGCACGGAGATCGCGGAGGGTGAAGGGCGAGACGTTGTAGAAGGCGTTGCCCGACGCGTGGCACAGGGCCGCCTGCTTATTGGCGACGCCGGCGGTGTCGAGTTGCTCGTCGAGCTTGAGCACCGCCTCCTTCGTCGGTTCGAGCACCGCGTCGAGCCGCCGGATGACGGTCATCGGCAGGATCACGTCGCGGTACTTGCCCCGGACGTACACGTCCCGGAGCACGTCGTCGGCGATGTTCCAGATGAACCCGGCGATCCAGTTGAGCTGTCCGTTCTCCATTGCCATGAGCGAGCTACTTCTTTCGCGTGCGAGGTTGCTGGTCCAGCCAGCGGATCACGGCAGCCTTGCGGAACCGCCAGTGGCGACCGACCTTCTGTCCCGGCAGCCTGCCCTCCTGGGCGAGCTTGTAGAGCGTGGACCGGGAGACCTTTAGGTACTCCGACAGCTCCCCGATGGTCATCACCGTATCCGGCGACGAGGTGGCCATGGCTGCTCCCTTCCTTCGCGGGGCCACGAGACATGCCCCCGGGACCGACCACCGTATTTCACAGTTGTTCACGAATCCTGTCAATCGTTCTCTTTCGGGCCCAAGCGACGTACGAGCGTCGCACGGTCTTCCCGGGGTCGATTATGCGGAGTGGGTATGACAGGGTGTGTCGTGTGTGCGTGGAGAATCACCGAGAAAACTGAGGCGGAGAGAGGGCCCGGCAGAGGAGAGGCGGGGTGTATGGCCGAGACGCTACACGGAGATGGCGTGCAAGGAGTCCCATCAGTGCTCGCCCCCCGTCACGCCGTACTCCTTCATCGCCCAGGCCCGGATGGCGTAACTGCCCCCCGGAGGGTGCGTCGGCGGCGTCGAGGCCGTCGGGGGGGGAGGCCCGAGTTCGTGGCGGGCGACAAGACGAGGAATCCCCATGGCGAGCTCCCCGCGTGCGCATAAAAAGGGCCTGGTCCGGGGGGGAGACCAGGCCCAGCAGGCCGGGTGGGGGGAGACCCGGCCATTGAAGACTGCCCAAACTATACCAAGTCAGGCCGGAATCGCACAAGAGTCAGTGGACGCTTCGCGAATTCTCTCCGCACGCATCGGGCGTTCCAGCAGGACTCGAAGCCGCCATCCCTCAGACGTACTGCATGGCCCAGCGGACGACGGCGGCGGCGTCGAGGCCGTCGTAGAGCTGCCAGCCGCGGGCGGAGACGGTGACGCCGCCGGGCGGGGGCTCGGGGGGCATAGCGGGCAGGGCGGGGGCGTCGAGGTTCCCCACCAGGCCCGGCGCCTCGACGACCAGCCCGCTGCCCGCCGCGGACGCATCGCCCGAAGAGACGCACGTCCACACCGGCGTCCCGTTCGAGGGCGGGCGGAGCCCCGAGCCGTTGGTGTGCCAGTCGCTCACGCTGTGCTCGTCGTACGGGTCGTACACCGCTGCGGCGCGGACGTACCAGTCGATCTCCCTATCGAGGTGGTCGGCGGGGAGCGTCAGCGTCGGGCGGCCCCGGGCGACGGAGAGCCGGACCCCGTACGTGCCCCACGCCGTTCGCGAGAGGGTGGCATAGGAGTGCGGGTACTCCGCGTCGTTGCCCGCGACGACCCCCGCGGCGAGCTGGGCAGCGGCGTCGGCCCAGGCTTCGGCCGCCGTGGTCCCGCTGCCGCTGGCGCTGCTGGACTCGCGGTCGGTCCATCCCGCGGCCCCCTCCAGCGTGTGCGTCGTGAGCCGGGCGATGCGCTGGAGGTCGTCGAACGTCCAGGGGCCCCCGAGGTCATGGTTCTCCGGCGTGCCCCACCCGGAGTTGTGCGCCCGGGCGAACTGCGGGTCCTGGGGGTTCGTCCAGTCGGCGGGCCAGGCGCCCCCGCGGGGCACGCGCCGCATGCGGTACGGCAGGCCCGCGGCGTCCCAGAGGGGGTCCTCCGACGGGTACATCCAGTACTCGATAACCGTCGCCCCGTCCCAGTGCCCCGCCGCCAGGGGGGTGCCGGTGGCGTCGGCGCTGCGGACCCACGCGCCGCTGATGGGCCCGGCGACGATGCCGGCGCAGACGTCCAGGATCCACTGGCGCCTCTGGCCCGCCTCCCCGATCGCCGGCAGCGCCAGGGGCTCGTAGGGCCCCAGGGTCAGCCGCTCGTTGGCGGCGGCGATGTACTGGGCGACGACGGCGCGGTCGCGGATACAGAAGCCCGGGGTTGTGGCGGGTGTGAAGCCCATCAGTCCCGCCACCTCCAGTAGTCGACCTTGAGCCCGCCCTGGGCGTCGATGGCCAGGAGCTTGTCCTCGTCGGCCCCCGTGGCGCCCGGCAAGGGGCTGGCGCCCAGCAGCAGGCCGTGCGTCGCGTCGAGGCGCACGAATGGCAGCACGTCGCCGGCGGAGATGCGGGCATGCAGCGGGACGGCAGCGGACGGCTGGTGGATGGAGCAGGTCACCTGCTCCGCTCCGACCGTGAGGACGACCTGGTTGCCGCCGGCGGGGCTCCAGTCGGCGCTGGCGATGCCCCACTCGACGACGGGCGGGGGGCGGTTGCCCAGGCGAACGAGGGCCCACTGCGTGCCCGTGGCGGCCGACTGCCTCCAGAGAATCTCGGCGGGCCCGCTGGTTGCCGACGCCAGGTGGGCAGCGGTTCCGCCGACGGCGGCGGCGTAGCCGTGGGCGATGCTGGTTATGCTCAGTCGTGCCGGGCAGACGCCCGCGACGCAGGCGGAGGCGACGGAACCGGCGCGGCAGGGTTCCAGGAGGATGGCGAGGTCCGCCGTGTCCCCGCCGGGCGTGACGCCTTCGAGTGCGGCGGTGAGGAAGGACTCCTCGCTGGCGGCGGGGTCGAACATGGGGCCCTCGATGGCCAGGACGCCGCCGGCGAGAACGTCGGTTCCGCTGGCGTTGTGGAGGGGCACGACGGCAGCCTGGGGGAAGGCGGCGGCGGGTCCGTGCCGCCCCACGTGGCGGGCGTGGAGGTCCGCCAGGGCGTTCCAGTCGCTGGCACGCAAGCGCATGGGGGTTCCGGGTGTGGCTCGGTGAATCATGAGAGTCCCAGGGGGCTGAAGTCGGCGGCGTAGCGGATGTTTTCGACGTAGGCGGCGATGGGCCGGCGGGCGATGCGCTTGGCGGCGTCGTCGCGGACGCGGACGTTGTGGGCCCAGAGAAGCTGCTGTCCGAGCTTGTCGATGCCGGTGATGGGGCCCACGGACAGGCCCGTGGCGTTGGGGCTGGCATGGAACTCGTAGCCCATGACGTACATCTCCCCGTTGGCGCTGAGGGAGGGCTTGTGCACGCGTGTGAGCCGAAGCTCCCCGGCGGCGAAGGTGTAGCTGTTGCCGCTCGTGAGCTCCCCGCCCACGTACTTCTTCTCCGTAATGGTGAACGGGCCGGAGTTCGTCTTGGCGGCGAGGCCGTAGCAGGTGGCGATGTAGGCGGACGTGACGGACGCCGCGGCACGGTACACGCTGACGCTCACCCGCATGACGGGCGCTGTGGTATCCACCCCTCCGACGCCGTCATCCCCCACGTTGATAGCGCCCTTGAAGTCGGGTGCGGTCTCCCCGCTGGGGGCGTACGCCTGGGCGGTGGACAGCGACTGGGTGATGTGGAAGGGCTCCTCGCCGATGTCGATCTCGACCTCGACCTCCCCCACCTGGGGCTGGACGCTCTCGGGCCGGCGGTACTCGACCTCCGCCTGCCAGTGCCCCTCGCCCGTCGTCTCGTCCGCCCATTCGGGCGTAACGCGGATGCGGTGACGACTGAGGCCGCGGTAGCTGCTCGCGGCAGCGCCCAGCACCAGCCCCTCGGCGGTCGCGTCGTCGCTGACGCCGGTGATGAGGTACTGCAGCGTCACCCCCACGAGGACGCCGGCGGCGTCGCGCTCGGTGGAACGGCTATCGGGCTTTTCGGCAATGGTGGGCATGAGTACTCCTATCCCCACACGGGCGGGGCGGCGGCGGGCTCGGCGGTGTTGCGGGCGATCTTCTGAAGCTCCGCGAGTTGCTTGCGGTCGATGTCGTCCTGGGGGCCCTGAAGCGCGAGGATCGCGCTGGCATTGACGATGGAGCCGCTGAAGGCTTCCGCTACGCGGTCCTTGGCGCTGGCGGCGGCCTCCTGGGCGGCGAGGAGCTTGGCGCGGAGGTCGTACACCTGCTCGACGAGGGCGGTATCCTCCCCCGCGGCCTGGGCCTGCTCCATCTCGCGCTGTCGCTGCAGGGCCAGGAGCGCCCGGTCCTTCTCGGGCCCCTCCAGCGTCGTCTCGATGCGGAGCTCCTCGATGGTTCGCTTGCGGTCGCTGTCGGACTCGGAGATGGACTGGCGGCGGCGCTCCTCGCGCTCGGCGGATTCCTTCTCCTGTCGCTCGCGCTCGCCGGCGGCCTCGGCGTCGAGCTTCTGCTCCAGGGCCGAGCGTGCGAGCTCGCGGGAGGCGGCGATGGCATCGAGCGTCGCCTGCGTCGCCGCCGCCTCCTTCGCCCTCGCCAGTTCGTGCTCATACTGCTCGTCGATGAGGGCGAGCTCGCGCTGGCGCTCGTCGGCGATCTGTTCGAGCCTCAGGCGATGCAGACGGCGGAGCCACTCGGCCTCCTGGGCGGCGGCGCGCTGGGCGGCGTCCTCATCGGCGGCGATGCGGGACTGCAGGTCCGCGGCCCCAGTGGGCTCCGCCTGGCCCGTGACGGCCGCGGCGTCGCCCGCGCCCAGTGCCCGCAGGCGGGCGCGGATCATGTCCCGCTCGGCCCGCTCCTTCTGGAGCCGCAGGTCCACGTCCGCTACGCGCTGGGCCTCCTTGTCGGCGGCGTCCCTGCGGAACAGTCCCCCGCCCGCCGCCCCGCGGCCCATGCGGTGCCAGGGCGACTGGCGCTCGGTATTGAGGTTGTGGATGTTCGACGCCTTCTCCGCCAGGGCGGCCTTGAGCTGCGCCTCGGCCGCCGAGCGCATCTGCTCGTTCACGCGTTTCTGGGCCTCGCCGAACCCCACCAGGCGGCCCGTGGCTGCGTCGATGGACGCCCCGAGGTCCCCGTACTGGCCCTGAAGTTCCTTCAGGAGCGTGGACGCCTCCTGCATCTCGGCGTTGGCCAGGCGCTCCTTGTCCGCCAGTTGCGCCAGGCGGCGGATGCGAAGCTGGTCCCCCTGGCGCTGGCGGTCCCCCGCGTCCATGGCGTCCTCCATGGCGTCCGAGGTGCGGATGGACTCGTCGTGCACGCTCTTCAGCGCCAGCACCAGCAGCCCCGCGGCCGCGACGGCGGCGGCGAAGGCGAGGACGAGGGGGTTGACCGCGAGGAACGCGAAGGCGGTCGCAGCCCCCTTGGTGGCGAAGGCCAGCGCCTTCATGCCCGTAGCGATGGCCCCGATCGTCTTGCCGAACGCTGTCAGCGTCGCCCCCACCAACAGGACCCCCGCGGCCGTCTTGGCGAAGCCCACGATGGCGGCCCGGTTCTCCTGGACCCACTCTCCCCATCGCTTGGCGTTGGCGCTGATCCAGTCGGCAAGCTCCTGCAGCAGCGGGGCCAGCGCCGCTCCCACGCGGAAGACGCCCATCTCCATCGCCTTGCCCGCCCGGTCCATCGCGTCGGTGAACTCCTCGGCCGCGACGGCATCCTCGGTGCTCATCGTCAGCCCCAGCTCCCTCGCCTGCCGCTGGAGCATCTCGATGCCCGCCGCGCCCTGCTGCATCATGGGCAGGAGGTTGGTGCCCGTGCGGCCAAAGAGCGACATGGCCAGGGCCGCCTTGCGGGTGGGGTCGCTCACTGCGGAGATGGCGTTTGCCAGGATCTTGAACTGCTGCTCGGGGCTCTGGCCCGCGAGGTCCGAGACGCTGAGCCCCAGGTCCCGCAGGGCGTCGGTCTGGGTGGACAGGCCGCGCTCGGCGTCGTAGATGGACCGCTGCATCTTGCGGAAGGCCCCCTCCAGCGACTCGAAGTCCGTCCCCGTCTGGCTGGCGACGAAACGAAGCTCCGAGAGCGTCTCGACGGACAGGCCAGTGCGCTTCGCCATCTTCGCCACCTCATCGCCCATGCGGGAGAACTTCGTCGCCGCCATGCCCAAAGGCGCGAGCATCGCCGTGCCCGCCAGCGTCAGGGTCCGCCCGGCTGAGGCGACCTCGGACCCGAAGGCCTTGAGCTTGGCCGCGTGGGAGCGCAGGGCGGTGGTGAGCTTGTCCGAGACGCCCAGTTCGACGTAGGCCCGCCCCGCCTTGATGCCTCGTTCGCTTCCTGCGGTCATGTCAGCTTCTCCTCAGCGCGTTGCGCCACAGGGCGGGGATGGTGGGCGCGACGGACTCCAGCGTGGGCCCCATGTACGGCCTCGGCCGGATGGTGACGGTGCGGCTGGCGGGTCCGTAGAGTTCGCGGTTGATGCGGTTGGCGCGGTGGGCCCCGGCCGCCGTGCGCAATCGCCCGTAGGTGACGACGCGGGTGTTGCCGCGGGAATCCTTCACGAGCTTGGCCGTGCGGCCCATGCCGCCCAGGCGGATCTCGCCGGAATCGCCCACGCGGCGAACGCGGCGGCGTCGATTGCGAAGGCGCACCCGCCCGCCGAACTCCAGCACCGGCGGCACCGTCGCCGCGGCCCCCAGGGCCACGGGCCCCGCGACGCCCTCCTGGCGGCGGGGGTCGTAGGCGAACCACAGGTTCTTCCGCAGCCAGGGGTGGGGCTTGACCGCCCGCGGGGGCTGGCCAGGGGCGCTCGCCTTGTGCGTGCCATCGGGCTTCTCCGTGGTGTATCGCATCGAGCGCTGGGCGGTCTTGCGGATCGTGCCCAGGGCCTTGCGCATCGCCTGGTGCGTGGCGGCGTCCATCGCCCGCGTCACCGCGGGGCGGTCGAGGAAGAACCGCTTCATGTCGGGGTGGAGGTAGAGCATTGAGCTTTCTCTGGCGGATGGTTCACGGGGCAGTGGCCGGTAGGTTCTGACGAAGCGATCTTGACGCACCAAAACACGGCAGCTATTCCTCTTGACTGCAATACCGCTGTGCTCTCTTCTTGTTGCCCGAGAAGAGGAGACTGTTCATGAAGAAGATCCTGGGAGCATTCGACAAGGGCGGGAACATTTGGATAGCCATGCATCGCCTTGGACTTGTCACCGAAAGGCACTATCAGGTACGTCCAATCCATATATGGACGTTCCTGGGTGGATACAGTATGCAGCATCAAGGCAAGGATGTTTTCTCGCTCTTGACGGCGCTTGAGAACAAGCTCTATGGGGTCAGGTTGGCTCGATCTCGACTGCGGGAATCGCTCGTCCACGCAGCCGATCGCTGTTACTCTCACTGCAATGTTCAGGATTACGATGGAGAGCAACGGGCAATGTTTGACCTCGAATCGTACCTGAACTGCATATACTCGACATTAGAGATAGTCTCTTCGGTAAACAGACGAGCGGACCACCGGTTACCCAAAGGCTTTCGCTCGCAGGCCAAGAAGAACAAGTATCCATTGTTCGCCTTTGACAATTGGCCTTGGCTGCCTCGGTTCTACGACCTTCGAGTGATGCTTACGCACTACGCGTCGCCCTTTCCTTCCCTGCAAGAAGGCGCGTTTCTCCTCGAGGTCGATGATCCTTCGGGTCTTGAGCAATTTGGCAAAGGACGACACCGCGTTCTAGCAGAAGAGATACTATCGTACGCAGACGGGCTCGTGTTCCTTCTTGATCTCTGGGCACTGCACAGTCTTCAAGGCGTTAGCCCGGACACAGAAGTCTTCGAGGTCGATGTGGATGACTTCGTTGGGCCATTGAAATCGAAACGCACACCGGCTCGGTCTTTCCTGGAGATCGCTGACAGGTTCCACAAGCATGCCTTGGCTTCCGCCAAGGACCCGAAGGCCCGAGAGTTGCTTTCGGCAATCTCTATTCAGTGTCAGTAGTATCTGTGCGGATTCCCAACGGAAGCACATACCACCCCTCCGGCAGGTCCATCTCGCCCGCGGTGGGCTTGCCGTCGGCGTCGAGCACCCACACCTTCGCGGCCGGGATGGTCTCGCGCAGGCGGACGGGCTCCCCGTCGGGCACGTAGAGCGTCCGCGTCCGCAGGCAGCCCGGGGCGGCGAGGGCGACGAGAAGGAGCATCGCCCCCGCCTTGCCCCAGGTGGACCGGACGCGGTCCTGCAAGCGCGAGCGCAGTTCCCCGTCCCGCCGCCCGTCCTCCGCCTGGAGCCGGGGGCGCTCCAGGCGGTCGATCAGGACGGGCAGCAGGACGCGGATCACGGCGATGAGAATGTTCCACACGGTGCCCATGGCGTGCCTCAGCTTCCCGCCAGGACGGCCAGCGTGATGTCGGCCTCGCTGGAGTAGCTCAGGGCGACGGTGCCCTGGGCGCTGTTGTAGACGGACTTGGGGAACGGCCCCAGCAGATGCGTCTCGCCCGCGCCTAACTCGACCGTCAGGTTCGGCAGGTCCAGACCGTCGACCTGAAGCGTGGTGGCGAGGGTGAGCGTGGGCGTTCCCACCCCGGCGTACCGGACGAGCAGCGTCTCCTTGCCGGTATTCACGAAGTCGTCCCCGCCTGCCGCCGCGGCGGCGAGGGTCAGGGCGTTGGCAGTTCGGGCGGGGGACTGTGCGGTCAGCGTGGCCATGGGTCTTCTCCTCGGGGGTCAGGGGTTACTTCGCGAGCGTCCCGGCGGCCTCGATGTCGGCGTGGACGACCTGGATGCCCTCGCGGAACTCGGCGGCCTCCTTCGCCGTCGCGGGGCGGCTGCGGGCGGATTCGTACACATCCAGCACGTACCGCAGGGCGAAGTCGAGGCGCTGGATGGCGGTGTTCGGGGCGTCGTCGGGGATGGCCTTCTCGGCGGCCTTGATGGCGGCGATGACGGTGCCTTCGTACCGCTGCCACAGGGGGCGGGCGGCGTACAGGCGATTGAGCAGCCACAGGAGTCCCGCGGCGAAGGCGGCGATGGCGGCGGGGCTATTGACGAAGGTCCAGAGTCCTGTCCAGATGGCGTTCATGCGTTACGGTCCTTTCCCGCCGGTGAAGGCGGCTTTGAGGGGTCCAAGCTTTTTGATTTTCTGGCCCGCGCGCTCGCGCGGGCAGGGGTGGAAGTCCGTCAGCTTCGCTCGCCTTCGCGGCCGGGCGAAGCCGGTGTTGGTGATCCGTTCGAGAATCGCGGCGGTGTGGTCCCAGGCACTTCGGGTCTTGCCGTCGTGCATGTCGAGCAGTTCGCGGAGCGTGAGGGGTGCGGGGTCGATCCCGACGACCCCGGCGAGGCGGTAGACGGCCCGCCAGAGGTCGAGCGGATCTCCGCCAGTGCCGCCTCGGCCGTTTGCTCGATCCGGTCCGCCGTCGCTTCCACCGCCGCCTGCACGAGCTGGGCCTGCCTGGCGACGGCCGTCGCGAGGTCCGTCCGGTGCAGGCGGTGGAAAAAATCCGCCATCTCCGCCAGTAGCGCCGTCTGCCCATCGAGGATGGCATCGGCGCCCAGCGAGGCCCCGAACTCCTCGTCGCTGACGCCGGCCGCCTGCGCCTGGGGCAGGAGCAGGACGTACAGCACGTCCGCCAGGACCCAGGGGTCGGTGGCGAGGCGGGCGAGGAGGGGTTCCTCGCCGCCCTCGGGGGCGAGGAGGTTCTCGCCCAGGAGGTCCCGCACCCGTTTGGCCGCGCCGATGGTCAGTTCCAGCCGCCACTTGCGGCCCGCACTATCCTGGAATCCGTGCATCAGCCCACCTCGACCCATTCGCGGAACGTGTTGAGCTTCGCCGTCACGGGCACGGTCATCCCTTCCTCCAGGGGCTCGTTGCGACCGAAGCGGGTGATGGCCCAGGAGCCGCGGGGGCCCTCGGTTCCGGCGGTCACCTTGTCGCCGTCGAGGACGGCCAGTTCGATGAGGACCCCGTTGAGGTACGCGTCGCGAATCGCTTCAAATCCGGCATCGGAGGGCTTCCACAGCATCTCCCACTCGACGGTGGCCTCCTTGAGCGTGGTGGCGGTCGCTCGCCAGCGGTTATTCGCACGGGTGGTGACGTCGGCCTCCCCGGCCTCCATCGAGAGGTTGAGGTCGCGGACGTTGGTCATCTCGGTCAAGACGGCCAGTGCCGCCCCGTCCGCTCCGTAGTACAGCTTGCCATCCATGCCGAGGACGTAGTCGGGCATACGAACAACTCCTTGCGCTTCGCGCGCGGTATGCGGGTTAGGTGAGGCGTTTGCGGACGGTGAGGGCGCCGCTGTCGAGGGGGACGATCCGCCCATCGAGCGTGGCCTCGAACTGGTAGTGGTGGTTGCGCTGGTTGGCCGGCGGCGAGGGGCAGAGCAGGCCGCTCTGGGCCCCGGTGAGTTCGGCGGTGAGCACCAGCGTGGTGCCGTCCAGAGTGGCGACGGCCGCGGTCTCGACGGTGGCCTTTGTGGCGGAGGTCTCGCGGTACGCGGCGGCGTCGAGGACGCGGAAGGTGACGGGGCTGCCCGCGACGGCGGGGCCGGCGTAGTTCTCCAGCCGCCGCACGATGGCGAGCCCGTCGGTGGTGCGGTAGTCGGCCCCGGCGTACAGGACGTGGGAACCGCCCGTGGTGCCCACGGGGTGGTACGTCGTGGCGAGGGCCCCGATGCGGTCCGTCTGGGTCTTGACCGCCAGCAGCGTCGCCTGCTGGGCGTCGCCCCCGGGCGTGATCCCATCGATGGCGGCCGCGAGGGACTGGAGCGTGTGCGTCCCGCCGCGGATGGCGCCCTCGGCGGCGATGACGCTGCCGTCGAGGTAGCCCAGGCGGGTGCCAGTGTCGGCGGGCAGCTTGCCATCGGCCGATGCCGCGGACGCGGCGGCCGTCTGCACCGTCGTCTCCAGGGCCAACGCCGACAGGTCCGCTCGGAAGTCCGCCACGCCCGAGACGACGACTCCCCGCACGGACGCGATGTCCACGCCGCCAGCGAGGCTCACCGTGTCAAATGCCGGGTCGAACGTGCTGAGGTCCGACACGTCGGCGCGGAGGTCCCCGGGCCCATAGACGGGGGTGCCGTTGACGCTCGTGACATCCACGCCACCCGAGAAGCTCACGGTGTCGAAGGCGGCGTCGAAGGTGCTGAGCAGGGACACGTCCGCCTTGAAGTCGTCGGGTCCGTTGACCCACGTGCCGTTGATGCTCGTTACATCCACGCCCCCCGAGACCGTCACGCTCTGCATCGAAGCGTCGAAGGTGCTCAAGCCCGACACATCGGCCTTCAGGTCGTCGGGGCCATTGACCCACGCGCCGTTGATGCTCGTTACGTCCACGCTCCCCGAGACCGTCACGCTCTGCGAGTTCGCGTCGAAGATGCTCAGGCCGGAGGTATCCGCCTTGAGGTCGTCGGGCCCGCTGACGGACATCCAGTTGATGCTGGCGACATCCACGGACTGGCTGCTGGGGTCAAAGGTGCTGAGTGCCGAGATGTCGGGCCCCAGGTCCCCGGGCCCGGTGACCATTGAGCCGCCCACCGAGCCGACATCCACCGGCTCGGTCGTGGGGTTAAAGTCGTGCAGGTCGTCCACCGCCTTCTCGCTCACACGGTACGCTCCCCCCGGCAGCTTGCCGGCGACGCCGCCTACGGAGGCCCAGAGCACCACCTGCACCACCGAACCGGCGGGCACCGCCGCCAGGCTCGCGGAGACCACGTACTCGCCGGTGCCGACGCTGTTGACGGAGGGGACCTCCGGGTCGACGAATCCATTGACCAGCAGGATTGCCGCGAGGGCGGGGTCCGCGTCGGCGTCCTGGACTGCGCCGCCGACGGCGTGGGTGGTGAAGCACTCATAGAGGGTATCGCCGATCCTATACATGCCTTCCTCCGCGGATGACTGAAGAGCCGATCACCGGACACCAGATCCCCTGACGGTCGGGGACCGTCACGAGCAAGTCGTCGTAGTCGAGGCACGCCCCGACGTTGGCCGTTGTGATCATCCCCAGCGTCAGCCGGTGGGTCTGATCCCCGCGGGCGCGGGTGAAGTTGGCGACGTTGATCCGTTCGGCGAGCTTGGTACTCCCGCTGTGGAGCGAGTAGGCGCCATCGGCGACCCCGGCGGCGCTGGCCCGCTTCTGGCGAAGAATCAGTTCGTGCCAGACGTTGGTGGCGAGGTTGAACGACTGCGTCACAGCCCCGCCGGAATCGTCGTAGGACTGGAGCCACCACTGGGGCTCGTTGTAGGACGACTGGAGGCGGAACAGGTCGAGGTTCTCCTGCGTCTGGTGGCGGAAGGCGTACTTGACCTGCCCGGGCCAGGTGACGGGGCGGAACCAGCAGCGGATCTCCCGCACCTGGCCGGGCGCGAGTCCGTCGTTGGACCACTCCGCGCGGCCCCAGGCGATGCCCTCGGTCTGAACCAGCACGCACCGCCCGCCCAGCGCCCCCGACTTGGCCGCGACGGACGTGGCGTAGAACGAGCCGCTCTGGGCGTAGAGGACGGCGAAGTAGGTCGCCAGGTCGTCCTCGAAGGGGATGTCGAGTACGCGCATGGGCTACTCCTCCTCCCGCCGAAAGAGGATGGCCCGGAACTCCGCCAGGGCCCGCCGGTCGTCCGTCGCCTGGACGGTGAGCTCTCCGCCGCTGTCGGTGCGGTAGCGGCGGATGGCCTTGCCGCGGGCAGTCCAGGCGGCGGCGAGCCGCAGCCAGCGCTGCCGGCCGTCGGGGCCGCTCTCTCTATAGGTATCGCCGATGGCCATGGGGATGCTCCTACGGGGTCTCGAAGGCCAGGTGGAAGGTGCACACGAGGGGCACGGTGAGGACCCGGAAGTCGTCGAGGTCGTCGGGGTCGAACAGCGGGCTGTTGTCGATGCGAGTGCACCGCGCGGCGGGGAAGCCCGGAAGCTTCGCGCCCAGGATGGCCAGGGCGATGCCGTCGGCGGCCTCGACGGTGGCGTCCCGCTGGGCTTCGTCCTCGCACACCCGCTGGACGACGATGCCAGTCTGCTGCTCGTCGCTGGCTCCGCGCGTGCGGGAGACCAACTGGAGCGTGCGGGCGGTGGGGATCACCGTCACCTTGGGCTTCTCGCGGGTCTCGATGGCGAGTGCCTCCATCTCGTACGCGGGGCGGTAGGCCCGCACGGCGCTGTGGCCCAGGGACGCAAGGTACGCCACGAGGGCGTCGGCGAGTTCGATGGCCGCGGCGGTCATGGGCGCACCTCGCCGCGGGCCAGGGCCAGCAGCAGGGTCGCGATGGTGCTCGCGGCGGTTCCGACGGCGGTGCCGATCAGCAGCCACAGGAGCCGCCGCGAACTGGCCGCCGCGACCTCCAGCAGCGTCACCCGCCGCTCCAGGCCGGGCTTGCCGTTGCCGCGGATGGCGATATCGAGGGTGTCGAGCTTGTCATCGATGCGGTCGAAGCGGTGGTGGCACTCATTCAGGTGGTCGCAGCTATCGTTCACGAACGGTCCTCCGTCAGCAGCTTGGTGTGGATCCGCAGCGTCGCCCCCTCGGGCCCCGTGCGCTCGTACGCGCCCGAGGGCCCGAGGGAGACGACGACGTAGACGGCCGTGCGGTCGGCCGATGCATCGACGACGCGATCGCCCGTTCGAGGAATCGCGTACTCCCCATCGAGCACCAGCCTCCCCGCCGGCACCAGCCAGTCGGTGGCAGTGGCGGAGACGATGACGCCGCTGGCATCGGACCGCTCGTAGCCCGTGCGGCCCTTGGTGGCGAAGAGCTCGACGCACGCGTCCCCGCGCCGGTACACCACCGGGCGCGACAGGTGCAGTTCCCTTTGCCGCTGCAGCCACGATTCGGCCGATGCCAACAGGTCGTTCATGGTTCTCTCTGATCTCCTCTGGGGGTTACGCCACCGGCAGCGCCAGGACGCGAACGATGCCCGCCGGCGCGTTGGTGGTGGTGCTGAGTGTGAGGTCCAGCGTCCCATCGACCGCCACCGTCGCCTTGGCCCCGACGATGCTCCCCGCCCGCACGATGGTCCCGGCGATGAGCGTCTGGGGGTCGTCGTTGACGGCCATGGCGTCGGTGATCGCGTCGGTCCCGTCATCCAGCGTCGCCGTCACCGCCGCCGCGGCGGCCCCGGCGGTGGTGATCAGCACCGACGCGTCGAGGATGCGGAGCTTGCGGGGGCAGTCGGCGTCGAAGACGTGGACCTCGGCCCCCGTGCCGTCGAAGGCCTTCTCGAACACCAGCGGAAGCCCCGGCGCGGCGTCGGCGGCGTCGGGCAGGCCCACCACGCCCGCGGCGGACAGCGCCACGAGCCCGCCGACGGCGACGGACTCGAAGCTGTCGCCGTCGGCCACCAGCACCCGCCCGGCGGTCGCCGTGGCGGCCCCCACGTCCGACAGGTCCGCGAGGCCCAGTTGCCCCGCGACGGCCTCCTGGAGGCTCCGCAGGTGCACCCGCACCGTCGCGTCGCCCGCGGCCGCCGCGGCGATGGCCACGCCCATGTAGACGTCGGTGGTGGTCTTGGTGGCCTTGGCGGTCGTGGCGTTCCAGTACACCGCGTCGCCGGCCGCGACCACCAGAGCGGCGGTCTTCGCCACGTCGTAGACGCCCGTAGCGGCCAGGGCGCCGAGGCGGCCGGCGGCGATGTCGAGCTTCGCCACCAGCACCACCGACCCCAGGACCACCACGTCCCCGGCCGCTACGGCGGCCACGGGGGTGTAGTCGATGCTCTTTCCGTCATGCACGAATGTTGCCATGCAGTTGTCCTTCCATGGTCTTGACCCACAGTCTCGTGGGCACTACGTTGAATTGACTGGTAACGTTGTCTCTCTTCAGGAGATCGCAGTCATGCCGAAGCCCTTGCCATCCGAGCGTCGGTGGATGATTCGCTTCCTGCTTGCCTACGTCGCAGGCGGAACGGGGGGAACGCTCGCGGCTGTCTTGGTCGTGCTCCTCTTCCAGTGGCTGGGATGGGGCAAGACGGGATCCTTCGGCGTCGCCGCTCTCCCTTGGTCTGTCTGCGGGCTGATTCTCATTCCTGCGGCCCTACGCAAGGGCATCGAGCTTGGGGAGCAGAACGATCAGAGGCCCGATGCATCACCGTGATGTGGTCGCCTACACCTCGCCCTTCATCCGAACCGCTCCGCGGAAGTCCTGCTCGCGGACGCCGAAGTCGATGTACCCGCGGAACTGGATTCCCAGCGTCGAGAAGTCCGCGTCGGTCTTCTCCACCGTGGGCCGGTCCACGCCGTTGAGGAACGCCACCTCGATGGCGGGCAGACGGTTGGGGTCGGCCAGCAGATACCACGCCTTGCCGGACGAACCGGTGAAGGAGGCGTTGGAGAGGTACACGCTGGAGATGACCTCGAACTTGCCCACGTGGGGGTTCGACGAGGGCTTGGGCTTGTTGACGGTGGTGGTCTCGTTGAGTTGCAGGCTGTTCATCAGGTTCGCCGCCGGGACCTTCAGCGCGGTGGGCACCAGCAGGATGCGGGGCTGGACGGCCAGGGGGCGTCCGTTGGGCTTGGTCTGCTCGCCGAAGAGCAGCTCGGCCGCGGTCAGGCCGTCCACGCTCATGGTGGTGTCGGCGCCCTCGGCGTAGTTCTTGTGGGTCGTCGAGAAGAACGCCGCCCCGTCGGACTGGACGGGGTTGCTGAGCCACAGCCCCCAGACGGCGTCGGCGATGGCCTCGGCGGCCCCCATCCCGATCTGGTAGGGGATGTCGGTGAAGGCACCCAGGTCGTCGTTGATGATCATCTGGCGGGTCAGGGCGAACATGATCCCGTGGGTGTCGGCCCGCTGGCCGTAGGTCTGCTCGTCGAGCCGCCCATGCTTGAGCTCCCCGTCGGGCCCGACCTGCTGGAAGCGGAAGGACCCGTTCATGCGGTAGCGGCTGTGCTCGCGGAAGTCGCTGACGCTGGCGACCTTCGCGACCCGCCTCCAGGCGTCCTCGACGTAGCTGTAGCCCTCCAGGAGCATCTTGTTGGCGATGTTCGAGAGGATCCCGGGCAGGCTGGTGGTGCTGAAGGCGGCCTGCAGCCACCCGGAGGCGTCGCGGCGGAAGCGGGGAAGCTGCTGGCCGCAGGCGAGCTCGCAGAACTCCTGGATGCCCACCCCGCGGAGGCGCTCGGCGGCCTCGATCACCGGCTCGGCGTACGCCGCCTCCAAGCGGCTGGCGGTCACGCCGGCACTCATGAGCCCCACGGCTTCGAACACCTGCGGGGCGCTGGGGCGCTGGGGGACGGTGACGGCGGGGACCTTGGGGCGGCTGGCCCGCAGGACGTGGAGTTCCGTCTTCGTCTCGTCCCACCCGTCCTCGATGGCCTTGGCCTCGACGTCGGGGTGCCTGCCTCCGCACAGGCGGCGGATGGCCTCGACGCGGCGGGTCTCGGAGGCCAGGCGGCGGCGCATCTGGACGACGGCGTCGGCATCGGCAGACGAGGCGGTGACGATGGCCGGGTTGACGGGGGCCTCGGCGGGCTCGGGCGCGGCGGGCGTCTCGGGCACGGTCGGCTCGACGGTCTCCTCGGTGACGACCTCGGGCTCGATCGGCTCGGGGGTCTGCACCTCGGTGGCGGGGGTCGGGGTCTGGGGACTGGTCATACGATCGATCTCCTCATCTTGGGTGGTCTGGGACTGTGCGGCGTACTGGGCGGCGATGCGGGCGCTGGTGGCGGGGTCGGCGCCGCTATCGACGAACGAGATCTCCTTGAGCACCGCGCGGCGAACGACGTGAAGCGGCCCGACGAACGTCCGTCCGTTGACGGAGACCGTCTGGCCGTTGGGCACGAACTCCGCGTCCACGACGGCCGCTCCGATGGACGCCTGCCAGGGGAAGCCGTTGACGGCACTCTTGGCCACGTCGCGGGCCCAGGAGGTGTCGCGGCTGATGATCCCATCGGCGAGGATCTGCCCGCCTTCGATGGCCACGCGCTGCGTGTGCCCCACGCCCTGGCGGGGGTTGTGGTCGAGGCGGACGGGGATGTCCTGGCGGTCGATGGCCAGGCCCTCAAGGTCCACGACCACCGGGTGCGGGAAGCCCGTGACCCGCATCGCCCCGCCGGTGTAGGCGACCATGCGGAAGCGGGGCATGGTCTTGTCTGAGGCGTCCGCTGCCTCGAAGGTCGGCGTCGCAAGCAGGATCACCGTGTCGGGGATCTGGTCGTGGACGGGGGGCTGTCTTATACTACTACTCATGGCGAATGCGACTCCTGAATCTCTGCTCGACTTCGAGTGGCTGGGCCGATGGCGTCCCCTGGCGGTTCCGGACCGGTCGCAGTTCGAGGAGGAGCTGTATCGGGAACTGGCACCAGGCCATCCGCTGCAGGGACTGCAGGTGACGACCCTTGGGCGGAAGTACGGATACGACGACTTCCTGTTCCTCGTTTACAGCGACCCTCCGCAGTTGGCCTTCGTTCATCTCACCTGGCAGAAGGAGACGACTCCGAAGTGGCCCTACGTGGAGCTGTTCGGGTCGGCCGAGGAGTGGGTCGAAGGCTACATGCGACCTGATGCGGAAGGCTGGCCCGATGATGCGGGCGAGGATGAACCCGGCGATGGACCCGCTTGAAACGATCCGCAGTGTCTTGGCAACTCGGGCACAGGACATCGCCAGGCGGATGATCCGGGAGGCGAGCCGCGGCGCGTAGTCAGGCAGTCGGCTGCTGTTCGACATCGGTGTCGCTCTCCTCGATCTCGTCGTCCTCGTCCTGGGCCTCCGCGGGCTGGGGCTCCTCCGCCGGTTCGACTTCGCTCTCCGCAAGGAGGCCCAGTTCCCGCATCAACTGCTTCTCCTTCGCCCGCTGGCGAAGCTCGACCTCCCAGTCCTTGCCCGCGCGGGCGAACTCGGCGGCGAGGGTGGTGGTGTGACTGGCCAGGCGGGTGGCCTGGGCGTTGGCCTCCTTGGCCGGATCGACGTGCTCGGTGCCGTCGAAGAACCAGGTGTGGGGCAACTGCGCCAGCGATCGCAGCGGGGCGAACTCCGTCAGAAGCTCCGCCTCCCTCAGCCACGCCGAAAGGATCCGGTCGAGCACCGCCTCGGCGAGATGGTTCTGCTCGACGCGGATGGACTTGTAGTAGGTCTGGTGGTCGAGTCGCCCGGAGGCGTAGTTGTATCCCGAGGAGTTGCAGGCGGCGATGTTGTACGGCAGGTTCAGGCAGCGGGCGATCTCGTTGAGGATCTCGCGCTTGAACTCGGCGTAGGTGGTCGTCGGCTGCTGGGCCTCGACCTGCCCCAGCCGCCATCCGTCCGGCAGGACCGTCGCCATCCGCTTCTCCAGGGCGACGACGTCCATGGGCTCCAGGGCCTGCGCCTCGCCGTTGGCGGGCGAATCGGTGAAGAGCACCGCCGCGAAATCCGCCGCCGTCTCGGCCGCCGCGATCACCGCCAGCGTGTAGCGGCGAAGCTGGGCAAAGAGCGGAAGCGCGGGCGTGATCTCCGGGATGCCCCGGTGCTGGCCGGGCCGGTCCGCGCGGAACCAGTGGACGACGGCCTCGGCGTCCACCCACGCGGCCGGCTCGCCCCAGGCGAGCGAGTCGCCGGGGTGCTGGCGGAGGATGGAGTACGTGCTCGGGTTGCCCCAGGCGTCGAGGACGATCCCGTCGATGCCGTCGCTGGCGGTGGGCATCGCCCCCAGGGGCGTCGCGACGCGGTCGGCCTCGATGAGTTGGAGGTCGAGCATGACGGGCGAGTCGATGAGGGGGTTGGCGGTGAGGACGGCGAAGGCCTCGCCGTCGGTGGACTTCGCCATCCGCATGGTGCGGAGTTTGCCGGCGAGGTCCACGGCGCGAGACCAGGCGGCGAAGGTAATCTCGACGCGGTGATTGAGCTCCTCGTCGTCCGAGAGGAGCTGAAGCCGGGGCCCGGTGCCGATGCAGTCGTTGGCGAGGGTGAGGACGATGCCCTTGGCGTAGGAGTTGTTGGCGGCCTCGTACCGTGCCCGCTCGCGGAGCCGACGTCGCACGTCGGCGGAGGCCGCCCCGTCGGCCGACAGCGAATCGGCCATCGCCCAGTGGCGGACGTTATCCGCGGTGGTCTGCGCCGCATCGTACCGCGCCTGCACCATCCCGCTTCGCCCCTGGGGCTCGGACGCCAGCAGCACGCGGGCGATGCGCCCCGCGGGCGAAGGCGGGAGGGACCGCGGGGCCTTCCTATCGCGGCGGAACGGCCACATCAAACGGTCCCTCCCGGACTGATCTTCGCCAGCTTGATCCCCAGTCCCCGAACCCGGGAGGCCTTCTTCGATTCGAGGTACTTGTCCGCCGCGACCTGGTCGGCGATCGAGTGCTGCTCGATGGAGACCCCATCGCTGCTGGCGCTCTTGGGCCCGGCGGCGTTGTCCTGGATGGCGGTGTCGAGCTTGTCGGTGTCGCTCACGTCTGCGGCTCCTGTGAGTCGGCACCTCGCCGCCTCTATAGGGTTATTTGCCGCAGAGGGCCCTTTTTCACTGGTCCAAATCCGGGGGGTATCCAGATCGTTCCAGTACTGGAACTATCAGCCTCCGACGCGCTCGCGGGTGATGATCTCGTGGCCGCACTGGCGGCAGATGCGCTTGCGGAGGATGTGATCGGCCTTCGCGCGGGTGTAGTACGCGCGGAGGTCGCGGCATCCGCACTTGGGGCAGGTCAGACCGGTACTTCGCATGGTCGATGTCATCGTCTCCCTCTCTGAATCTCCGACAGGCGCACCCGCTGGCGGGGGGCGGATCGCTCGAATCCGATGCCGGCGAGCGTGGCGCCTTGAACGGACGCCGCCACCGCGCAGCCGACGAGGCAGTCGAACCAGTGGTTGTCCGGCCGGGCGGCGCGGAGCTTCCACTCGTCGACCGTGCGGCCCTGGGCGGCGGACTTGATGCGGTACTCGCTGGTGAGGTGCTCGGCCAGCATGCGGTGGGCCTTCTCGTCGCGGCCCCCGAGCGACAGGCAGCCGGGGTCGCCCATCGCCACGGCCAATCGCGCGTGGACGAAGGTCTTCCAGTAGTTGGCATCGATCAGCACGTGCCGCACCTGGCGCTTGCCCACGGTGTTGGGGATCCGCCAGTGCAGCCCCACGCGGTCGCCTCTCTTGCGCTTGTACTCGCTGAAGGGAACGCTCGACGCCCCGACGTACTTGCCGTGGCTGGGCAGGAGGATCCCGGCGAAGGCGCTCTGGCGGCAGAACTGGTACACCACGTCCGTGCTCTGTCCCCAGTTGGCGTCGATGAGGCAGCGGTCGATCCGCATCTCGGCCCCGTCCTCCCGCCGGTACGCCCGCGAGAGCCGCTCGGTGCACAGCTTCTCCAGGGCCCCGTAGATCTGCCCCTCCAGCCCCGCCCCCGGGACGGCCCGCGCGATCGTCGCGCGGAGGTCCCGCAGCGTGAAGTACGCCTGCCGCTGCTCGGGCCACGTGCCGTAGTCCACGATGTAGCCCGTGAACCCTTCCTCCCACGCGCAGAGCACCCAGAAGAGCGCCTTATGCTGCACGTCGATGAACATCGTCAGGTGGCTCGCCCCCAGGGGGATCTCGCCCGCCCGGTAGCCGTTGACCTTGGCCGCGATCTGCTCGGCGGTGAGCATCTCCTCGCCGATCGTCTCGACGATGGGCTCGTTCTGGTACTCGGCGAAGAACGCCGACTCGTCCCGCAGGCGGAGGTTCATCGCGTGCTGGATGGCGGACAGCTCATCGGAGTTGAACCGCTGGGGCCACGCGACGTGCGCCCCGGCGTCCATCGCCTCGCGGTTGGCGCGGTAGAACTCCGTCGCCTCCCGCCCGTCGCCGTCGTTGCGGAGCGAGTCCGCCCGCATCTCGGCGTACTGGGCCCAGAGCTTTTCATTGGCGGGGAAGGCGTAGACCATCTTCGTCCGCTCGCCTTGCCACTCGGGGTGCTTCTCGCGGTCGAGGATGTTGTCGGCCATGTCGCCCGGGCGGATCACCGTGCACGCCATGAGCCCCGCGATCTTCCGCCCCGGTCCCGCCATGCCCAGCACGTCGCCCGCCAGAATCGCCTCGCGCCGCTGGGACTGCGACGGCGACCACGCCGACTCCGTCGTCTGCGGATCGTCCACCAGCACCAGCCCCGGGCGCACGACCTGCCCGTCGGCCCGCGCGTAGTTCTGTCCGCGGATGTCCGAGCCCTTCATGCCGCTGGAGGAGATGACGATCCCGCTTGCCTTGGACCCTTCGATGGTGGGCAGGACGATGCGGTCGGACGCCCAGTCGATCCGCGTGGGCTCGCCCCGGTACTTCTGTCCCTTCTGGCGGTTGGTGATCCGCTCCAGACAGCGGATGGGGTGGGTCACCTCGGGGAAGTCGGCATGGAGGAGCGGGTTGGTCTCCAGCCAGACCTTGATGTTCTCCAGCAGGTCCCGGGCCCGTTCGGCGCTGGCGGCGATGAGGCAGACGAAGGGCGACGCCCCGATCAGCGCCGACCACACCACGGCCGTCTGGCACAGGACCGTCTTGCCTGATCCACGCGGCATGGCCATGGCGAACAGGCCCCCGGTCCGCACCGCCTTCTCGATCTTGTCGATGACCCGCAGGTGGTCGGGGGACCAGTCGAAGTAGAAGATCTCGGAGAAGTACGTTTGACAGAAGGTGCGGAAGGATGCCTCCCCCTCGGCCTTGCGGTCGGGGTCGGCGACGGGGGGGAGCTCGCCGATGTCCTGGGCGGCGCGGACGGCGTCGGCGTTGCGTTCCGCCTGGCGGGCCTTCGCCTGCTCGTAGGTGAGGGGCTCGGAGCGCGGGCGGTCGTGCTCCAGCGTCAGCCATGCGGCGTAGCGGAACAGGTCCACCGTGCGGGTATCGCCGATGGTGTAGCCGGCGGCGTTGCGATGGCGGCGAAGCTGGAACTCCGACAGGACGCTGCCGCGGCCCACCGCGTTGACCAGGCGGAGCAGGTCGGCGGGGCGGAGCTTGCGGGGGTCAATCCGAGTGGCCACTGGTCACCTCCTGGGCCAGGTAGGCCACGTACTCGATGAGGCTGAACGTCCCGTCCGCGCGGAGGAGGTCGCCCTCTTCGACGATCCGGCGGACCTGCTCCTCCGTCACGCGCCTTCCGTAGGCGGAGGCGAGGATTCGGGCGGCGTCCGGGACGGACACCGCCGTGATGCGGAGGGACTCTGGGGCGATATCTCTTTGCGTCATGGTCACCTGCGGCAATCTATAAATGGTTTAAGAAACAGGGGTTAATGCCTTGCTGTGTTCGCGAAGCCATGGCTCAATGTGCATATCAACATGCGAACCCAAAGGAACAGAACCATGAAGAACACCACGAAGAGCAACGCCTACGCGGACCCGAAGAAGAACACCTACCTCGGGCAGAACTGCCGGATCGTCCGGGCGTACCTGAACCTCGAAGGCCGCCAGAGCTACGCCCTCAAGACGGCGATGCAGACCATCGCCATCAGCCCCGACAAGGGGCTGCTGATCGACCTCGCCAGCGACCGGTACATGAACGTCACCGAGATCGAGGACTGACCCCCATACCGCAAGGAGAACGACATGAACGACGCCACGAACGCAACCAACACGACGCCCACGACAGACCCGACGCCCGCTGCGAACCCCGCCCACGACGAGATCGCCCGCTCGTACATCCGCGAACTCGCCCGCCGCCGCGAGGGCGCCTACCGCAAGGCGGTCACGGAGTTCCAGGAGAAGTTCGCCACCAACCCCGCCGTCACCCTCGAATGGCACACCGAGGGAGTCGTCAAGGCCCAGCACATCCACGCCGAGATGCACGCCCTCGCCCAGTGGGTCGAGCGGGAGAGCCCCAGCAGCGAGAACCTGCTGACGATGGTTCGCTCCCGGCGGGAGTACCTGACGGGGCAACTGTGCGAGCGGTTCGTCGGGCGGGCCCGCTCGACCTCGCCGGTTGCCAACGCCTGCGAGGACGCGAGGGGCGAGGCGTTCTGCGAGCTGCGGAACCTCTGCGGCGAGATGATCTACGAGATCGAGCACATCCCCGCCCGGTAACCCCCCCAGGAGCAGGAGAGCACCATGCGCGTCACGAGCCTCGAACTGGCCGGCGAACCCACCCGAGACGGCGGCATGCCGAGGGCCTTCGCCCGCATCGGGCGTCGGCTCGGAAGCGAGACCATCGAGGTGACCATCGTCCTGCCCGGGGGCGAGCAGACGCACACCGCGGCGGCCGATAGCGAGGGCGAACTCTGGGCGATGGCCCAGCGCCTCCAGGAGCACCTCGACGGCGGGCGCGGGACGAACTCCGAGATCAACGAGTACCTCCGCGAGCTGCAGCGCTTCGCGGACTGAAGGGAGAGCACCATGAACGACCACGCAACGAACCAGCGCCTCGCCCGCGAGATCCTCACCGAAGCCCGCGCCTCGCTGGAAGCGGCGCTTCGAACGATCGCCGACACGCTGGGGGCCCTGGAGGCGGCGGACGCAATCGACCCGGTGACCGACGCGGAGGCGAAGGCGGCGGGGCTTGCCCGCGACGCCGCCCGCCGCGCCGACGCCGCGGCCGTCGATGCCCTGGATGCCGCACTGGGCGGCGAGGGCATCGTGCCCCGGGAGCAGGCCTGCCCGGTCTGCGGCAACCGCCGCGAAGACGAGTTCGCCTGGGAGGACGAGATCGTGATGGTCTGCTGCGTCTGCGGCCACGCCTACGCACCGTAACTCACCAACCGCCCCCCGTGGGCAAGGAGACCAACCGTGGACGACCACGACATCGAGACGCTGATCGCCGACACCCTCAACGCCGCCGTCGCGGCGCTGGACGACGAGGACGCCGACGCGACGGAGAACGCCGAGGCCCTCGACCGCATCCGCACCTTCGCCGAAGCGCAGGTGCTGACCCGCGACGCCGGACTCGTGCTGCACCTGAAGGACGGATCGCAGTTCTACGTGACCATCGTGCAAGGCCGCTAACCCCACAACCGAAGGAGAACGACCGTGAAGAAGAGCGAAGTCAAAGTGAACGAGACCTACCGCGTGAAGGTGTCCGGGACGCTCGTGGACGTGAAGATCACCACCGAGAACCCCCGCGGGGGCTGGGACGGACTGAACCTCGCCACCGGCAAGACCGTCCGCATCAAGAGTCCCCAGCGCCTGCGGGAGGTCGCCACCCCGCGGCCCGCGAGCCGCAGGCGGATCGTGACGATGGCCCAGCACGAGGCGGAGCTTGCCGCCGAGACGGCCGCCCCGGCCGAAGCGGACGACGCCCCCCAGACACCCGCGGAGGCCGACACGGGCGAACGTGCCGCGACGGGCGGCGAACCCGACGCGGTCACCGAGGCCGTCGAAGCCGCCGGGGCCGAGCGGAGGAAGCGGGCCAGCGGGCTCGACGCCGCGGTCCAGGTCCTCGTCGAGGCGGGCGAGCCCCTGGGCACCAAGCAGATGATGGAGCGGATGCTCGCCCAGGGCCTCTGGCAAACCGGCGGCAAGACGCCCGCGAACACCCTCTACTCCGCCATCCTGCGCGAGATCAACGTCAAGGGCGACGCCAGTCGCTTCCGCAAGGTCCACCGCGGCCGCTTCGAGGTCGTCCTGCCGCACTGACCCCACGCCCCATCCCCGCCCCCTCCAACCCCGGTCCCTGCCAGGACCGGGGTTCTCTCTTGGCCCCCGCCGATCGCCCCCGCCCCGCGCTGCGTTCCCGTGCGGAGTGCCTCCGTCGGCCCCCGCGCAGGCTACCCATCCTAACACCTTGTAATTGCTGCATTTATGCATGTTTAGCCCTTGGTCTTTTCGCATGGATGTGGCTCAATGTGACCAACAAAGAAGGAGCCAACGATGGACGCGAAAGACCTTACGTATGGGATCGAACTGGAATCGACTGCGCCGGAAAGCGCCCTCCGCGAGGGGCTTCAGATCGGGGGTTACCACCGCGGAATCCAGGTGCCATTCCTTCCGACGGGTTGGAAGGCGGAGCGGGACGGGTCGATCCGCACGCGGGCGGGCGAGTACGCCTGCGAGATCGTCAGCCCCATCCTCCGCGGGGCCGAGGGGCTGGCGGAGGTCGCCGAGGTGGTTCGGATCCTCCGCGAGAAAGGCTTCCGAGTAAATACGAGCACTGGTTGCCACTGCCATGTCGGGTGGGGCCGCGACCTGCCCGCCAGCGCCCTCGCCCGCCTGGTCACCATCGTCTCCTACTGCGAACGCGGCCTCTACGCGATCACCGGCACCAAGAGCCGCGAGCGGGGCATCTACTGCGGCGGGGTGCGGAAGTATGGCAACGACAAGGACGCCAAGCCGCGGCTGGACCGTGATCGCTACCACGCACTGAACCTCACCAGCCTCGCCAGCGGGACGCGGGAGACCGTCGAGTTCCGGGCGTTCAGCGGGTCGCTCAACGCCACCAAGATCGTCGGCTGGATCCAGGCGTGCCTGGGCCTGGTCGAGCGGGCCATCAACAGCAAGCGATCCCCCAAGTGGTCGCCCGCCCCGCCCAAGGGCGGGTGGAAGAAGGCAGGCGAAGGGGCCAGCGAAGCCGAACGCCTGATGGGCTACCTCGCCTGGGGAGCGGGCTACGCCCGCATCCACGGCGGCAAGCAGTACGGGTGGATCAGCGACGCGATCCCCCAGAACGAGGTCAAGCGCGAGTTCCGCCGCCTGGCGGCGAAGTACGACGCCCAGGAGTAGACCCCAAACCCCCGCCCCCGGCGCCAGCGCGCCGGGGGCTTCCGCGAAGGAGGAATCACCATGTGCGGAATCTTTGGATTCATCACCACCGAGGGCGAAGGCCCGAGCATCGAACGCCTGCGGCGGGTCGCCTTGGTCACGCAGAGCCGCGGGGCCCACGCCTTCGGCCTGGCGTGGCTGACCGCGGACGGGACCCTCGGGACGTTCAAGCAGCCGGGCCCGGCGAGCGAGCACCTGGACGAACTGGATCGCTGCCGCGATGCCGTGGTGATGGTCGGCCACTGCCGCTACGCCACGCACGGCACGCCCGCCGACAACCGCAACAACCACCCCCACGCCGCGGGGGCGGGGCTGCTCGTCCACAACGGGGTGATCCACAACTACCAGAACCTCGTCCGCCGAGGCGGCCTTCAACTCCAGAGCGAGTGCGACAGCGAGGTCCTCGGGCTGCTGATGGCGCGCTGTGGAGGGAGCATCGTCCGCCGCTCGGCCTGGGCGGCGAACCAGACCCTGGGCGACCTGGCGATGCTCGGGGTGTGGCGCAGCCCCGCCCGCCTGCTGGTGTGCCGCCGCGGCAGGCCGCTGCACTTCGGCCATGCCCGCAGGGGCTTTTACTTCGCGAGCCTGCCCGAGGGCCTCCCCGGCCGCGCGGGGGCGGTGGCCAACGGGACCACCCGCGTCCTGACGTACGCGGACGGCACGCTGGGCCTCGATGGCGATGCCCTCCGCCTCACGGCCGACGGCAGGCCGGTGGGGTGCCGGTAGGCTCATGCCCGCACCTCCCCCACGGCGACAAGGTTCCCGCGGGACGCCACCACCAGCCGGCCATCGATCTCGACGCCGACGTTGCGCGGGCCCGGCCCCTTGGCGACGACCCGCACGGTGCCGATCCTGCCGTGGTAGGGCACCAGGCACGCCGCCCGCCTGGCATAGTGCATCCGCACGCGCTGTCCCGGCCTGGGGTGGAAGATCACGCCGTCACCTCCTCGCCCGGCGCCTCAGGCGTCGCCTCGACCGCGGGCTCGGATGCGCCGTCGGCCGCGATCCGCTGCGCGGTGCGTCCCGTGAACTCCTGCCAGCGGTTGACGATCACGTCGCAGTACGCCTCGTCGATCTCCATCAGGAACGCTCGCCGCCCCGTCTGCTCGCAGCCGATGAGCGTCGAGCCCGAGCCGCCGAAGAGGTCCAGCACGTTCTCCCCCGGCTTCGAGGAGTACTGGATCGCGCGGACGGCCAACTCGACGGGCTTCTCCGTCAGGTGAACCATCGACTGGGGGTTGACCTTCTTGACGTGCCAGAGGTCCGTGGCGTTGTTGGGCCCGTAGAAGTGGTGCCCCGCGCCCTCCTTCCATCCGTAGAATGCCAGCTCAAAGCACCCCATCATATCCTTGCGTGTCAAGACGGGATGCTGCTTATCCCAGACGATGCTTTGGCTGAAGTACAGGCCGGCGGCCTTGAGTGGCGCAGGGTAATTCGCCAAGTTAGCGTACCCGCCCCACACCAGGAATGCGGATCCAGGGCGCATCACACGCGAGGCGTTGGAGAACCACGCCAGCAGCATCTTGTCGAACGCCTCGGGGGTGACGAAGTCGTTCTCCAGCGGGCGGTCCTTCGCCCGCATCTTGCGGTGGGTGGCCTTGGCCTTCTCGGGGTGGCGCCCCAAGTCGAAGCCCTGGTGGTGGGTGGCGGTGAAGCTCGACAGGCCGGCGGCGATGGCGTTGTTGGAGCGGGGCTCCACCTTGACATTGTAGGGCGGATCGCTTGAAAACAGGCCGATCACCGCGCCGTCCAGCAGGCGGTCGAGGTCCTCGGGGCTGCTGCTGTCCCCGCACATCAGGCGGTGGTCGCCCAGCACCCAGATGTCCCCGCGGCGGGCGATGGGCTCATCCGGGGGTTCGGGGATGGCGTCGGGGTCGGTGAGCCCCTCGGTGACGCCCATGCCGCGGCTGAGCAGGCCGGCGAGTTCCTCGTCGTCGAACGCCAGCAGGTTCATGTCGAACCCGCCCGCCCGGAGTTCGACGAGTTCGATGGGCAGGATCTCCAGGTCCCACTCCGCCAGCTCACCCGTCTTGTTGTCGGCCAGGCGATAGGCCCGCGCCTGCTCGGGCGTGAGGTCGGTGGCGACGTGGACGGGCACCTTCGCCAGACCGAGCTTCTTCGCGGCCTTCCACCGCGTGTGACCGACGATGATGACGCCCTCGGCATCCGTAACGATCGGCTGTTTGAAGCCGAAGGCGGCGAGACTGGCGGCCACCGCCGCCACCGCGTCGTCGTTCACCCGGGGGTTCCGCTCGTACGGCCGGATGGCGTCGATGGGGCGAAGCTCGACGGCGAAGTCCTTGTTCTCATTCGTGGGAGCAACCATGACGTACCTCCATGGGGGGGTTAGGGGTGGGCGGATGCAATTCGACGTGCGCAGCAACAACTCTGTCCAGGAACGTGCCCCGTTCGCGTGCCCTCCATTTCAACTGCAACGGGTAGGACCCGCTTTACTATCTTGCCCAGGCTACCCATCTTTACAGCGAGGGGTTTTGGGGACATGGGCCGGCGGGGGAGAAAACCGATGTGATTCGCTCCACCCCTCGCGCGTGCCCAAGCGGCGCGAGGGGATATAGTAGAGAGAGATCGTTTATCTCTCTCTATTCTCTCTAAAGCCCTGTTATCCCAAGGCTTCTGCCCCGGGAGAAAACCGAAGAAAACCGAGATTACCGATCTGGATCGGGCGGTGTTTCCGCTCGGAAGGGGGGTTGGGGCCCCCCGTACCGGTGCGGAGATCGGTTTTCCTCGGTTTTCTCTCGGTGATCTCATCGCAGCATCCATCCGGGTCTGGTGCATGGCGAGCGCCGTCCCCCGAAGATGCTCACTGTCATCCCATGCCACCGCGTCCTTCATCGCGCCTCGTTCGCGCGCCATCGTCTGCCCCGCGGGCATGGGGATTTCACTGCCAAGTGCCTTGAAAGAAGTTCTGAGACTTGAAAGAAGGGTAGAACGTAAGTCTATATATAATAGATATATATATCTTTCATCTACCTTCTTTCTTCTTTCATCTCCTGTTGCGTTCCCCCTTTCCCCTCTCCCTGGCTCTAACAGGGCTTGAAAGAAGTAAGAAGCCCCCTCCGAGTCATAACCAACGGCGGGACAACGTCTTGTGCGATGAACTTTCTTCAAGCCAAAAACTTCTTTCAAGGCACTTGGCACTAGAGCGCCTCATAGCTGACGCGGTGGCGACCCTTGGTCTCCACCTGGCTGACGCGGATCAGGCCGCCGAGGACGAGGTTCTCCAGGACCTCCGTCCGCTCCTTGGGCGTGAGGGCCTGGGTCTTACGGCACAGTTCGCTCTGGGAGATCGTCCCCGCCTCCTGGATCACGCGGAGCACGCGCTTCTGGCGGGAGTCGAACATGCCGTCGGAGATCCACTGGCTGGCGATGAGGATCGTGCGGCGGGTGGTGTACTCGGACATGCGGCATGCCCAGCGGGCGGCGGCGTCATCGATCATGGGGTTCTCCTTACAGCGGCTGCACGCGTAGACGAGCGCGAGGCGGCAGGCCTTCTCCTCGGCTCGGCCCCAGATGGGGGCGTAGGTCTCATCGAGGGCCATCTCGGCGTCGGCGAGTTTGGCCAGGGCGTCGAAGATGGCCTCGGCTTCCTCCGTCGCCTCCACCAGGCGGGGGCGGGGGTAGACGCCGGCGGTATTGCCGTCGCCGGGCACGAAGTTGTTCCACCACATGGCCGCCTCGATCAGGTGCTGGGGCGGATCGGCGTCGGGTCGGCGGACGCGCGGGGGGCGGGTGAGCGTCTCAAAGAAGATCAGCCGCCCGACGAACCCGTCCTCGATGCCCTCCTTCGTGAGGCTTTCGTACATCGCCCGCGGCGTGCTGGTGCCGTAGATGCTGGCGCAGGGCTGGACGATGGTGCGGTTGCGCTTGGCGTCGGCGTAGCCCTTGCCGCGGTAGGTCCGGTTGGCGTTGCTGTAGAGGCGCATGAACGTGGTGATGGCAGCGTAGATATTGGGCGACTTGCGGGGGTCGCCCATGGTCCGCAGGAAGCGGCCGAACTCGTCGAACTGGAACAGGATAGCGGGGCGGGCTTCGAGGGCGGTCAGGACGGCGGCATCGCTGGTGACCTCCTCGTTGCCCAGCAGGTCCACGCCCGCCAGTTCGAGGATGCGATCGTTGACTTCGCGGGGCTTGTCCTTGCCGGCGCTGGAGAGGGCGACGGCGACGGTGTAGAGGTTGGTGCGATTGCCGCGCTCGTCGCGGACCTTGCGTGCGACGAGGACGGCCTGGAGCATGACGGCCCCGGCGAGGGCGAGCACGGGCTGGTCTCGGTGGGCGACGCTGCGGGCGTACTGCACCACGTCGCCGATGAACCCGGGCACGTCGAAGAGCTCCTCGGGGAACGGCCCGGGGTCGGGGACCTGGGGCGAAGAGGGGGGCCTGCCTGAGCTGTCCTCCCCACAGGGTGCGCTGTGGTCCACATCGGCGGAGGTGTGCGAATTCTCTTCCGCCTGTGCCCCACAGGGGCCCGTGATGGCCGAGATGTCCAACCCATCGGCGCTGTCCGTCGCACCATCGCCGCCGAACCCGGCTTCTCGAAGACAGCGGGCCGCCTGTTCGAAGTCCCCCCCACATTCCAGCATGGCGTAGACGGCGAAGTGCTTATACGACCCCCGCTGCTCGAACGGGCTGGCGTTCGAGGAGAAGACGAAGAAGTTGCCGTCCTTGAGCGTCGCGGAGCACGCGCCGCTCTTGCCCGGCCGGCACCACTCCTCGTTGTCCCCCGGCTTAAAGCGCGTCCATCCGTGGGCTTCGAGGATAGCGCGAACGTCCCCGCGCGCGTTGAAGTCGTCCCCGGGACGCGCGTGTGGCGCGGGCGGGCCAGGAGGCGACCCGAGGGGGGATCGTCCGTCCTGGGCCAACGTGGCGCGCGCTGGCGCGCCCGTGGCGGGGCCGTTCATTGCCGGGGGCTCGTACTGGTTGAGCTCCGACGCGCACCGCAGAAGGATGTCCCGCTCCTCGCCTGTCAGGACGGGCATCGAGCACAGCGAACCCTGGAGGACCTCGTACCCCTCGGTCGGTGAGCACAGAAAGAGGCCGCCTTCGCCGCGGGTCTCGATGAGGGTCTCGATACCGTCGTCGCCCTTGCGCTGGGCGAGCTTGAGGTTGCCCGATACCCCGTCCTCGCAGCGGTAGTACACGTGGCGCCCGTCGCGCTGGGTCCTCGACACCACCAAGCGTTCGAGCAGGCCGGGGGCGGCGGCGCGCACCTTCGCGCACCAGGGCTCGTGCAGTTCCGCACGCCGGTCGAAGTCGAGCATCTCCGTGTTGCGCGAGACGGCCCCGGCCAGGATGCACAGCGCGTCGTGCCCGTTGGCGAACCACGCCCCGATCTCCGCACCCGTGGGCCGGCGGGACTGGTACGCCTTCCACGACACCGTGGGGCGCTTCTGGTCGCGCCGCGCGGGCAGGACGCACAGACCCGCCGCGAGGTAATCGCCCGCGGCGGCCGCGAGACTGGGATTCGCTATCGGCACATCGCCTCCTGTTGTCGGCGGACCGCGGAGTTCTGCATCGCCCAGTCCGACCAGGCATGGATCGTTGCCCGCAGGTCGTCGAGGTCCGCCGGCTCCGACGGGGAGAACTGTCCGTCCGACACGGTGGTGACGCTGGCGACGGCCATGTCCTCCGCGTCGCCCTCGACGATCAGCACCGTCGCCGGACACAGCGCCGTCAGGCGCTCGAACAGGATGCGCTGGCCCGTGCCAACCTCGCGGTGGTCCTTCCACTCCAGGAGCAGCAGGTTCCCGCAGACCTCGACGATGGCGTCGATATCGGAGAACGCGATGCGGCCGGGGAGGCAGTCGGCGAACCGCTCGATCTTCGGCCGCTTCTTGAGATTGAAGCAGCCCTGCGTCTGGCAGTTCCACCGCATGGGATTGGCCCCGTTACCGCACGACATGGCACACGCTCCCAACTTCGCTGAAGGCCCCGGTGAACGCCGCGACGCTGCCCCCGAGGTACACGACGGCCTGCCCCTGGAGCGGGGTGGCCTGGGACTTGTCAGGATGCCAGAAGCGGACGCGCCCGACGGGGAAGCAGACGGCGGAGGCGACGGACAGCAGCGACTGGAACCAGCGCGTCTCGGTGCCGTTGTTAACCAGCACGACCGCCTGGGCGACCTCGCCCGCCTCGAACCGCTCGACGAGCCGCTCGCAGAACTGCTGGATGAGCGGCTGGGCGTAGGGCGGGTTCATGTAGACTCGTCCGCTCCACGGCTGGGCGAGCCCATCGTCGCTGGCGGTGTAGAACCGGGCGGCTTTCACCACCTCGTTCGCCGCAGGGCTCGACGCCGGGTCGAGGTCAATCCCGCCCATGGTCGCGATGGCCTTTTCGATGTACTCGGCAGGGGTGTACCACTCGTTGTCGCCGGAGTTGTTGGCGACGTGGGGCTTGGTTACGGATTCCTTCGCCTGCTGGAGTTGGTCGTCGGTCGGCGTATCGCCCAGCGACTCCGCCACTTCCACCACCTTCTGACGGGGCGCCGTGACCTTGCCGGACATCGCCTCGCGCGCGACGCCCAGCTTGTCCACCGCATCGGCATACTGCCCATCGCGTTTCACGGTTGCTGACGAGACGCCACACTCCTCGGCCAACCGGTCGGCGGCGTTCAAAGGATCATTCTGAGCCTTTGAACCATCGCTCCGCCGATCGCCCCCGTGGGGGAGTTTCAGACGGTTGTACCTTCGCCCCCGCACCAGACACATCTGCTCTGGCGTCAGGTTCCGGCGGCCGAGTTGGTTGGCGTCGATCCAGTCCGCCGCCGCCGTGCGGTTCGAGAGGCTCAGCTCTCGAAAGCCGTACTCGACACCGTAGCGGTCGCAGATCTCCTTGCGGTTGTGCCCGTCCAGCAGGATGCGATGCTCGGCCCAGACGATCAGGGGGCTGAGACATCCGTCGCGCAGGAGGTTCTGTTCCAGATCGTCCCGCTGCTCCTGGGACATCGGCGGGATCAACTGCCGGAACTCCTCATCCACGATCACGTCGCATTCGTTTGCGAACTGAACCATGCGTTACTTCTCCTCAGAACGGAATTTCGTCGCCCGCCCACTCGTAGTCGGGGGCGTCTTCACAGCGCTCCTGGCGGCCGTCCATGTGCGGCGGAATCGGCCCCAGGACGTGCTTCACGATGCGGTCGTATGGGTCCCCCGTGACCGAGCGGATGGTGAGAGCGGAGGGCTCCGCCACGCCGCCGGAGCGGCAGATCTCCACCGCCTCCTCGGCGGTTTCGGGAACGGGTTCGGTACTCCTGGCTCGCCACCACGCCTCGGCCTTCTGGCGCGCGTAGCCGGTGTGCTCAAAGCAGACCCACTCGGCGCGGCAGTCGCCGAAGCCCACGCGGTAGTCCACCCGCATGGAGCGGGGGTGGTCCTCGGGGGCGTCGCGTTTGACGTGGACAGAGTAGAAGGTCTCCTGGACGTCGTACTCCGTCTCGGCGACCTCCCCCGAGAGCACGCCCGCCGTCGATGCCTGCCCCTCGTGCTTCTCCCGCTGGGGCGGGGGGAAGGCATGACCGCACTCGGGGCACACCGCGTAGCTGGCGTGGACCACCGCCTGACACTCGGGGCACTCCTTCGCGGGTGCGTCGCCGCCGCCGCGGGCTCGGTCCTTGATCCGCAGGGCGTCCACCGGCCCGTGGCGAAGCAGGTTCTCCCCGTAGTCCAGCACGAGACAGTCCGTCTTTCCGGGGTGAAGGCGGAAGCCCCGCCCGACCATCTGATAGAGGAGCCCCGGGGAGTTCGTGGGGCGCAGCAGGGCGACGCAGTCGATGTTCGGTGCGTCGAACCCCGTCGTCAGGACGTTGACGTTGACCAAGTACTTGAGCTCCCCGTCGCGGAACCGGCGGAGCGTTTCGGCGCGGTCGAAGGGGAGCGTGTCCCCACAGACGAACCCGCACTCCTGTCCCAGCCAGGCAAGGACGCGCTGGATGTGCTTGGCGTGCTTGACTCCAGCGGCGAAGATCAGGACCGAGCGGCGCTCGCGCGTGCGGTCGACGATCTCCTGACACGCCGAGCGGACCAGGCCATCGTCGTCCATCAGGGACTCGACCTCTCCTGCGATGAACTCCCCGCCGCGGATGTGCAGGGACGAGGTATCCACCTTCTGCCGGCCCGCCTTGCTCTTGAGGGGGCAGAGGTACCCCTGGACGATGAGCTCGCGGACGCCGACTTCGTAGCAGACGGAGTTGAGCAGGTTGTCCGGCCCGCAGATCATCCCCGTCGTCATGCGGTACGGGGTAGCGGTGAGCCCGATCAGCCGGACGTGGGGATTCACCACCTTCGCCTCGGCGAGGAACGACTGGTACATTCCGTCGCCGTCGGGGGGGATAAGATGGGCCTCATCGATAAGAATCAGTTCGTAACGATCCAGTTCCGCCGCCCGTTTGTAGACCGACTGAATGCCCGCGACGGTGATGGCTTTGCCGGTGTCGCGGCTCTTGAGCCCTGCCGAGTACACCCCGATCTGCATCCACAGGTCGGGGGCCATCGTGTGGAGCTTTTCGACGGCCTGCTCCAGCAGTTCCTTCACGTGCGCGAGGATCAGGATGCGGCCGTTCCACTGCGTGACAGTGTCGCGGCAGATGGTGGATATCACCAAGGTTTTGCCCCCAGCCGTCGGGATGACAACGCAGGGGTTGTCATCCCGGCGGCGCAGATGGTCGTACACCGCCGCCACCGCCTCCGCCTGGTAGGGGCGGAGGACGATGGCGGGGGCGTCAGAGGTTGCCGGACCCTCATACGTCAAGCCGCGACCTCCTCCGGCAGGGGGAACTGCTCGCTGCTCGCGGAGTACAGGCGGGCGGGGTTCTGACCCTTGAGCCACGCCGACAGCGCCCGCTGGACCTTCCCGTATCGCTGCATCCGCAGCGCGTACGATCCGCCGCGGTTCTCCAGGAGGTGCTGGCGGAGCAGCACGATCAGGCTCTCGTCGTCCGAGGTGACGACGCCGCTGGTGAGCTTGCGGCAGAAGTCCTTGAGCACCTCCAGGTCCAGCGAGTAGTACGCCCGCGCGATGACCGCCCGGGTGGTGGCGGTATTGACGCCCTTGGAGGCGACGACCGTCGGCAGGTGGGTCATGGCGAACTCGATGGCGTCGGCGTGGATGCGGAGTGCCTCGGAGGTCTCCGCGGTCGAGAGCACCGGCGGGCTGCCGAAGCTCCCGAGCATCGCCCGCAGGATCGCCAGGTCGTGGCGGCCGACGTCGCCGTTCTCCCCGGCGATGTTGAGGATGTCGGTCATCGAGCGCGAGCGGCCGGAGTCGATGGCCATCATCGAGTCGGGATCGACGCCGCGCCAGACCACCATCGCGACGGGAACGCCCGCCTCGACGATGGCCCACAGACGGTGCTGGCCGTCCAGCAGCGTGCCGTCGGGCCCGAAGGCGATCCCGGTATGGGTTAGCTTCCACCGTCCCCCCGCCATGTCGCGAGCGAGGCGGCTGACGTGGCTGTCGCAGACGCGGCGGTTGTTGGTGTTGGCCGATTCCAGCCACTCGAAGGCCTGCTCGGGGGTGATGAGTACTCGACTGACGTTCATGTTCCTGTCCGTGCGATGGACGCTGCAGGGGGAGATCATTCTTCACCTTCCTGGGGGTTCTGGAGGTACGAGGTCAGGGCCTCGATCAACTGGCGGGCGTATTCGGCGCCCATGGCGAACGCGATCGCGCGGGCGCCATCAACGGGATCGTGGGGGAGGTTGAGATGGGTCTGGGCCAGCGCCGGTCGCGGCTGACGGACGGGCATGTGGGCGTCGGGAGAGATGCCGCCGAACTTGCGCTTCTTCTTCGCCCGGCCGATCTTGGCCGTGTTCATCTCGGCGATGGTGCCATGCCGGGTCTTGTAGGTACGCGAGGGCGGTTCTGACTGGGGAATTTCCCCAGTGAGACTCTGCCGAGCGGCGCCGACAGTCTTGTGGTCCACACTGCACCGACGGGCGATCTCGCGGTCTGTCCATCTCGACCACTCCTCGTCCGTCAGCACCGTCAGCACCGCCTTACGCTTGTCGGCGCTGGTTCGCCTCAGGCCGTGGGCGGCGTTGGCGCCGACGGAGTAGAGGATGGCGTCGCGCTGGGTGCCCGGGTGGATCTCGGCGTGGACGTAGTCGCACTCGATCTTGCGGTTCGCCCAGTAGCGGTGGAATCCGTCCGCTAGCCAGTATGAGGCGCCGTCGAAAAACACCACCACCGGGGCGAGGTCCGTACCGGTGCCGTAGAGTTCGGCGTACTCCTTCACCAGGTCCTGATCGATGAGCACCCGGGGCTGCGTGCCGCCGTCGATGCGGATCTGATCGAGCGTGAGGATCTTCGTCTCCGGGGTCTCGGGGGCCTCCGGGGTCACAGGGGTCTCGGGGGTCATGGGAGTCCTTTCCAAGGGGGTGGCAGTGGGGGAGGTCATGCCTTCACCTCCGTCCCATCGGGGAGAATGCAGCGGTCGTGAAGGATGGGGATCGTGTAGAGCGTGTCGCTCCGGCGGCCGATATAGGCCGTCACAAATCCGTTGGTCCAGTCAACGGGGCGACCCGTTCCGTACAAAGGGATTCGCTTGCACAGACAGCCCGCGCCGCGTGCCTGGATGACGCCGCCGGAAGACCAGATGTCCTGGATCATGCAGGTGTCGGCGCGATGGCAGTGCCCGTGGATGACGGAGCGGCCCTGACTGATCGTCAGGTGCTCCCGCGTCGCGTTGCGGGCGTAGGACCAGCCGTGGACGGCGACGATCCGGGAGTTCACCGCGTAGTGGGGGTACTTGCCGTCGGCCGAGCCGTAGGGGATGTACTTGCAGTTCTTACGGTCCCGCATCAGGCGAATCGACGGCGACAGCATGCTGTAGGCGCCCCGTCCTTCGCTCGTCGCCGCGGCCCACCTCCGAAGGCGGTGTTCGTGATTTCCTTCCACAAGGGCCAGCCGCCCGCACGCCTTCTGCAGCCGATCGAGCAGCGCGTTCGCCTGCCGCAGGTCATCCTCGTAGTCCGTCTCGGGCACGCCGTAGGTGGGGGGGTGCACCGAGAACTGCCCGCAGTCGAGCAGGTCCCCGAGGCACACGATCAGGTCGGGGCGCAGGCGTTCCGCCGCCCGGCAGAACACCTCCAGGGCGCCGGGGCTCTGGTGGGGGACGTGCACGTCGGCGAAGGCGAGCATGGTCTTGCTTCCCGTCTTCGCCATCACTCGTCCCCCTCGACCAGAGCGGCCGTGCGGGCGTAGCCGGCGATGTCCACCAGGTTGTCCCGCTTGTAGCCGTGGACCTGGCGGGCGAGCTTGACGGCGATCATGAACAAAGGAACGTCGGCGGACTCGATCGACTTCCCCTCCCGGAGGCGGCCGGCCAGAAGCGCGTTCCACAGCGCCGCCGTTCGGCTGAAGTCCGCCAAGGGATGCCCGTAATCCCTCTGGCGATCGCCGCCCGTGATCCGCTGGGCCTCGATCAGGACGCCCTCGCTCAGGACCGCCCGGGCCCGGGCGGGGGAGTGCACGACCACCATCGCGCTGGGCGGATCGGCGAGGGGTTCGAGCGTATCGGCGTCGAGCAACGTCATGTCGAGTTCCCGGGCGATCGCGTACTCCAGCTTCGCGCCCTGCGAGTCCTCCCATCCGGGCAGAAGCGCCATCGCCCCGCACTGGAGCAGCAGCGATAGATCCGCGCGGAGGTAGCTGGAGCGGGGCAGGTCCGTCCGTCCGCCGAAGTTCTCGGCGGGGTTGATCACCTCCCAGCCCGCGTCCCGCAGCCGCCCAGCGGCGTCGCGGAAGGCCGGGAAGTTCGACTCCGGCAGGCCGGTCATGGGACCGGCGAGGTAGATTCGGTTCATTGACATCATGGGGATTCCTTGGGGTTCACCAGGTGACGACGGCGGTGAGGGCAGCGGCGGCGAGCCAGTAGATGACCCGTCGCCAGTCTCCTGCAGGGACGTAGCCGGCCGCCGCACAGACGCTCACCACGATCAGGAGCGTGGGGAACAGACGCGTCATCAGTTCATTTCCGATCCGCATAGCGGGCAGCGGCAGAGGGGAAGCTCGATGACCTCCACCTCCAGCCGCCCGCCGGCAGCCACTTGCCCGCGGCGGGTCAGCAGCACGTCGATCTGCGAGTCGTCGAGGTAGACGCCCGCGTGCTGGAGCGCATCGAGGGTCGGTTTTTGTAGGTTGTCCAGATCGCGCCTCCGCCGATCCGGCGGGAACGCGTCCATGGCGAGGGCGATGCGTCCCGAGATCGGGGGCCGCCCGCTTCCGCCCAGGAGGGCGCAGACGTTGCGACGGAACGTCCGGCCCTCCCGGCTGATCAGCGTGCGGCAGCCAACGTGCCGGTAGTAGCGGTTGATGCTGGGAGGCCAAGGGAGGCACAACGACGTCATCAGTTCGCCACCTCCCATCCCCCGAAACTGCTTGATTGTGAAGCAGGCAGAAGTACCATGGGCAGAAGGCAAGACGAGGAGACAAGCCCATGGCAGTTGTGCTGGCCGCCGTGCAGACCTTCACCGTTGGGGAAGCGACCGTCGTCCAAGGGGATTCGCCGGTGGGACGCTTGGCCGCCGTGTTTGAGGATGATGGAGAGACGGGGTACTACTACGCTCTGGACGCCGAGGACGGCGACAACCCCATTCAGGATGCCGTTCACATCTACAATGTCTCGAGCGTGGCCGACAGATCCATCCCCTCGGAGATCAAGGTCGTCTGGTCGCAAGACGGCCAGAAGACGGCGCTGCTGATCAACGACTATCCCCACGCTGTCTTCGATTTCAGTGCGCGGCGGGGGTACTGCCGCACGGGGTTTCCGCCGTCCGGCATGAAGTGGCCTCAGGAATCTCATGCGTGGGATGACGCCGCACTCCAGTTGTTCCAGTGACCTACTGACGGGGGCGCCTTCAGCACCAAGGGCATCAACGTGCATCGGCTTGCTCCTATCGCTTCCACGGGGGGGTGTTGTCGGAGGGCTTGGCCTGCGGGGCTTGGCCGCCCGCGGCGCCCTTGGCCTCGTAGCCCTTGACCTCGTTGGTCAAGTCGCCGGTGTCCTGTCGCTTTCGCACCTTGACTGACACCAAAATTGGCAGATTGTGCAGATCCACGGAGTCCCGGGGCTGCATGACCCCCACCGCCCGGCACAGGGCCGAGAGGTTCCCGCGGGCGATCTTGACCGTCTGGTCGTTGGGGTGGTGGATGCACAGGCGGTCCCAGACCTTGCGGTCGCGGTACTCGCCCTCCAGGACGGTGAACTCCAGTTGCAGGTAGTTACCGTCCCCGTTCTTGGTGGGCTTCATCTCGCTGGCGGTGATGGCCGCGAGGTACTTGCCCGCGGGCAGGGGCTCGAAGGGGGTGTTGGGTTCGACCTCGTTCGCGTTGAATCCGTTCAGTTGTGCCATGTCAGTTCCTCTCTCCTTGGGTCTGGGTGTCCAGTGCGTCGGCGTCGTTCCACCAGCCGGGGTCGGTGAGCAGCCCGCCGAGGTATCCGGCCTCGCGGTACGTCAGTTCCAGGCGGACGGGGTGGGGGGAGTCCTCGCCGGTGACGAGGACGAGGTAGGCGCAGTCGTCCCGGCGCTCCCACCAGCATCGGGCGGCGGGGCTCAGCGTGGCCGGCAGGGAGCGGCGGGGGGTGGGGGTCATCGCGCCCCTCCCATGGCGCCCATCAGGGCGTCCCACGACAGGGGCAGTTCAGCCGGCAGGTTGAAGCGGTTCTTGGCGACGCAGGCGGGCGAACCGACGCAGCGCAGGATGCGCTCGCCCCCGTCGCGCCCCAGGGGGCTGGCGATCGTCCGCTCGCGGTTGAATCCCGCCTCCTCGGTCTTGGTGATGATCTTCCGCGTGGCGAACATCACCCCGTCGGCCCATTCCGTGAGCAGGGCTGTCGCATGCTTGTGCATCCGCGGCGAGTAGCGGTCGTACGAGGACGCCTCGGGGTCGTCGAACTTCTCGACCTTCGCGTGCGCCAGCAGGACAACGCACATCCCGCGGTCATTGCGAAGGGTGTCCAGCATCGACACCACGTGCCGCCAGGGCACCAGGGCGTGCGCGTAGCCCCGGGCGTATCCGCCGTCGACCTTCTCGATGGACTTCCCCCCGTACTCGCGGCAGATCTCGTCCCAGATCAGCCGCTCCAGCCAGTCGGCGCTGTCGATCACCACCGTCTGGTACTCGTGCTCCCCCTCCACCAGCGCCCGCAGGGAGGCGTCCACGTCGGCGAAGCAGTTGCACAGCGGGAAGCTGTCGCAGTCGATCTGCCCCAGCCCGTCCTCGGTGGGGACGAAGATGGGCTTGGGGGCCTGCGAGGCGGTGGTGGACTTACCAATCCCCTCGGTGCCGTAGATCAGCAGCCGCGGGGGCCTGGGGCGCGGGCCCCGTTCGATCCGTTCCAGATACGTCATGCAGCGTTCTCCATGGGGTGCGGCGGGGAACGCGGATGTCACTGGCAGGTGCGGGAGTCGAACCCGCGTCGCGAGGGGGTGCGTCCTCGGTAGCCCGGCCCTGCCAAGAACACCCGGGCGGGCGTAGGGAGTCCGGTCGCGACACATCGCCGCGGCACGCCGTCCCGCCCGGGGGCAGGGAGTCAGGGGAGTTCGAGCACGCGGATCCCCTCATAGCCGGTGGGGTAGGTGCCCGTCCGCCAGCACTCGCGGAGGCGTCCGATGGCCGCCTCGTTCTCCTGGCGTGCGATGGCGAGGGTGTCGTCGCTCACCCGCCAGACGCCGCAGCGGTAGGGCTCGATCTTCTCGACGGCGATGATGTGCACGGGCACGAGGTGCCCGACGGCCTCGGCGAGGACCGCCTGGTAGAACGCCATCTGGTTGGCGTAGCGCCGCCGTCGGCACTCGCTCTCGAACCAGGTGAGATCGGCGGTGGTCTTGAGGTCCACCAGGCCCTCGAAGGGGTTCGTCCAGTCCAGCCGCACCTGGCAGGGCACCCCGGAGTAGTCGCGGCGGACGACGCCTTCGGCGCACCCGTCGGTGAGCAGGCCGGCGGCATCGGGGTTCATCCACACCGCCTCGCCCATCCGCTGGATCAGGGGGAGGTCGTCGCTGTGCACGCCGGGGCGGCCCTGGGCGTCGCACCAGTCGCGGAAGGCCCCGGTGTCGCGGCCGTAGGGCTTGCCCGTGCGGGAGTTGACGGGCCCGCCGAGGGCGAACTCGCTCTCGAACGCCTGGGCGCCTTCGAGGATGCGGCAGTGCACCGCCCGCCCCAGGAGCATCGCGGGGGTATCGGAATCGGGCACGAAGCCCAGGCGCTTGCGCTGGTAGAGGCGCGGGCAGGCCATGAAGTCCATCAGTTGATGGCTGCTGAGGTACTCGCCCGCCTGGGCGTGGTACGCCTCGGCCGGTTCGCTTACCAGCACGCCCAGGTCGGTCCTCACGTCGGTTCCATCCGTCGTCGGCATCGTTGCTCTCCCTGCGGGGCCAAGGGGGTGCGAGCCCTCGTCCCTACACAGGGTTATTAGCCGCCGAGGCCCCAAAATCGCATGCAGGGCCATCGCTTTGGCCCTGCAAAAATGGTTTCGGCAAGCCCGCGCGATCCAAACCCCCTGATTCCATTGATCCAAACGCACTCCGCACCCCCCGTAAATCACATGTCACGGTCTGTCACGGGGTATGTCACGGCCTGTCACGGACCCTGTCGCGGTCTGTCACGGGGCTGTCGATCTGTCAGTGACAGACTGCGACAGATTCCAGACATGTGTCCGCCGCGCGACATGGCCTGCTGAAGGGCAATGGCCCGGGCCAAAGGGCGAGCATGGGGTTCGCGGCCGGGATCGGCCCGGCTCGAACGGAGGCATCGGAAAGAGGAGTGAACCCCGGATGAAAGAGGAACTGCGCAGGGACTACGCGGGCGTGCTGGAGGAATGGCGGATCGATCTGGCAGTGGGGCGGATGCGGGCGATGGGGGTTCCGCAAAGCGACTGGCCGGACCGGATGCAGGAACTGGCGATGGCGCTGCGGGAGTTCGAGTACGACCCGGATCGGGCCAACGGGGCCACGGAGGAGACGGTGTGCTACGAGGTGATCACGCGGACGCTTCGGCGGGCGCTGCGGACGCAGGTACGGGAGGCGGGGCGATACCAGCGCTACCTGGCGGCGCGTGGCGTGGGGGAGGGGGGGACGTGCGAGGAACCGCACTACTACCTCGACGCCCCGGTGGATCTGGACATCCAGCAGGTGATGGCGGGGCTGTCGCGGCTGGACCGGCGGGCGATGGAGCTGCTGCTGGACGGCTGCAGCCGCTCGGCCGTCGCTGAGGCGCTCGACTGCCAGTGGGGGACGGCGGATCGGGCGCGGGAGCGCATCCGCCGGGCGCTGCGGCAGGCGGGCTACGGCGGGGAGGGCTTCTGAATGGCTGCCCCCAAGACCCCCCAACCCCTGGACCTGATCGACGTGCGCGAGGTGGCGACGCTGACGACGCTGTCGGTGCGGACGATCGAGCGGCTGGTGGCGACGGGGCGATTCCCGCCGCCGACGCGCCTGGGCCGCAAGCGCCTCTGGCCGCGGGAGAAGCTTCATGCGTGGATCGCCGGCGGGGGCGACACCCGCCGCATGCCGTGAGGCGAATTCCTCGAATCCCGCGCGAAAAGCCTTGAGCTGCTGGGCCCATCCGAGGCTCAGTGTGTCCCATGAACGCAGTAGGAGACGTACATGCTGGTTAAACGCAGACATTCAAGACCGATCCCCGAGGGCGCCACGATCTTCGAACGCGACGGCAAACGCCACGCTCGCTGGCGCACGCCGACGGGCCAGCTCAAGACTCGGCCGCTGAACCGAAAGGGCGATCGCGTCGTGGAGCAGTCGGACTGCTGGTACATCCGCATCGCCGATCCCGAGACGGGCAAGCTGCGGGAGTGGCGGGGCTACACGGACCGTCAGGCGTCGCAGGCGAAGGAGGTGGAGATCGTTCGGCGGATCGAGCGGGGCGAGGCGGGACTCACCGATCCGCTCGCCCACCACCGCCGCCGGCCGCTCAAGCAGCACCTGCTGGACTACGCCCAGCACCTGGAGGGCAAGGGCAACACGCCCGATCACGTGGACAAGACCGTGTCCCGCTGCCAGCGGGTGCTGTACGAGATCGGGGCCACCGTCGTCCGGGAACTCTCGGGCGAGGCCGTCGAGGAGTGCCTCGCGGACCTGCGGCGGGAGGGGATGAGCCTCTCGACGTCCAACGGCTACCTGCGGGCCCTGCGGGGGTTCTGCAACTGGATGGCCCGCATCGGACGCATCCATCGAAGCCCGCTGCTGGGCGTGTCGTGTCAGACCGTCACCGACGCCGATCGCCGGCGCAGGCGGCGTGCCCTGACGGACGCGGAACTGTCGGCGCTGCTGGACGCCGCGCGTCAGACGCCCGATCCCGTCGCGGGGCTCAGCGGCGAGGACCGCTCGATGCTGTACCTGCTGGCCGCCAGCACGGGCCTGCGGGCGAGCGAACTGGCATCACTCACGCCCGAGTCGTTCGAGCTCGACGACGCCTCCCCGGCCGTGCGGTGCCTGGCGGGCTACACGAAAAACGGCCGCGAGGCCCTCCAGCCCCTCCGCCGCGACGTCGCGAAGGCCCTGCGTCCCTGGCTGGCGGCCAAGCTCACGGGAGAGCGCGTCTGGCCGGGCACGTGGGCGTCGGAGCGCCACGGGGCGGAGATGATGCGCACCGACCTCGCCAACGCCGACGTCGCCTACCAGGACGCCCGCGGGCGCTACGCCGACTTCCACAGCCTTCGCCACACGTTCATCTCGAACCTCGCCCGCGCCGGCGTCCACCCCCGAAACGCCCAGGCGCTCGCGCGGCACAGCACGATCGAGCTGACGATGAACGTCTACACGCACGTCGAGATGCGGGAGTTGGCGGCGGATCTGGAATCGCTGCCGTCGATGGTGGGGGGCGGAGTGACGAAGGAGGCGGTGGGGGAGTCGGGGGCGGGGAAGGAGCCATCTGCTCCCGAGGCGGCGAAGTCGGAAGCCACCCCGCCCGCGCTCCCCGCCGACCTCGCCTCCCTCGCCGACTCCTGGGACTCGCTGCCCGAGCACGTCCGCAAGGCCATCGCGACGCTGGCGAGGGTGTGAGGGACGAGGGGGGGCGTCAGGCCGCGGCCGGTAGTATTGCGGGCAGGGACAGATCTACAGCCAGCCCGAGTCCGCGGAACTCCGCCCCGACACAACGGATTCTTCGACTTGACAGATATCGGTCTGTCGCATATGGTCTTGATCGAAGGCTTCGTCCCCGGCTCAGGTGGGCGGTGCCGGTGGTTCGGCATGGGTGCACGGCTCTTCGTTATGGCAGGGCTTGGAGGACGCTCGCTTGCTCTCGCTCCCTCCCTCCTGTCATCTGGGTCTTCACGCAGACGCTTGCGGTTCGCCTTGGCTGGGCGTCTCCCCCAGTCGCGGACTGGACTACCGTCGCCTTCCGGGGGAGTACCAGAGTTTGGCGGCCCGGGTAAAGGAGAACAGGACGATGGACGCGAGGATTCTGGGTGTGACGTTGGGGCTGGCGGCGATGCTGCTGGGCGCGGGTATGGCTGGTGCGGACGACTTCGGCAGCGGGGCGAATCAGTTCACGATCGACTTCGTGACGATCTCGGGGGCGACCAACCCCACCAGCGGGTACGGGATCGTCAACAACGACTACCGCATCGGCGTCTACGAGATCACCAACGACCAGTGGAACAAGTTCAAGGCCGAGCTGGGCGTCCCCGTCACGGGCGATCCGTCCTACGCCTACTACGCCGACCCGTACTGGACGGGGACGAACGTGCCGACGAACAGGGTGAGCTGGTACGAGTCGGCGCAGTTCGTGAACTGGCTGAACACCTCGACGGGCCATCAGGCGGCGTACAAGTTCACGGGCACGCAGGGCACGAGCGGGTACGCCCTGGACACGTGGAGCGCCGGAGAGGCCGACGGCACGAACCTCTACCGCCACAAGGATGCGTTCTACTACCTGCCGACCGAGGATGAGTGGGTCAAGGCGGGGTATTGGAACGGGACCAGCCTTCAGACGTATGCGACCAAGCCCGGCGACACGCTGCACCAGGGCGACGGGACGAGCGGGACGGGCTGGAACTACTACGACAACGGGTACGCGACCGATCCGTACGGCCCTTGGGACGTGGGCAGCGGCAGCGAGGAGCTGAACGGGACGTACGATATCATGGGCAACGTCTGGGAGTGGATCGAAAGCCCATACTACAGCGGCGACTATGGGCCTGGTTCCGCTCGGGGTCTGCGTGGCAGGTCGTGCAACCACTCCGGCCCCGCCGACTACCTCGCGTCGTCGTACCGGTACGGCAGCAGCCCGTACTACGAGGGCCACGGTTTCGGGTTCCGTGTCGCCTCCGAAGTCCCTGAACCGTTCACAGTCGGGTTGCTCTCGTTGGGTGGATTGGGTCTGTTGGCGAGAAGACGCCGATAGTGCACCCTTCTTCCTTTGATCCTTCTACCCTTTTCAGGGGGCGGCGCGAGCCGCCCCCTTCTTCTTTTCGCCCTTTCGCCGCCGAGCCTGCTCCGCCGAAGCAGCTTCGGCTGCAAAGGCCGAAAGGCGGCGCGCGATCTCTTCTGAGCCGTCCGCATGCGGCGGGGAGTTGGGAACGGCTCGTGGCGCATGTTCGATCCGCCTTCATCATGCTCATTCATCAAGATTGGCGCACTGTATGGCGCACTCGCTGTAGTCGCATACTGACGTGATTTGACGTTCTCTGTCGCTG
>JAWLCQ010000004.1:0-84170 GCA_041687095.1 Phycisphaerae bacterium | reverse complement strand
GGTGCGAGTGGGACCGCGAAAGGGGGACAGGCACCTCCGGGGCGAACGGCGCGCCCCTGCGGAGCCCGTCCCCGTTTCGCTCGCACGTGGGTGGGTCCGGGCCCCCTCACCTGTCGCTGCGCGACATCCTCTCCCCGGTGGGGAGAGGGGTGGGAGGGGCGAAACTCGGAAAAGTCTGCGCTGGGTTCGTTCCGCACGGTTGGGCGCGCTCGTGGGGGGGGTGTGCCGGTGGGTTCGTTTTCGAGGATGGGGAGGAGGGGTGTGGTGGGTTTGTTTTGCACGGTCGGTGCGCGTGGGACCGCGAAAGGGGGACAGGCACCTCCGGGGCGAACGGCGCGCCCCTGCGGAGCCCGTCCCCGTTTCGCTCGCACGTGGGTGGGTCCGGGCCCCCTCACCTGTCGCTGCGCGACATCCTCTCCCCGCGGGGGAGAGGGGTAGGAGGGCCTTGGGATGGGAGGACTGGGATGGGATGGCTGGTAATCGGAATAATCTGCGCTGGGTTCGCTCCGCACTCCGATCCCCTGCATCCCGTGCATCCCTGCCCTCTCCGTATCCGCGTTCATCTGCGTTCATCCCCGCTGATTTTCAGGGATGTGCAGACGCCTGTGCCGCGCGGAAAGGGGTGGGAGGGCCGGGGAAAGCGGGCGGCGTCCTCTGGTCTGTTCCTGCCTTCGGAGAGGCGCCGGTGAGGCGGACGGGCCGCCGCTACGCCGAGGCCACGAGGCGCTGCGTGCCGGGGCGGGTGCCGGCGGCGGCGTTTTCCAGGGCGGAGACGATGGCGGCGTGGAGTTCGGCGGCGCGGAAGACGGGCTTCATCAGCAGCTCGTCGCCGCAGCTCTGCCACACCCGCCACGCCAGGGCCGTGCGGTCCATCCAGCCGGTGAGCAGGACGGCGGGGCGAGGCTCGAGGCCGTGGAGCGTGTCGATGAGGGGCGTGTCGAGGACCTCGGCGGCGGCGATGACCAGGTCCGGCCGCCAATGGGCCAGCCGCCCCAGGGCCGCGGTGCGGTGGGTTTCCGTGACCACGTGGTGGGCCAGGGACTCGAGGTGTTTCGCCGCCTGCTTCGCAAACCGCCAATCGGGATCGATGACCAGCACCTTCATGGACATGGACGGGCTCCTTACCAGCGCCTAGGTCCCGGAGCGTTCCGGGACATAGGGAGTATCGGCACGGGGAGGGGGGGACTTTGAATCGGATCGCAGGGAATCTTTTCTCCTGCAGGGCGGTGATCCGCCCGATCTATCCTGAAAGTGACCGTTCCCCCACTGCGGAGACGCCCATGGCGAAGCATGAGCAGCAGATGCAACTGATCGCACCGGACCCCGACGCGCACGCCGAGGAGATGATCGACCTGGTGTGCAAGGTCTTCTCCCACAACGGGTACTATCCATTCCGCGACCGCTGCCGGGGCGGGTACATCCTCGGGGGGGCGAACTACGACTGGAAGGCGTCGCGGATCGGGATCCTCGACGGGCGGATCGTGACGCACTGGGGCGCGTGGGACCTCGCCATGCGCGTGGGGGCGGCGGCCATCCGCGTGGTGGGCATTGGGGCGGTGGCGACGCACGGGGACTACCGCCAGCGCGGGCTGATGGCCGAGACGGCGAAGGCGGGCATGGAGGCGATGGCCCCGCTGGGCTACGACGCGACGCTGCTGTACGGCATCCACGACTTCTACCACCGCTTCGGGTACGTCCGCGCGTGGAACGCGACCACCTACACCGTCGCCACCCCGCACCTGCCCTCGGAGGCCCCCGAGCGGGGGACCCGCAAGTTCGCCGTCAAGCACCGCGAGGACCTGGCGGCCCTGTACAACCGCGAGAACCGCGTCCGCACGGGCACGGCCGTCCGGCCGACGTTCCGCGGCGTGCCCTTCCCCAACCACAGCCTGGAGGGCCTGCTGTGGACGGACGCGGGGGGCAAGGTGGCGGGCTGGGTGGTGAACAAGGGCAGCGAGATCGTCGATCACGCGGGCGACGTGGAGCAGGTGCTCCGCGTGGTGCATCGCCTGGCGAGGCACAACGGCTGGGGCGAGGTGACCTTCAGCGACCTGCACTACGCGAGCGACCTGTGCCGCCGCCTCCGCCGCGGGAACTGCACGGCGAAGGTCAACTACGTCCGCAGCGGGGGGGCGATGATGCACGTGGTCAACCTCCGCCAGACGCTGGAGCACGTCGCCCCCGAGCTGTCCCGCCGCGTGAAGGCGTCGCACCTGGACGACTGGTCGGGGACGCTGCTGGTGAGCGACGAGCGTGAGAGGGTGGGCCTGCGGATCGACGGGGGGACGGTGTGCGTGACCGACCCGGTGCGCACGAAGCACACGCTGGCGGCGGGGCACGGGGTGGCCCAACTGGTCCTGGGCACCGACGACCCGCACGAGGTCCTCGAGGCCAATTCCATGCGCCCCACGGGCGACGGCTGGGCCCTCACCGAGGTGCTTTTCCCCCACCAGCACCCGACGCTGGGAACGCTGGACCGGATGTAGGGATTCGGGATTTCGGATTTGGGATTTCGGAATTCGGATTTGCGTGGGTGGCAGTCCAGGCTTCCCTCCGCGGATGAAGACTTGGCGGGGATGAACGCAGATGAACCAGATGAGGAAGAGAGAGCGGGGATGCAAGGGATGGGAGTTGATTGTCACTCTCATCCCCTGTATCCCCGCCTTCCCTCTATCCGCGTTCATCTGCGTTCATCCCCGCTCAATCCTGGAGCGAGTGAAAGACCCGCTTCCGCGGAGGGGACCCCGATCAACACCCACGCAAATCCGAAATCCGAATTCCCAAATCCGAAATTCCCCCCGCCTTCCCCCGTGCGGCGTCGGGCCCTATAATGCCCGCTTCCGAAACCGTATAGAAGGAGACTATCCGTGCGTATCCTGTACCTCGACGTTGACACCACCCGGGCGGATCATCTGGGCTGCTATGGCTACCACCGCAACACGACCCCCAACCTCGACCGCATCGCCGCCGAGGGCGTACGGTTCGAGAACTGCTACGTCTCCGACGCCCCCTGCCTGCCCTCGCGGGCGAGCATGTTCACGGGGCAGTTCGGCATCCACACGGGCGTGGTGAACCATGGGGGCTTGCAGGCGGACCTGCGGCCCATGGGGCGCGAGCGCGGTTTCCAGACGCGCTGGCAGCGGCCGGAGTTCATCGAGCTGCTCCGCGGGCGGGGCATCTACCCGGTGTCGTTCAGCCCGTTCGCGGAGCGGCACTCGGCGTGGTGGTTCTACGCGGGGTGGCACGAGATGGTCAACACGGGCTACTGCGGGAGCGAGCGGGCGGACCAGATCGTGCCGCTGGCCCTGGACTGGATCGACCGCAACGCCGAGCGCCCCGACTGGATGCTGCACATCAACATCTGGGACCCGCACACGGTCTACCGCACGCCGCAGGAGTTCGGGGACCCCTTCGCCGACGAGCCCCTCGCCGGGTGGTACACCGAGGAACTCCGCCAGCAGCAGTGGAACAGCTTCGGGCCCGGGACCCCGCAGGAACCGGGCGGGAGCTACGGGGCGCCCACCCCGCCCGGACACCCCCGCCAGCCCAGCCAGATCGCGTCCATGGACGACTACCGCACCTGGGTCAACGGGTACGACACCGGCATCCGCTACGCCGACGAGTGGTGCGGGCGCGTCCTCAACGCCCTCGCCGACAAGGGCGTCCTCGACGACACCATCGTCATCATGACCAGCGACCACGGGGAGAACATGGGCGAGCTGGGCGTGATCGGCGACCACGCGACGGCCGACCACATCACCTCGCGCGTCCCGATGATCGTCCGCTACCCCGGCATGCCCGGGGGGCGCGTGGACAAGGGCCTGTACAACCAGTGCGACATCGCCGCGACGCTCGTGGAGCTGCTCGGCGGGGAGGTGCCCGCGTGCTGGGACGGGCGCAGCTACGCCGACGCCTTCCGCAAGGGAACCGACGGCGGGCGGGAGTACGTGGTGTTCTCGCAGATGGCGTGGTCGTGCATGCGGTCCGTCCGCTGGGGCGACAACCTCTTCTGCCGCACGTGGGACACGGGCCTCAAGAACCTCCGCGAGAAGATGGTCTTCGACCTCGCCGCCGACCCCCACGAGCTGAACGACCTCGCCCCGTCCCGCCAGGACCTGGTGGATCACGGCTCGCGGCTGCTGGAGGAGTGGACGACCGAGATGCTCGCGGGCCGGCCCTACGGGGACCCGCTGTGGGAGGTTCTCCGCGAGGGCGGTCCGTTCCACACCCGCAGCAGCCTGGAGAAGTACGCCAAGCGCCTCCGCGAGACCGGGCGCAAGCAGCACGCGGAGTTCCTGGAAGCGCACCCCAACGGGTTGGCGTGACGGAGGCGTTCACCGCAGAGATCGCAGAGGAGAGGCACTAGGGAATAGGCACTAGGGAATAGGCAGAAGAAGCGGAAGAGGCAACGTCATGCTTCGGTGCTTCTTCTTCCCTAGTCCCTAGTCCCTAGTCCCTAGTCCCTAGTCCCTAGTGCCTTTCCTCTCCCTGCGCTCTCCGCGGTGAAACGGGTTCCCGGTACGCTTGGGATGACGGAAGGAAGGCATGACCCACTTCACCTGGATTGACGGGCTGGTCCTGGTGGGCTACCTGCTGGCGATGGTGGCGATGGGGGCGGTGTTCGCGCGGCGGGAGCGGAGCACGGACGACTACTTCCTCGCCGGGCGCCGCATCCCCTGGTGGGCGGCGGGGCTGAGCATCTTCGGGGGCGGGCTCAGCGCGATCACGTACATGGCCGTGCCCGGCAAGGCCTACACGGGCGACTGGACGATGCTCGTGTACACGCTCGCGCAGCTCCTGGTCGTGCCGCTTGTCGTCCTGGTCTACATCCCCTTCTACCGTCGCCTGAACATCACGACGGCGTATGAGTACCTCGAGGCCCGCTTCAACCTCGCCGCCCGCTGGTTCGCCTCGGTGTGGTTCGTGCTGTTCCAGTTCTGGCGGATGGCGATCGTGCTGTACCTGCCCTCGCTGGCGCTGCACGCGGCGACGGGGTGGGACGTGTACGCCTGCATCCTCGCCATGGGCGTGCTGGCGACGGCGTATACGGTGCTGGGGGGCATCGAGGCGGTGGTGTGGACGGACGTGGTCCAGGTCGTCGTGCTGACGGGCGGGGCGGTGCTGGCGCTGGCGATCGTGGCGGGGAACGTCGAGGGCGGCCTGGCGGGCATCGTGCGCATCGGGGAGGCGAACGGCAAGTTCTACACGCCCGACTGGTCGGGCAGCCCGCGAGTGCTCTCGGTGTGGGTGCTGATCCTGGGCGGGGCCTTGTTCGCCGTCTCGCCCAACACGGCGCAGCAGGACGTGGTGCAGCGGTACCTGGTGACGCCGGACGTGCGGGCGGCGAAGCGGGCGGCGTGGACGAGCGCGCTGCTGGGGATCCCCACGGGGTTTTTGTTCTTCTTCCTGGGGACGGCGCTGTTCGCGTTCTATGGCGAGCATCCCGGGGCGTTGCCCCCGGACCTCCGTCCCGACGCCATCCTCCCGTACTTCGTCGTCCACCAGATGCCCGTCGGGGTGTCGGGCCTGGTCATCGCCGGGATCTTCGCGGCCGCCATGTCGTCCATCGACAGCGGGATGAACGCGGTGGCGACGGCGGTGACGACGGACTTCTACCGCCGCCTCCGCCGCGCCCCCTCGGAGCGAGACTGCATGCGGTTCGCCCGATGGACGACGGTGGTGTCGGGCGCGGTGGCGACGGGGGCGGCGGTGGGGGTGGCGAGGATGGACGTGGGGTCGGCGTTGGACTTCTTCTACGAGATTCTGGGGCTGTTCGGTGGGGCGTTGGGCGGGCTGTTCGTGCTGGGCATCTTCCTCCGCCGCGCCAACGGCGTGGGGGCGCTGATCGGGGCGGGGGCGTCGGCGGGGGCGGTGGTGGTGGTGCAGCGGCTCGCGCTGGTGCACGGGCTGCTCCTGGCGGCAGTGGGGCTCGTGACGTGCGTGCTGGTGGGTTACCTGGCGTCGCGGGTGGTGCACCTGCTGCACCCGCGCCCCCCCGTGGACCCGTCGCTGACGTTCCGCGGGCGGTGAGGGCTGTGGAGCGGATTCAGAGGGTAGGGCAGATCAGATGGACGGTGGGAAAGTACGTGCGGAACCGGAAACTTCGGGGCTTCTCACGGGTGAGTGCCGGAATGTCATCCGTCCTCATCCGCACGCTCCCTCGACGGCGCAGATGCTCGACCAACTGCTCCCCCCGGCCCTTCCCTTCGAGCCTCTGCAGATAGATCCTGCCGTCGGCGGCCATGTGGAAGTCGACTTCGCATCCGGGAAGCAGCCCCGCCTCCTTGCCGATGCGTTGCGGGATCGTTACTTGTCCCTTCGATGTAACCTTCACTCTCAACTCCAGCATGCCCCTTGCCTATAGGAACCTTACGCACAACGGCGGGCAAGGACAGGGCAGCGTTCATCGTGCGTCGTCGGCAGCATCCTCCGATCGCACCCGTCCCGCGCAGGGCCCCACCATCGGTCGGCGAGGCCTCGCCCGCAGGGCGGGTAGGGAGAACTCCCCAATGGGTGCGGCGTCCCCTGGAGCATGCATACAATTAGATAAGTCCAACTATGGAAATCCGCACCCGAAGACGACGGGAGTAACTCTCATGACGAAGTACAACGCATCCTTGGCCTTCCTCGCCGGCGTGCTGGGCGGGGTGATTCTGACCCTGCTGCTATCGCTGGCGAGACTGTTCGAGCTGACGTCCCTGAACCTGGTGATGTTCCTGGGGGCGATGTTCACCCAGAGCCTCACCGCCGGAACCTGGATCCTCGGGTTCGTCATCCACCTGCTCATCAGCGGGTTGATCGGGATGGTGTACGGGCTGATCTTTTCGAAGGTCTGGGGCCCGGCGAACTGGTGGCACGGGCTGGTCATCGCCATCCCGCACCTGATCATCGGGGGGCTGTTCCTGCTGCTCATGCCGGCGATCAACCCCGCCGTGCCGGAACTGCTGCCCAGCCCCGGGGCCTTCGCGGAGAACTACGGCACCTGGGCGGTGCTCCTGTTCATCGTGGGGCACCTGGTCTACGGTGCGGTGGTCGGGGCGGTCTACCACGGCAAGCTCGTGGCGGCGGGCCCGACGCCGGACCGCGTGGCGCACGTATAGGGTCTCGCGGTACGCACTGCCGCCGGACCGTATGGAAGACAGAGGAAAGACTGTGCAAAGCATTGTGGAGATAAAGTCATGACAGACACACACATCAGGGGAGATGGCAGCAAGAGGAAGTACAATCCGTCACTTGCGTTCCTGGCGGGAGCGCTGGGAGGCCTGATCGTAATGCTCCTGCTCGCGGTGGCGAGGTTGGTGAACCTGACCTCGCTGGACCTGGCGATGATCGTGGGCTCGATGTTCACCCAGAACGTCTCCGTGGGGACGTGGATCCTGGGGTTCGTCCTGAACCTGATCGTCACCGGCCTGATCGGCATGTTGTACGGGCTGATCTTGTCGAGGGTCTGGGGGCCTGCGGACTGGTGGCACGGGCTGGTGATCGCCATCCCGCACCTGATCCTTGGCGGGCTGTTCCTGGGGCTGCTCCCGGGATTCCATCCGGTCGTGCCGGAGCGCATCGCGGATCCGGGGTACTTCGGAGCGGACTACGGGGCATGGACGGTGATCCTGTTCATCCTTTCGCACCTGGTCTACGGTGTGATCGTCGGGGCGGTCTACCACGGCAAGCTCGTGGCGACCGGCCCCACTCCGCAGCGACCGGCCCACGTGTAGACGATCCGACCGGCCAACATGGGGAATGACAGGCGCGAAGGGAACCGCTCCGAGAAGGGGGCGGTTCCCCTTCGCGTGACCGGCGGCGGTTCGCCATGCCCCCGACGGGAGCGAAATCACTCCGGGGCGGAATCGTCCGATCGGGCGCCGGTGAACTGCACCTCCGCCCACACCCGAAACGCCCACGCCGTCCCTGCCCGCACACGGACATCGGGCAGCCGCCGCAGGAACTGCCGCAACTCCCTCGCTCGAAAGCTCCGCCGGATCGACAGCAGCCCGTCGTGCCTCGCCTCGTGGCTCGCGGGCAGCGTCACCACCCACGCCCCCGCGTAGTGCCACACGCTTCGCAGCAGGTCGTTCACCAGCACCCCGCACCGCACGATCCCCCGCAGGTGTTCCAGCAGGGCGAGGATCTGCCCGTCGTCGAGGTGGTGGAAGAACAGCGACCCCAGCGCGAAGTCGTAGGGCTCGTCGGGGCGGTGGGCGAAGACGTCGCCCTGGATCAGGCGGATGCTCGTCTCGCCCGCGCGCTCCAGCCGCTCGTGGGCGACCACGATGGCGGCGGGGTTGCATTCGACGCACGTGAACTCGATTTCCCGCCCCTGCCGCCGCGCCCAGCGGGCGACGGCGATGGGGATGTCGCACGCCCCGGACCCCATGTCCAGGACGCGGAGGGGGCGGTCCGGGGGGACGCAATCCCACTGCCGCCGCAGGTATCGCTTCACCACCCGCGTGCCCCCGAAGAGCACGTTGACCACCTGCATCACGCGGTACTCCCGCTGGGCCCGCTGGGGGTCGAAGTACGGGGAGTCGAGCAGTTCGGGCTCGGTGGCGCGGGCGTCAAACACTCCAGAGTTCCCCCGTCGCCATCGCCCGCTCGGCGGCGCGGTAGCCCTGCAGGAGTTCCTCGCGGGCGGAGGCGTTGAGGCGGACGGCGGCGTCGGCGATGCGGCGGCAGCGGCCACAGTCTGTGCATGCGCCCCCCGCACACGGGGCGGTGCGGAACCCTTCGAGGAAATCGGCGGGGATGGCCGCCGAGTCGATGTGCACGAGCGGTTCGTCGAGGGCGAAGAGCATGCCCTGGCGGCGCGCGAGGTCCAGCAGCGGCCTCGCCCGCCACGGGCGCATCGCCCGCGGGCGGAGGAAGTGGCGGAGGGCCCAGAACCGCTCCTTCCGCGGGGCCTTGCGGAACCCGTAGGGAAGGAGGAGTTCGGCGAGGTTGCCCTCGAACCGCCGCTCCCCGTACGCCCGCACCCGCTTGAGCAGCTCCTCCGATGGGATGCCCCGCTCCAGCAGCTTCAGCGTGTCAAAGCCCATCGACTCGTACACGTGCACGTCCTCGGGGCGGATCCACGGGGAGCGGATCATGTGCGAGGGGTCCTCGAGGCGCAGGCGGGAGCAGCGGAGGAAGCACCAGTCCACGAACAGCCCGCCCGACCCGTCCGACGCGTGCGCCATCCCCACCTGGTGGTAGCGCTGCAGCGGGCAGTCGCGGAGGCAGATGTGGTTGGCGATGAGCGGAAGCGGGCAGCGGACGGCGGCGCGGATCGCGGAGAGCCTCTCGAAGTCGCGGTTCAGCGCCAGGCTGTCGACGTTGATCGCGTCGGCGCCGAGGTCCTCCCAGAACCGCGCCCGCTCGGGCGTGTCGACGCCCGCGTAGATCCCCACCTTCACGCGGAACTGCGGGAGGCGGGCCTTGATCAGCTCCAGCAGGTAGGGCGTCGAGACGGTGACGCGATCGATCCCCATCGCCCCCAGCCGTTCCAGCACCCGCACCACCCGCTTCTGCCACGAGGCGGTCCATTCGCGGTTGCCCATGCACACGCCGTTGAGCAGGTAGTTGAAGGCGATCCCGCGCTGCCGCAGGGCGGCGGCGTAGCGGGCGAGGCCGTCCCAGCCGATGGGCGAGCCCATGTAGCTCGGCCGTCCGCCGCTGATCCCGTCGGCGGGGAGCTTCCCGTACACCTCCTCCACTGGCCAGCGGGCCAGTTCGGGAGCGATCGCCGCATCATAGTTCGCCGCCACCGCCAGCTTCATCGCGTCTCCCTGGGCACGCCCTATTCTATTGCGTCTTCAGAAGTCCCAGTGGCCCGGGTGTGCCACGGCCCGGGTGCCACGGCTGCGCCATCCGCAGCCATGCTGGCAGGACGACACGGCTGCGGACGGCGCAGCCGTGGCACCCAGCGTAGGGTGGTGTCCTGAGTGGGACCGAATCGCAGGATGAAAACGAAGATTTTCGTGGTAAGAACGAAACTCTTCGTTTATTATTCCGTCCAAGAGGCTGAGGCGCTGCACCGGACCGCCCGGCGGGTCGTCGGGGACGGGGGAGCGCCCCAGCGGAAAAGGGAAGCGCATGAGCGCCAGACAGGGGAAGCAATCGCCGCCCAGGCCCACCGATGCGGAGCTTGAGATCCTCCGCGCCCTGTGGCGACTGGGGCCCAGTTCGGTCCGCCAGGTCCACGAGGTCCTCACTGGGGGCGCCAAGCAGACCGCCTTCAACACCACGCTCAAGCTCCTGCAGATCATGTACGACAAGGGGCTCGTGCACCGCGACGACGCCCGCCGCCCGCACGTCTACCGCCCCGCGATCCCCGAGGAGCGGATGCAGCAGCGGCTGGTGGGCGACCTGCTGGAGCGGGCGTTCGGAGGCTCGGCCCGCAAGCTGGTCGCCGCCCTCACCGCGCAGGACATCCCGCAAGAGGAACGGGACGAGATCCGGCGCCTCCTGGACGAGGAGGCGGGGGAGGACACGCCATGACCGCTTCCATTTTCGCCGACGCGCTGACCGTGCCCCTTCTCGCCGACGCGCTCACGCAGACGCTCACCGGGCCGCTCGCGCAGCGGGTTGCCTGGGCGCTGGTGCACTTCCTGTGGCAGGGGCTCGCCATCGCGGCCCTGCTGGCGGGGGCGACCGTCCTGCTCCGCCGCCGCTCCCCGCACGCACGGTACGCCGTGGCGTGCCTCGCCCTGGCCACCATGGCGGTCCTGCCGGTGGCGACGGCGATGCTCGTGACGCCCGGGGCGCCTTCGGTGCCCGCACCGCTCGTTCCCGCGGTCCCCGATGGTATCGTTGGCGTGCCCCCCGCCGTCTTCGGTGGGGGAGAAACCGTGCACTGCAACCCCCCGGCCATGCCCGCCCCCGAACTCAATGGCGCTCCGTCACTGAGCGGCGGGGTCGTCGCGGCGCAGGACCCGCCGCCGACTCCCGCCCCGCCCGCCCCCGCGCGCACCGTCGCCCTTGCGCCCACCGTGACACCCGCATCCGCCGCCGCCCCCTGGTGGTCGGGTGCGCAGGCGGCGCTCCAGCCGCTGCTGCCGTGGGCTTTGCTCGCGTGGGTCGCGGGCGTGACGCTGCTGTCGGTGTGGCACCTGGGCGGGTGGGTGCTGCTGCGCCGCATCCGCCGGGCGGCCGCTCCGCTCACCGATCCCACGGTCCTCGACGGGTTCGACGCCCTGCTGACGCGCCTCCGCGTGTCGCGGCCGGTGCGGGTGCTGCAGTCGGCGGTCCTGCACTCGCCGATGGTGATCGGCTGGTGGAAACCGGTGGTGCTGCTGCCGCTGGCGGCGATGTCCGGCCTGAGCCCCTTGCAGGTGCAGGCGATCCTCGCGCACGAGCTGGCCCACATCCGCCGCTACGACTGCCTCGTGCGCCTGTTGCAGGCGCTGGTCGAGACGCTGCTGTTCTACCACCCCGCCGTCTGGTGGGTCTCCGCCCGCGTCCGCCAGGAGAGCGAGCACTGCTGCGACGCCCTCGCCGTCCGCACCGTCGGATCCCCCCGCGCCTACGCCGCCGCCCTCGCCCACCTCGCCGAACTCGCCGCCCGTCCTGTCGGGTCGCCTGCCCGTCCCGCCGAACCGCCCGCCCGCCTGCCTTCGTCATCGCCCCTGGGGTTCCCGCTCCCCCCGTCCCGCCGCCCCCGCTCTGCCGACAGTCCCGGCGAACCCGCCGTCCCCACCGCCTCCGCCCCCCTCGCCGCCTCCGCCACCGGCGGCAAGCTCCTCCCCCGCATCCGCCGCATCCTGGGCGTCCCCGACGACGCCCCCACCCGCACCGCCCGCACGCTGGCGGGTGCGGGCGTGCTGGTGTCGCTCCTGATCGCCGCCCTCATCGTCGGCTGTGCCGTCACGGCGCCCGCGCCCGACGCCCCCGCCGACCCCGCGGCCGTCGACGGCGGCAAGGGCGACGACTGGCTCGTCGGCCTGTGGGTCCGCGAGCGGACGGACAACCCGGGGTGGGAGGAGCCGCAGTACTACCTCGTGCAGTACAACGCCGACCGCACCTGGCGCGACGCCGGGCTGTGGGGCACGCCGGAGAGACCGCTGGGGCTTACCGGCCTCTATGGCGGACCCAAGTGGGTACTCCAGCCTTTCGACGCGGCCCACGTGGGGCTGAAGGTTTCCCGGGGCGGGATCCTCGGCGGTCCCGAAGCGCAGTACTCGCTGGCACGGTGGTTGGACGATTCCGGCAAGAGCTTCAGCGGCCTGTCCGAGATGGCCCGCGCGGGCGACGACCGGATCGTCTTCTACGGCTTTGTATCCCTCGTCTACAAGCTTGAGTACCGCCGCGCCACCCCCGCCGAGGCCAAGGCCATCCTGCCCTTGCTGGCGCAGACGCCCGTCGCGGACGAAGCGCCCAGCGTCATCAACGACCCCCGGACGTTCTCCCTCCACGCCGACTCGCAGACCATGCAGCACCTCTGCGCGACGGTCCGCCAGAAGTACAACATCCGCCTGTGCCTGGAGAACCCGGACCTGGACACCGCAAAGGACCCGATCACTATCGAGCAGGCGATCCGTAGACTGGAGGCGACGGCCGCCGCCCGCAAACTGTCGCCCAACGAGCAGCTTCGCCTGGAACTGGCCAAGAAGATGCTCGCCGAAGGCAAGCCCGCGACCATGATCTTCGACATCGGACCGTGGTACACCGTGAACGCCCAGGTCCGCTACGGCATCGGGCGCCTGCTGACGGAGATGACGCGCAACACGCCGTACACGTGGCTCAAGACGGGGGATAGCTATGTGGTGCTCCCGCGGGCAGGGTCGAAGCTGGCCTATCCCGTCACACTCAACACTGCCGGTCTGACCGTGCGGGAAGCGGTGCAGAAGGTCATCGAGCAGCAACCGCCCGGGAGCGCCATCACCTACGCCGAGACGGTAGGAATGCCCGTCGCCGAAGGGCAGGATCCCGCCCCGTGGCTCAGCGCCCAGGCGCCGCCGCTGGACCTGAAGGACATCCCCGCGATGGAGGTCCTCCGCCGCATCACGGAGTTCGCACGCCCCGAGTCGGTATGGACCCTGCACAACGGCCCCAACACCTCCCGAGTGCTGGTCCTTCTGCCCGGTCCCAAGGAAACCCTGCCCGCCTCCGGGTTGGAGAAGCTGACTGTCTACCGCGGGCAGACCAGCGGCCGCCTGGAGTTCGACAAGGACATCCCCGTCCCCGTGAAGGTCTGGCACGACGCCGATCCGCCGCAGCGCCCGGACCCGTGGAAGGTCGCCGCCGCCGAGACCGTGCGCTTCCAGCGAACCCCCGACAACGCGGTCCGCGCGGTGCTGAAGCTCGGTTACGCCTCGTGGCCGAAAGCGACCTACCGAGCGAAGCTCGAACTGCTGGACCGCGAGGGCGCCGCCATGTTCACCCGGACGGCGAGCGTCGAGTCGGACGGGACCATCCTGGGCGTTCCGCTGTGGGAGACGGAGCAGTTGTCCTTCGAGTTCACGGACTCGGACCACGAGGTCCTCAACGCGTCGGCGTTCCGCCTGACATTGTCTGCGGCGCCAACGGCTGCCACGCCTACCTCAGCCCCGCTGCCCCCGATGACGACGGGCGAGGAGATCCGTAGAGCCATGGATCGTCTGGTACGCGATCCGCAGGGCGTGGCGCGGGAGGACTTCGACGCGTTCGTGGCGGCCACCAGGGACCGACCGGCCGCCCGCAAGGCCCTCGCCGACGCCATCGTCTCGCGGGTGCTCGACGGGCCGGGCGACGGGACCGAGCCCGACCCGCGCCGCTGGCTGCACGGGACGTACTTCATCGACGCGCTGCACGCCATGCGCGCCCGCGACCACCTGCTCGAGCTGCTGGGCCCCAACCGCCGCTACGCCTCCGCGTTCGACCTGATCTGCTGCGTCGGCCCCGCCCTCGTCGCCGCAGTCGCCGACGCGGGCAAGGGCGAAGACGCCTGGCGGCTGCTCGCCCACGTGACCCACGGCCGGGGGAGCGAAGCTGCTTTGGCAGTCCACGACGCCCTGTGCAGACTCACGGGGATCAAGCTTCCCCCGCCCGGCCCCGCGGACGCGAACGCCTCCAGCCCGGCCGACGAACTGGCGCTGGCGCGCCGAACCGCCCGCATCTGGGCCGAGTATCTCGCGGAACGTCAGTTCGGTCCCATGGACGTGCTGCACATGGTCATCGACGACGCAAGCAGGATCGCCCCGCAGCTCGCGGTCCTGCCGCTCCGCGAGGGCACCCTGTGGTACGAGGTCGCCGAGCACGACGGGAACGTGAATCCCTCCTGGCGGTTCCTCCCCGCCGGAGCGACGGAGTGGACCCCGCTGAAGATCGAGACGTCGGTGGGCTACCTCAACTCCGCCGCCGTCTCGCCCGACCGCAAGCACCTGGCGATAGTCACTAGCGGGGAGGGGCACCCGTTCCTGGACGTGTTCGACCTGCCCGCGCTGCTCTCCGGGCCGTCGAACGCGGCGGGGCAGTCGGGCAAACCGGAGTTCTCGTTCGACCCGTACGTCGGGTACATCGAGATCGTCGGCTGGGAGGGTGAGCGCCTCCGCGTCCGCAGCAACATGCCGCTCGACCGCCCCGAGCGCACCGAGAGCAACCGCATCCCAGCGGACCTGGAGATGGATGATGCCCGGGAGTACCTGCTGAACCCCGCGGACTGGGCCTTCACCGCCGCGGAGGCCGCTCCGCCGGCAGAGGGGGACGGCGCTTTCCCGTCGCCTGCCACGCAACCCGCAGAGAAGTAGCCGCCGCCTGGGTCAGGCGTCGTCCAGGCCGTCGAGGGCTTCGGCGATGCGGGCGTGGACGGCGTCCATGATGTCGAAGCGGAAGTGGAGCATGAAGGCGGAGTCGGGGTCGTCGCGGAACGCCTCGGTGCCCGGGGTGAAGGGGCAGATCTCCTGGAAGTGGATCAGCCGGGCGCCCGGGGCGGTGGCGAGGATGGCGGCAACGTCGTCGCTGAAGCGCGTGACGGCGTCCATGCACACGTCGCGGGGGGTCCCGACGTGCTTGACGGCATTGTCGACACCGAAGAACACGTGGGTGACGAACACGCTCCGCCGCGTGCCCTTGCGGTGCAGGAACGCGACGATGTCGCGGGCGATCTGCAGGAATTTCTCGCGGGCGTCGAAGCTCTTGCCCAGCAGGGCGTAGTCGGCGGCGAGCTTGGTGGAGTAGAGGTACCCCACCGGGTGGAGCAGGTGCTCCAGGGGCGAGTCCAGCAGCGAGCCCAGCTCATGCTGGTAGCTCGCGATGTCGATCCCGCGCAGGGGCAGGGCGTCGCGGACCTTCTCGGCGTGGATGACGGTCTGGCAGTCCCCGACGCACAGCAGGATGTTGTCCGGGCGGGTGTACCCGATGGCCGCGAGGTACTCCGCGTCGATGTGCTTGCGCAGGGGCATGAACGTGCGGGAGTCGAGGCGGTTGACGAGGAACTCGCGGCCGCGGGTGAAGCCCTCGTCGAAGGCGGTGCGGTAGAGGTCGATCATGAAGGCCTTGGCCTGCTCGACCTGTCCCTGCTGTTCGAGGAGGCGGGTGATGACGGCGGCGTTGGCGGCGATGGTCTCGTAGAAGAACTCCTTGGCGAGGGAGTACTTCGAGCCCAGGGCGAAGAGTTCGCGGCAGCGGCGGGGGGTGAACTCCTGCATGTCCGCGTAGGCGGCGGCGAGGAGCGGGGCCTTATCGCCCCCGTCCTTGCGGAACGCCTCCCCGATGCGGCGGATGGTGGCGTTGTAGCGCTGGGTGACTTCGGGCGTCGGGTTGAAGTTCGGGTGCGTCGCGTAGTCCAGGGCGGTCATCGTTTCGTCCTCACTCCATCGGGCGGCGGTGCGGAAGGCGGGGATTGTACCGGGGGGACCGGAAAATGCACTCTTTTCCTTCGGGATTCCCGCCGGGGTGCGCCCCGCATTCTGCAGGGATTTCGCGTTTACGCTTGACGGGGGCGGGACAGGGTGCCAAAATTCTGGCAGAATGTCGAGGCGGCCGTGCCGTGCGGAACCTTTGGCCGGTTCGAGCGTCTGACGGAGCATTGGGCATTTCCGGATCAGGGTGACGGGCAGTCGCACCGGGCGGTGCGGCGAAAGGAGCGAAGGGTGACTACGGGCAGTCAGGACAGCGGGGCGCAGGTGCAGGCGGTCGAGGAGATCCACGCGGCGTACGAGCGGATCGTGGGGCAGTTGCGGGGCGTGATCGTGGGGCTCGACGACGTGATCGAGCAGCTCACCATCGCCCTGCTGTGCCACGGGCACTGCATTCTCGAGGGCGTCCCGGGCCTCGCCAAGACGATGCTCGTCTCGTCGCTGGGGCGGGCGCTGGGGCTGAAGTTCGGGCGCATCCAGTTCACTCCCGACCTCATGCCCGCCGACATCACCGGGACCGACGTGCTGGAGGAGGACCACACCACGGGCCGGCGGGCCTTCCGCTTCGTCCCGGGCCCGCTCTTCGCCAACCTCCTGCTCGCCGACGAGGTCAACCGCACGCCCCCCAAGACGCAGAGCGCCCTGCTGGAGGCAATGCAGGAGCGGCAGCTCACGGTGGGGGGCAACACCTACCCGCTGCCCCACCCGTTCTTCGTCCTGGCGACGCAGAACCCCATCGAGCAGGAGGGCACGTACCCGCTGCCCGAGGCGCAGCTCGACCGGTTCATGCTCAAGATCCAGGTAGGCTACCCCAGCGAACTCGAAGAGATCGAGATCGCCAAGCGCCAGACCACCGAGTACGCCGCCACCGTTACCGAGGTCCTCAGCGGGGCGGACATCGAGCGCATCCAGAAGATCATCCCCAGGGTCCTCGTGGGCGAGCACGTCTACCGCTTCGCGGTGGGCCTGGCGAGGATGACGCGGCCGAACGAGGGGGCCATGCCCAGCGGGCTGGAGAACCTCATCGCCTGGGGCGCCGGGCCCCGCGCGAGCATCTACCTCCTGCTCGCCGCCAAGGCCCGCGCGGTCCTGCACGGGCGCTGCCACGCGACGACCGAGGACGTCGTCGCCATGGCCGGTCCCGTGCTCCGCCACCGCGTGATCCCCAGCTTCAGCGCGGAGGCGGCGGGGCGGACGGCGGACGACCTCATCGTCGAAATCCTCCGCAGCGCCAAGTCCCTCCTGCCGGCGATGGCGAAGGCTTGAGAATGGTGAACTGGTTGACTGGGTGATGGACTCACCGGCGAGTACACGGTGAGGCAATGGAGCAATCGGTTCCTTGCCCAGTCAACCGATCAACCAATCAACCAATCAACCAGTCAACCAGTCAACCAATGAACCAGTATCCGCGAGAGGCACGGGCCAATGAGCGAGAATCGGACGCAAGCGGGGATCGTCGACGGGCAGGTGCTCGGGGAGATCGGGCACCTGGACGTGGTGGCGACGCGGATCGTCGAGGGGTACCTCGCGGGGATGCACCGCTCGCCCTTCAAGGGCGGGTGCGTCGAGTTCGCCGAGCACCGCCCGTACTCCCCGGGGGACGAGGTGCGGCTGATCGACTGGCGGCTGTTCGCGCGGAGCGACCGCTACCACATCAAGCAGTTCGAGGAGGAGACGAACCTCCAGGCGATGCTGGTGGTGGACGGCAGCGGGTCGATGGGGTTCGGGATGGAGACGGTGAGCAAGCTCCGCTACGCGCAGGTGCTGGCGGCGAGCCTCTCCCGCCTGCTGCTGCACCAGCGCGACGCGGTCGGGCTCGCCGTCGCCGATGAGCGCGTGCGGTCCTTCGTCCCGCCCCGCGCCCACCCCGGGCATTTCCGCGCGCTGGTGGAGAACCTCGAGAACGTCCGTGCGGGGGGGCGGACGTCTCTCGCGGGGGTCCTGCGGGACGTGGGCAAGCGCCTCCGCCGCCGCGGGCTGGTCCTGGTCCTCACCGACGCCTTCGAGGACGAGGACGCGCTGCTGGACTCCCTCCGCCTCCTGTCCGTCCGCGGGCACGAACCGTGGCTGGTGCACGTGATGGCGCCCGAGGAGTTGTCGTTCTCCTTCAAGAGCTGGTCGCGCTTCGAGTGCCTCGAAGCGCCCGAGTGGCGGATGGACCTCGACCCCGCGATGATCCGCAAGCGTTACCTGGAGCGGGTGCGGGCGTTCCTCGACCGCCTGCAGAGCGGCTGCGCCCAGGCGAAGTGCGACTACACGCCCGTCGTCACGCATCAGCCCATCGGGCAGATGATCGGGTACTACCTCAGCCGCCGCATGGCGCGGGTGAAGAGCCGATGAGTTTCCTGGCGAGCATCTTTCTGTGGGCCCTGCCGCTGGCGGGGATCCCGGTGATCCTGCACCTGCTGTCGCGGCGGAGGCGGCGGGTGATCCACTGGGGGGCGACGCGCTTCCTCCGCGAGGCCATGCCCCGTCGCCGACGGCTGTGGTCGCTGGAGGACTGGCTGCTCATGCTGCTGCGGGCGGCGGCGGTGGCGGCCGTCGTGACCGCCCTTGCCATGCCCCTGCTGCGGGGCGACTGGATCGGGACCAGCAGCAAGCGCGACGTCATCCTCATCCTGGACACCACGCTCTCGACCTCCCGCACCTCCGGGCACGAGACGCGGTTCGACCGCATGATCCGCACCGCCGACGAACTCGTCGCCTCCCTCCGCGAGGGCGACACGCTGCGGGTGCTGCTGGCGTCGACGCTCCCGGAGTGGATCGCCTCCGAGCCCATCGAGATCAACGCCGCCTCCAGGCTCGCCCTCCGCGGGGAGCTGGGGACGCTGAAGTCCACGACGGCGGGGACGGACCTGCTCCGCTGCCTGCACGAGGCCCTCGACGCCCCGCCCGCAAGCGAGGACGCCGCCCGCATCGTCGCGGTCCTTACCGATGCGCAGCGGGGGAACTGGCACCTCGACGCGCAGGGGGCGTGGTCGTCCCTCCGGGACAAGCTCGCCCGATCCGCCAACGCCCCGACGGTCAACGTGGTCCTCTGCGGGGGCGAGGGCGCGGGGGGGAACCTCTCGCTGGAGAGCCTCGACAGCACGCGCGAGGTCGTCCCGCCCGCCGCGGCGGTGCGGCTGACGGCGCGGGTCAAGAACACCGCCCTCGTGCCCTCCCCGGGCGCTCCGCTGCACTGGTTCATCGCCGGGCAGCCCGTGGGCAGCACAGAGGTGGACAAGCTGGACCCCAACCAGACCGCCGCCTCGCACATCGAGTACGCCTTCGACGCCCCCGGGGTCTACGAGGTCACCTGCCGGATCGGGCGGGATGACGCGCTGCCCGGGGACAACGTCGCCCACCGCACCGTCGAGGTCGCCGAGTCCCTCGACGTGCTCATCGTCTGCGACTCCGACGATCCCGATCCCGGCCGTACGGATACCGAGTACCTGCTGACCGTGCTGGGGTACGGGAGCGGGGACGAGGACGCGGCGGCCGAGCGGGCGCGGTGGCGGTCGGTGTTCGTTCCGCGCGTCGTGCGGGCGGACGCGCTGGAGCGCGAGCCCCTCGACGCCGTCCACTGCATCGTCCTCGCCAACACGTCCCCGCTGAGCGACGAGGCGGTGGGGCGGATCGAGCAGTACGTGGCGGGGGGCGGGGGGCTGTGGATCGCCTTCGGGGACCGCACGGACGAGCGCTGGGTGAACCGGGCCCTGTACGCCAAGGGCAAGGGGCTGCTCCCGCTCCCGCTCGCCGATCCCGTGGGGGACGAGCGGGACCGCGAGCGCGCCTTCCCCGTCCTCCCGCCCGCCGAGGCGCACCCGGCGATGGCGGTCCTGAGTGACACCAAGCGCGTGGACCTCAACCGCATCCGCGTGTACCGCCGCCACCGCTTCGAGACCGCCCTCACGGGCTCCGACTCCGTCCCCGTCCTCCTGCGGACGACCGACGGGGAGCCCTTCGCCCTGGAGGCGGCGTTCGGGGACGGGCGGGTGATCGCCCAGGCGGTGGGGCTCGACGTTCGCTGGAGCAACCTTCCCGCGTGCGAGGCGTTCGTCGTGGGGGCGCTGGAGTGGCTGTGGCACCTGTCCTCCCCGTCCATGACCCGCTGGAACCTCGATCCCGGCCAGCCGATCCGCCTGGCGCTGCCGGCGGCGAATGCCGCGCGGTCCGTCCGCGTCCGCACCCCGCTGGAGTCGGAGGTGGACCTGGTGGTGCTGGATCGCGGGGGGCGGTCGGTGTACTCGCTCCCGGCGGCGGGGTGCCCGGGGGCGTACCTCGCCACCATCCGCACTACCGGTGAGCCCGACCGCACGGTGACGTTCCACGTGCGGAGGGACACGGGCGAGTCGGTGCTGACGGACCTGGCGGACGAGGACCTGCCGTGCCTGGCGAAGGCGGGCCTGTCGGTGGGGGCCGATCCGCTGGCGCTGCGGGCGACGGGGGTGGCGGTGGCGCGGCTGGAACCGGCGTGGGGGGTGTTGCTGGCGGCGGTGCTGGGGATGATGGCGATCGAGTCCCTCCTCGCTGCCCGCCTGACGCGGCGGCGGTTCGACCAGCCCGCGGGGCTCACGCTCGGGGATGAAGTGCCCCTGGGCGGGATGGGGAAGGAGTTGGCGTGATGTGGCGAGGCGGACTGCTGGGACTGACGACCGAACTGGACCCATCGGAGCAACTGGTCTTCACCGGCCCGATCCCCCTGGGGTGGCTGATCGTCCTGGGGCTGGTGCTGGGGGGGGCGGTGGTGGGGCTGGCGGTGTGGGAGGCGAGGCGGTCGGGCAAGCGGATCGGGCTGCTGGTCCTCCCGTTGCGGCTGGGGGCGGTGGCGGTGGTGGTGTGGCTGCTGGCGGCGCCGCATGCGCAGCGGACGATCGAGCGGACCGAACAGAAGTCCGTGGCCCTCTTCTCCGACGCCAGTGCGAGCATGGACCTGGTGGACCCCCCGGTGCGCTGTGCGGGGGGGCGGCGGTGGGAGGCATGCGACAGGGGCGGGGCGGGCGATGAGGGGCTCGCCAGCGCCGACGCGGCCGTCGCGTCGATGGCGATGGCGAGAAGGCACTGCGAGGCGCTGGCGGGAAGTCAGCGACCCGGGGAGGCGCAGACGGTGGGGGACCGGCAGCGGCGGACGGGGGAGTGCGTGCGGAGCGCGCTGCGGGCGGCGGTGGAGCTTGTGGAGAGATCCGAGAAGGCCCTGTCCGCGCGGTATCCCGAGGATGCGAAGGAACTGGGGCGGTTGGGGGAGGACCTGCGGACGCAGGCGATCCCGCGATGCGAGGAGGTCCTGGCGGACCTCGCGGGGGAGGCCGAGCGGTTCCATCCCGACCGCCAGACCCGCCTGGCGGGTCTGCAGATGCTGCTGGATGAGTTGATCCGTCGCGGGGGACGTTTGGCGGAACGGTTGGCGGAGGCGGAGGCCGTCGCCGCCGTCTCCAGCGGCAGCGGGGGCGCGTCGCGCAAGGCGCGGGTGACGGGGCTGCTGCGGCGGGTGGAGAACGGGGCGATGCATCGCATCGAGTCCCGGGCGCGGGTGCTGCGGTATGAGTTCGACGCGCGGGCGCGGTCGGTGACGGCGGGGCGGCTGGTGGGGACGGGCCCGCCGGAGATCTCCTCGCCCTCGATGACGACGAGCCTGTCGTGCGTGTTGCGGCAGGCGGGGCGGGACGCGGCGGGGGGCGGGCTGCAGGCGGTGGTGATCCTCAGCGACGGGGCGCACAACGCCCCGGGCGACCCGCTGGCCGACGCGGGGCAGCTCCTGGGCGTCCCGGTGTTCATCGTGCCCATCGGGAACACGGAGATTCCGCGGGACGTGATCCTCCACCACGTGGACGCCCCGCGGACGGTGCTGCAGAAGGACAAGGTCGTCGTCGAGGCGACGCTCGACGTGCACGGGTGCCCCGAGGAGGTCGTGACGGTCGAGCTGCTCGAGGACGAGAAGGTCGTGGACGCCCGGGACGTGCAGGTCCGCGGGGAGGCGTTCGCGACCCGCATCACGTTCGACCGTGAGTCGGGCCCGGCCGGGACGCGGAAGTACGAGGTCCGCGCCCTGCCCCTCGACAAGGAGCACACCAACGTCAACAACCGCGGGCAGACCGAGACGCAGGTGGTCGAGGAGACCATCCGCATCCTCCTCGCCGACGAGTTCCCCCGCTGGGAGTACCGCTTCCTGCGGAACCTCTTCGACCGCGACAAGCGGGTGGAGTTCGACCGCCTGCTCATCGAGCCCCGCAACCCCAGAACGAATACGCCCGCCGAGGGCCTGGGCTTCCCGGGCGACGCGGACACGTGGTCCAAGTACCGCGCGGTCATCCTGGGCGACATTGACCGCGTGTACCTGCCCGACGCGCAACTGCGGATGATCGAGGAGTTCGTCGCACGGCGCGGCGGGACGCTGATCGTCCTCGCCGGGCCCTCCGCCATGCCCCACGCCTACGCCGGGACCGTCCTGGAGAAGATGCTTCCCGTGGTCCCGGGCGGGCCCGTCCCTGCGATGCGAAACGGGTACGCCCTGCAGCTCACGCCCGAGGGACGGCTGGTGGAGGAGATGCGGCTGACGGAGACGATGGCGGGGGACGAGCGGGTGTGGCGGGAGGCGACGGATCGCATGCCGGTGCAGTGGCTCAGCCCGTGGTCGAAGGCGAGGGCGACGGCGACGACGTGGATGCGCGCGGTCCCCCGCGGGGCGCTGCAGCAGGGCGCCTCGCCCTCGCAGGTCCAGAGCCCCTCCGACGAGCGGGCGTTTTTGTGCTGGCAGAACTATGGCACCGGGCGCGTCGTGCACATCGCCGCCCCCGTCACCTACGCCCTGCGCTTCCGCGAGGGCGATGCGCACCACCACCGCTTCTGGGGCCAGCTCCTCCGCTGGGCCGTCTCCCGCGACCGCAGCGGGGGCAGCAAGACCCTCCGCATCGCCACCGACGCCCGCCGCTACGCCCGCGGGGAGGACGTCGTCGCCCGCCTCACGCTGCGATACCTCAACGGTTTGCCCGTGAAGAACGCCTCCGTCCCCGTCGAGGCGACGCAGGGCCCCACCCTCGTCGCCACCGCCGAGGCCATCGAGGACCCCCAGCGCCCGGGCGTCTACACCGCCACCTTCCGCGACCTGCCCACCGGACCCGTCACCCTGCGAGCGGGCGGGGCGCAGGTCGACGCCCTTCTCCAGCAGGAGGGCTGGACCGAGCCCATCCTCACCGTCGTCACCGTCGAGCCCCCCGGGGAGATGGAGCTGCGGAACGTCCGCTGCAACCTGCCGCTGCTCACCGAGATCGCCGCCGCCACCCGCGGGTCCGTCCTGCCCCCGACCGCCCTCGAAACGGTCCTCGAGCAGCTCGACCTCGAACCGCGGACGTACACGCTCCACAAGCGTCGGCCGATCTGGAACCGTTGGATCTACCTGGCGCTCTTCGCGGGCCTGGTCACCGTGGAGTGGACCACCCGCAAGATCGCGGGGATGGCGTAGAGACATGAAGGAACACATGGCTTTCCGTGGCACGGGCATCTTGCCCGTGTGTCGCAGGGGCGTCCCGCCCCTGCTCGGGTCCCCGCCCCACGGGCAGGATGCCCGTGGGACACATGGGCGAGACGCCCATGCCACGATCAGCGGGGATGGCGTGAGAGAAGGGGTGGAACCATGACGCAGAGTGCCCAACCGATTTCCGTGCCCTCCAGCCTCCAGTCCACCGTCCGCGCAGTGCGGCGGCGGGAGCTGGGGGTGGCGCTCGTCCGCGCGGTCCTGTGGGGGGCGGGGGCGCTGCTGGCGGCCATGCTCCTGGCCATGTGCCTCGACGGGCTGCTGACGCTCTTCAGTCCCGCCTGGCGGGCGGGGCTCACGTACGCCGCCCTCGCCGCCTCCGCCCTCGCCGCCCTCGCCGGGCTCGTCCGCGTGGGGCTGCTGCGGTGGCGGATGGCGCAGGTGGCGCTCGAGATCGACCTCGCCGTTCCCCAACTCGAGGAGCGCTGGTCCACCGTCACCGAACTCGCCGCCAGCCGCGACGCCCCCGCGTTCCGCGGGGACCCCGCGCTGCTGCAGCGCGTCTCGCAGGAGGCGGACCGCCTCCGCGGCCTCGTGCATCCCAACCGCGTGGTGAGCACCCGCCCGCTCCGCCGCGCCGCCCTGTGCCTCGCGGTCCCTGCGCTGATCCTGGCGGTCAGCGTGGCCGGCTCGCACCGCGCGCGGGTGCTGCTGCAACGCTTCCTGCATCCCTCCGCGGACATCACCCTCACGCAGATCCGCTCGCTGACGGGCTCGCCCGCCGTCGCCCGCCACGAACCGCTCCGCCTGGAGGCCGCCCTCTCCGGGGCCCCCCGCGAGACGGCGATCCTCATGCTCCGCACCGCCGACGGGGAGGAGCACGCCATCGACCTGCCCCGCCAGGGGAGCGGGGGGGCGGACTTCTCCTACGCCTTCCGCGCCGTCAGCGAGTCCTTCGAGTACCGCTTCCGCGCGGGCGACGGGCAGACGCCCTGGCACCGGGTGACGGTCGTGCCCCGCCCCGAGCTGGGCGAGGTCCGCCTCCGCGTCACCGCCCCCGACTACAGCCAGATCCCCGCGCAGGAGTACGACACGCTCCCCCGCACGCTCCGCGCCCTGGAGGGCAGCACGATGGAACTGCGCTGCCGGGCGGCGACGGCGGTGGAGCGGATCCAGATCGACACCGGGTCCGCCGGGACCATCGATCTGACCCCCGCGGGCGACGGGTGGTTCAGCCATACGTCTGAACTCCGCGAGACGCTGCAGTTCCGCGTCGAGGCGGTGGGGCAGGGGGGGCTCAAGAACCTCGCCCCCCCCGTCTGCCGCATCACCGTCTACCCCGACCGCGAACCCCGCGTCTGGATCCGCAGCCCCGACTCCGACATCCTCGCCCCCCCCGACGATACCATCGCCGTCCATTACGAGGCGCAGGACGACTTCGGGATCCTCGGGCTCGAACTCGCCGTCACCATCTCCCGCGAGGGAGAGCAGCCCCGGACCTTCCTCAAGTCCCTCGACCCCGACCCCAATCTGCCCCCGCCCCTGCAGATGGCGGGGGCGGTCAACCTGGACCTGCAGGCGCTGCAGGTGAAGCATGGGGACCGCGTGGAGTACGTCCTCCGCGCCCGCGACGCCGTCCAGTCCACCCAGGGCGACACGCGCGGGGGCACGCAGGGTGACCCGCAGGACCCCACCGACCTGACGCAGCAGAACCCCAACCAGGGCGGTCCGCAGGACCCCAACGCAGTCGGGAATCAGGGCTCCCAGTCGGGGCAGAACGGGAACCCGCAGCTGTCCCCTTCCGGCCAATCGAACGCGTCGGGCGATCCGCAGGACGCGAACTCCCAGGGGGGGCAGCCCGGGAACCCGCAGGACCCCAACTCCCGTAGCGGCCAATCGGGCAGTCCCTCTGACCCGAACTCGCGCAGTGGTCAATCGGGCAGCCCGTCGGACCCCAACTCCCGTAGCGGGCAGTCCGGCAGTCCTTCCGACCCGAACTCGGGTAACAGCCAGTCGGGCAACCCGCAGGACCCGAACTCCAGCAGCGGGGGGCAGTCGAGCAGCCCGTCCGACCCCAACTCGGGCAGCAGCGGATCGCAATCGAGCAGTCCCTCCGATCCCAACTCGGGCGGGAGCAGTTGCCCCCCGGGCGGGGAGCAGGACCCGAACTCCAGCAGCACCGATCCGAACTCGCGGGATTCGCAGACCTCGGGGGGCGAGCGGGATCCCCAGGACCCCCAGGCCCCGGAGAACTCGCCCCCGCCCAACGACATGCAGATGCGATCGCTGCCCGGGGGGAAGCCCCCGCGCGCGGAGTCGCCCAAGCACCGCATCCAGATCGACGAGTGGGCCCAGCACAACGACGCCCAGAAGCGCGAGAAGCTCCGCCTGGACATCGCCCGCTACCTCAAGGCCCTCGATACCGAACTCGCCGCCGCCGAGGAGGCGACCACCGCCCTGCACACCGCGGTCCCGTCCCTCCCCAAGTGGACCGCCGAGCAGGGCACGCTGCTCAAGGGCGGCCGAAAGCGCCTCCAATCCGCCGCCAAGCTCATCGAGGAACTCAAGCACAAGGCGGCCAACACGCCCTACGCCATGATCTCCCTGCAACTGGAGGACATCGGGATCTCCGACGTCGTCCCCGCCGCCGAGAACCTCGACGCGGCGGGCAAGCTCACCAAGAGCCCCGCCGAGATGGCCGAGCCCCTCACGCAGGCGCTGTTCCACATCCGCCGCGCCCGCTCCAAACTCGTCGAACTCACCAAGGCCTATGAGCGGATCGCCAACGAGGAGAAGCGCGCCGACGATCTCGAACACATCGCGAAGATGCACCGCATCCTCGTCGAGGACATGAACGCCTTCCTCCAGGCGCAGCGGAACCGCATCAACCCGCGGACCGGGAAGATGGTCGAGGTCGACGACGAGTTCGCCAAGGCCGTCCAGAAGTACTACGAGGACCTGCGGAGACTCATGGAGGAACTCGCCCGGCTGCTCGCGGAGGACCCGGAACTCATGCGGCGGTTCATGGCGATGCAGCGCCAGTCCGCCGACACCCTCCGCGACCAGCTCACGCTCCTCGCCCGCCGCCAGCAGGCCCTGCTCGCCGACACCGCCGCCTGGCAGTCGGCCGACACGCCCGAGAAACGCAAGCCCCTCCTCGACAAGCACGCCCGGGACATCGCCACCGAGCAGGCGCAGCTCGCCCAGGCGGCGAGCCAGTTGTACGACAACGCGGTGGTCTGGCGACCCCGGCAGTCGACGCTCGCCATCGAGCCCACCGACGCCATGGCCGCCCTCGCCAAGAGCGTCGCCCAGCACGCCGGCGAACTCGCCGCCACGCTCCCCGCGGACCCCAACAAGGCCCTGGAGCTGTCGGAGAAGCTCCTGGAGGAGATGCGCCTCCTGGGGACCGCCGCCGACACCGTCGCCTTCTCCGATCCCAACGACGGAGAGGTCGCCATCTACGCCGACCGCCGCGTCCGCGAGACCCTCCGCATGCTCCGCGAGCAGGAAGCCCTCGTCGCCCGCCTCCAGGCCCTCGAGACCGAGGACTTCGCCGCCATCGCCACCGCCCAATTGATCCTCCTCGAGGAGGACACCGCCGTCCTCGCCTGGAAGCTCCTCGACGTCGCCTATAACCTCGCCGACGCCGACCCCCCCATCCCCACCAAGGCCGACGACCTCCAACGCCTCGTCAAGGAGGACATCGCCAAGCTGCACTCCGAGACCGCCTCTGCCCTGCACGAGGGCAAGCTCGACGACGCCCACCGCATCCAGCAATCCACCGTCGACGCCTTCGCCCTGGCGGAGCAGATCTTCGACGACCTGCTGACGCTCCTGGAGGAACGGATGCGCGGGGCGCAGCCGCCCATCGCCCCGGACCTGGAGGCCATCCTGCGGATGCTCCAGCACGAGCGCGACGCGGCCGAACTGCTGGGCCTGGCGGGCGTGCGGCTGAACATCCAGGTCATGCAGGACTGGATGCCGAACAACCCGGGAGAGGGCGGGGGGATGGGCGGGGGATCGGGCGCGGGCAGCGGGGCCGGGTCCGCCATGGCCGCCGCCTCCGCCCTCGCTCAGCAGACCGGGCAGAACGCCCAGAACCTTGCCCAGTCCATCCGCAACAAGCTCGACGCCTGGAAACGCGTCGAGCTGCAGACCTGGGAGAAGACCCTCGTCGAGGCGCGGCGAAAGAAGTGGAACCTCTTTGTCTCCCGCCTCCGCGACGGGCTCAAACAGGGCCGTTCCGCCGATCCCCCCGAACAGTACCGCCGCGCCATCGATGACTACTACCGCCGCCTCGCCGACACCGTCGAGACCGACCCCGACGCGAGAGGAGAGTGATCCGTGAAGCCCGCCAAGAGACTGCTTCAGAACCCACCGCAAAGGTCGCAACGGCCGCAGAGGGGGAGTGGGACTCCCTTTGTCTACGCCCAGTCTCCTTTGCGATCTTCGCGTTCTCTGCGGTGGAAATCGGTTTGTGGAACAGTCTTCAAACCAATTGGAAATTGGAAATTGGAAATTGGAAATTGCCCCACTGCCTCCCCGCTCGCGCCTCGCGCACCTGGGGTGGTGGCGGTTGCCCTCCTCTTCCTGCTGTCTGTCGCCTCGTCCGCCCTCGCGCAGGAGCCCCCGCAGTCCGCCCCCCAGGACGCCGTCGACGCCCTCACGTGGCGGCGGGTGGACCAGTCCGTCGAGCGGGCGCTGGCGTTCCTCGTCACGCAGCAGCTTCGGGATGGGCAGTTCCAGTCGGGCAACTCCAAGTCCCAGCCGGGCGTGACCGCGCTGTGCGGGATGGCGCTGCTGGCGGCGGGGCACGTCCCGGGGCAGGGGCCCTACGGGGAGCACCTCAACCGCGCCATCGACTACGTCCTGGACTCCCAGCAGTCCGACGGGCTGCTCTCCCGCTTCCGCTACACCCACTCGACGTACAGCCACGGAATCGCCGGGATCTTCCTCGCCGAGGTCTACGGGATGACGGACCGCGAGCGGGCGCTGCGGATCCGACCGGCCGTCGAGCGGGCGCTGAAGTACTCCATCGACCTGCAGTACCAGCAGCCCAAGCGCCGCGTTCTGGACCGCGGGGCGTGGCGGTACATCGTTCCGGGCAGCTTCGGGGAGTGCGACTCGGACCTGTCCGTCACCTGCTGGATGATGTGCTTCCTCCGCTCGGCCGAGAACGCCGGGTTCGACGTGCCCGTCAAGAGCGTGGACGATTCGGCGGGGTTCGTGGGGCGGTGCTTCGTCCCGTCGTACGGGACGTTCATCTACGCCCCGCAGACCCCCGAGCGGCCGAACCGGGCGATGGCGGGGGCGGGGATGCTGGCGCTGGCGATGGGGGGGAGGCACGGGCTGCCGGTGGCGAAGGCGGCGGGGGACTGGATCCTGGCGAACAACCCCGCCTCCTACGGCAGCACGGTCCCGGGGGCGGAGCGGTACTTCTACGCGATGTACCACGCCTCGCAGGGCACGTTCCAACTCGGGGGGGAGCACTGGCGGCGGTTCTACTCGCAGCTCGCCGAGATCTTCCTCGCCAACCAGAACGACCAGGGCGCCTGGGTCCATCCGCCGCGGCGGAGCGGGGTCATCGACAGCGACCACTGGAGCGGCCCCGCCTACACCACCGCCCTGTCGATCCTGGCGCTGACCCCGGCGTACCAGATCGTCCCGATCTACCAGCGGTAGCGGAGCAGCGGTTTTGAGAATGGGCACTGGGGCCAGGGCGGCTGCTGTTCGCCGCGCAGGTGCCTGTCCCGCTTTTCGAGCCCATGCAGGCGAACCGCCGGGGGGCAGGCACCGCCAGACAGCCGCGGAGCCTGTTCCCCTTTTTCGGGCGGAGTGTGTAGGGCATGCAGGGGGCGGAGCGAAGCGCAGCCGGGTGCGCGGGGGTGCTATTCCTGCACATTCAGCCGCGAGTATTCTACGTTCGCACATTATCTCGTTGCTGCTCGCTTGACGCTATCCGGGGTGCTGTTATCCTCAAGGGTGCTGGCATGTCGTCGGGCGCATTGCCTGCCCGACACCGTTCGTTTGCTGTCGCTTCGATCTTGTCCTGTCTGGCGCTCTCGTCCCTGAAGCGGGCGCGGGAGCACAATTGGTTGGTTCGTCGGCCGGGTTCGGGTTGGGACAGTCTCGTCCGTATCCCCTCCCGGCGGAGGCGGGTGTCGCGCGGTCTGTCCGCGTGGTCCCTTGTCGGTGTGGCGAGCCAAGGGAATGCAACTGCAGTTATCGTGTGCGCGGAGGGACCCCTCCCCGCGCCCACCAACCTGGGCAAAGGAGCACGCCATGTCCCCCCGACCCGATTACTCTCAGCTTCAGTCGACCCCGCTATTCCTTGAGAGCCTCGAGCCCAGGCTGCTGTTGACGGCATGGTATCCGGGGCTGCAGACGGTGGTTGCCCCGGCGGACAACCCGGCCCTGCAGGCGGGCATGGACGTGTTCCTGCCGCCCGTCAACACGCAGACCCCGGTCTCCGGGGCCCCGCAGATCGGGGAGTGGACCCGCACGGGCGAGGGCGGGGACGTGATGGCGTTGACGGGGTGGCAGCTCTCGGGCTACACGGGGAGCGACTTCGGGAAGGACACGCGTTTCTACGCTTGGCGGCAGAGCGACATGCTCGACGGGGAACTCGTCGACGTCGAGACGCTCCGCCTGGATACCGATAACATCCAAGCCGCCGTCCGCCTCGCCGAGGACGCGGGCGAGTACTCCATGCTCCTGCTGTGGGCCCAGAACAGCAGCGGCGTGGGCTACCCGGTCGCCATCAATCAGACCGAGGCGTGGTGGGGCTCCAACGCCGGGACCCGGGGCGACACCGTCAGCGTCTTCGGGCGTAATCTCAGCTACCATGACGCCACCTACGAGGGCACCAACACCGCCTGGGTCTATCTCAAGCCCTCCGTCGGGAGCGGCACGTGGGCCGAGGTGACGGCCGCCAACCCCTACAAGGTCGACTACACCGTCCCCGCGGGGCTCTCCAACGGGACGTACGAGGTCTGGGTGCATAACGGGCACGGCGGGGACTACGGGTGGAGCAAGAGCCCCTCGGCCCTGACCGTGAGCGATCCGGTCACCTGGACGGGCACGATCCGCAACGTCATGAGCTACGGGGCCACGGGCGACGGGGTGACGGACGACAGCAGCTTCATCCAGGCGGCCGTCAGCGCCTGCCAGGCGGGCGACCAACTGTACTTCCCGGCGGGGACGTACCTGTCCCCGACGAGCTTCACCGTCCCCTCGGGCGTGCGGACGTACGGGGACGGGGCGGGGACGACGATGTGGAAGGCGACGAAGGTCACCTTCGGGGGCAACTCGCGGATCGAGAACCTCGCCTTCGAGGGCCAGCAGGGCATCGCCGCCAACGGCGCCTACGTCTGGATGGACCGCATCAGCGTCCACGAGACGGGGTGGCTGGACTACAGCATCATCAGCTTCACCGGGTCCAACCACATCTACCTGACCAACAGCACGCTGATCGGCAAGCACGTCAGCGGGTTCGGATCGCAGACGTTCATCGACAACTGTGACTTCTACGCCCGCTACGACACCGAGGACCTGATCGAGGCGTGGGCGTGCGCGCAGTTGAGCGTGACGAACAACACGTTCCAGCACTACGACATGTCCAACCCGTCGCACCCCAGCGGCTGGGGCGAGGGGCGCGCGTGGGTGGGCTACTGCCATTGGGGCAGCCAGACGCAGCAGTACTTCGGGGGCAACGAGACGGTGGACTTCGTGGTCCGCACCGGCGGGGGGGATCAGAACTCCGGGGAGCAGCTCCTGTGGGAGGGCAGCTACCCGTTCTACAACGGGACGATCACCGGGGCCACGAGCAACACCATCACGTTCAACCCCGGTGCGACGCCCCCCGCGACGAACATGCGGGTGGTCATCACGGGCGGGAAGGGGTTGGGGCAGGTGCGGCAGGTGGCGTCGTACGACGGGGGGACGTACACGACCACCGTCACCCAGCCCTGGAACGTCATCCCCGACACCACCAGCACGGTGCTGCTGGTTCGGACGTTCGACAAGATCGCGGTCTACGACAACTACTTTGACGGCACGCAGCTCGCGGTCGACCAGACCGCTCACGTCGCCAACTCGGGCGTGAACACGTTCTACGGCGGGATCAACTTCGTCGTCGACAACAACTACTTCCACGAGATGCGTTCGGGCGTGGTGTGGACCCCGGGGGGCGGGACGAGCGAGTCGGCCGTCAACTACAGCCAGTACGTCGCCAACAACACCTTCGACTACGTCCGCTGGGCGACCTCGGTGTCGGGGGGGACGATGGCGCACGGCGAGACGCAGCTCCTGAACGTCTTCCGCGACAACGTCGTCATCAACAAGGTCGCCGACGTCGCGTTCAAGACCGGCAAGGCCGTGCTGAACGTCTACGACTCCAACCAGGTGCTCAGCGCCCACAAGGGGTTCCTGTTCAGCAGCGCGGCCTCCGACAACATCATCCTGTACAACAACACCCTGGAGCAGGGCGACAGCGAGTACGCCGCCTCGGTGGGGATCAACTTCGGGTCGGGGGCGGGCAGCCTGTTCATGCAGGGCAACAGTTGGACGGGCTTCCAGACGAGCATTTCGGGCACCGCCCCGGGGGCGACGGTGGAGTTGCCGCGGCGGGTCGTCGTCGCCGATGTCGCCGCCGGGGCGTCCACGCAGGTCGAGATCCCGCTGTGGAACGCCGGGCTGGCGAACCTGGGCTGGAGCATCACCGACGACGCGGCCTGGCTCGGCGTGGCCCCGTCGAGCGGCAGCCTTTCCGACCAGTCCGCCCCGCAGGGGCTCACGCTCACCTGCGACGCCGCCAGCCTCACCAACGGCAGCTACACGGGCACGATCACCGTCACGGACGGGTCGCAGACGATGAAGGTGACCGTCCTGCTGACGGTAGGCCTGCGGCCGACGGTTGCGGGCTACAGCGGCCCGGCGGTGCTGGGGAGCGGCTCGCAGATCACGGTGACGGGGACGAACTTCGTCAACGGCTGCGAGGTCCGCATCGGCGGGACGGCGATGGCGGGCGTGACGTTCAACAGTTCCACGCAGCTCACGGTGACGCTCCCGGCGATGGCGGCGGCGGACGGCATCTACTCGCTGGAGGTGGTGAACCCCAACGAGCTGTCGGCGGTCCTGGACGGTGGCGTCGCCTACGGGCGTTACCTGTCAAGCTGCACGCCGGATAACGCGCATCTGAACGGGGGGGTGACGATCACCGTCTTCGGGGCGGGGTTCGAGGCGACGACGACGTTCTCCGTCAACGGTTCGGCGGCGACGAACGTGACGATCGTGTCGTCCCGGCAGGCGACGTTCACGGTTCCGGCGGGGGGGACGACGGTGGGGCTGGCGACGATCGCGGCGGCCACGGGCGGCAACACGTTCGGCGGGTCCCCGAAGTTCGGGTATCACGCGACGTACGTGAGCCCGTGGTTCGGCGACGCGGGGGTGGCGGCGCTGAAGGCCAAGGCGGCCAACCCCGCCTTCGCCGACTACGTTCAGCCCATCCTCGACCGCGCGGAGAAGCACCTCTCCACCGGCCTGATCAACAGCTTCGACTCCAACGGCTCGGTCATCGTGACGAGCCTCTATGGGTATCTGCTGACGGGCAAGCCGGAGTACCGTGACCGGCTGATGCGGGAGGTCGACTACGTCGCCAACACCATCGGCTGGGTGAGCCAGCAGGGGCAGGTGGCGGTGGGCCGGGTGACCGCGATGGCCGAGGCCTACAACGCCCTCGCCGCCGAGTTGACGGCGACGGAGCGGGGGTGGTTCGAGGGCTACTTCTCCGACCTGCTCACCGACGACGAGGGCACGTGGGGGTGGTACGGGAACCCCGGGTCCAACACCGTCGTCGTCGCCGCCGGGGTGGCGGGCATGTCCGGCCTGGTGATGAAGCACACCATGTACACCGAGAGCGTCTACGCCATCAACTGGGCGGTCGACCTGCTGGAGAACAGTTACATCGACAAGGGGTTCATGGTCGACGGGGGGTGCCCGGAGGGCTCGCTGTACTGGGACTACGGGTTCGGGTACTACCTGTACTTCGCCAAGGCGCTGGAGCAGGCGACGGGCTCGCACCAGGGGCTGCTGACGGCGCCGTCGCTGTCGAACATGCGGGACTACGTCGAGTTCCTGCTCGCGGGCGACAAGGTCACCGGGATGCAGAGCTTCGGGGACACCCAGCCGTTCCTGACGGGCTTCACCATCTGCGCGGACTTCGGCGCCCGCTTCAACGACGGGCTGTACCGCTGGCTGGCGGACGAGATGGCCTCCCGCATCGCCGCCGACGCCGACGGGCTCATCTCCAGCTACTACCGCAACAACCTCGACGTCCGCGACCCGTACGTCGCCTGGGGGTTCCTGTGGCGGGACGCGACGGCGAGCCCGTCGAGCTTCCCCACCATCGCCACGAAGGTCGTGCTGGACAACAATACGCAGGGCGTCACGATCCGCACCGACGGGTCGGACTTCTACCCGGACATGGTGGTCTCGGCGATCGGGGGGCACCGCTACGGGCACCACAAGCAGTACGACAAAGGCAGCTTCGTCGTCCAGGCGAACGAGGAGGCCTACCTCATCGACCCGGGCTACTTCCAGGGCAACGCCAGCGACGGGGACCAGACGGTCCACAGCATCCCGTTGATCGACGGCAATGGCGTGACGGATTCGAACACGCCGATGGCGACGATCCTCAGCAGCTTCGAGAACGCCGCCGCCGGATACCGTGGGTTCGTGATGGACACCACGGACGCCTACGCCAACGGGGCGGCCACGCGGGCGCACCGGGTGTTCGTCATGACGCAGCAGGAGCTGCAGGGCGAGGCGCTCATCCTGCTGGACGACATCGTCGCTTCGGGCAGCGGGGTGGTGACGGCCCAGTACCAGGCGGGCTTCGCGGCCTCGACCATTGATGGGGGCCTGGGGGCCGTCATCCAGGGCAACAACGGGCGGATGCTGCTCCGCACGTTCGGCCCGGCGGCGTCGCTGACGGCCACGGGGCCGACGGACTTCGAGGGCTCGTGGTACTTCGACCGCATGGGCGTGCAGTGGTACAAGGTCCGCGGTGACTACACCGCCAACGCCAACACCCCGCTGGTCACCGTGATGCTCCCGCTCAACGACCTCACCGGAGACCTGCCGGTGGCGGGGGCGGACTACAGCGTCACCTACGGGTCGGGCACGATCACCGTGAACCTGCCCGGGGGGGCCAAGGTCAACTTCACCCAGGTCGGGGGCGCGTGGGAGTTCACCTCCTACGAGCAGCCCGCCACGCAGCAGGTCAGCCTGATCACCATCGACCCCGACGCCTCGGAGGAGAATGAGGACGGCGGGCGGTTCATGGTCTACCGCACCGGGCCCACGGGCAGTCCGCTGACGGTGAGCTACTCCCTCAGCGGCACGGCCGCCAGCGGGGACTACTACGAGTCCCTCACCGGCAGCGTGACCATCCCCGCCAACGAGCGCTATGTTTACATCGACGTCACCCCCATCGACGACGCCGCTCCCGAGATCGACGAGTACCTGACGCTGACCCTTCTGGATACGGCGAACTACGACCTGGCGTACCCGGAGACGGGCACGATCACCCTCGCCGACAACGACACCCGCACCTTCCACTGGATCGGCGGGACGGGGAGTTGGTCCACCTACACCAACTGGGACCTGGGCGAGGTGCCCGGGCCCAATGACGTCGCCGTCTTCTCCAGCGGGGCCAGCGTTACGCTGGACACGCAGGACGAGACCGTCGGGTGGGTGACGATCGACAGCCTCAACAGCTTCAGCATCCTGGGGACATACAAGCTGATCCTCAGCAACGGGACGCTGAACGTCAACGCCCGCTCGGGCAAGACGCACACGATCACCTGCCCGGTGAGCGGAACGGCGAGCGGGGTGAACTTCTTCGGGGGCGGGACCTACGCCTTCGGGAACACCCTCAGCGACTTCACCGGTCCCATCTCCATCAGCGGCGGGACGTTCCTGTACAGCACCGCCGGGGCGGACACGATCTTCGGCAACAGCGCCAACGACCTCACGCTCGGGGGCGGGGTGCTGGTGAGCATCGGCACGAACGGGGGGGACTTCAACCCCGCGTCGGGGCGGACGGTCACCATCGGTGAGGGCGGGGCGACGTTCTACGCCAACAGCGACGACATCGTCTTCGACGACGCCGACCAGCTCCAGGGCAGCGGACTGGTGACGCTGCGGGCGATGACGTACGGGACGCAGATGCATCTCTCCGCCGCCCAGCCCAACTTCTCGGGCGGGTTCCTCGTCGACCACGTCTCCGGGCAGCGCCGCGTGACCGAACTCAACGCCACCGTCGCCGGGGCCCTGGGCACGGGCCCGGTGACCGTCCGCGGGATCGGGGGGCTGGTGAGCTACACGTGGGGCGCCCAGACGGCCGTGGGGGGCGTGACGGCGGGGATCACCGCCGAGGACCACGGGACGATCAACCTGGTGGGCACATGGTCCAGCACGCCCGACCGCTTCACGGTCTCGGAGTTCGGGCAGATCCGCGGGTCCAGCGCGCAACTCGGGTCGGTCTACCGCGTCAGCAGCTTCAGCGGGAGCCCGACGACGCCCGAGGCCATCCTGTCCACGGGCGCGGTGGTTTGCCACACCACGGTCAGCACCAGCTCCATCCAGAACCTCGGAACCGCCCATGACCTGCTGTTCGGCCTGGGCAACAACTTCAACGATCCCGCCTTCACGCTGAACATCGGCAACGGCTCGCCGTGGATGGGCATCGCGCGGCAGACCAGCGCGTTCAGCACGAGCACCAGCGAGGTGACCCGCCGCCTGCAGCAGGGCACGATCAACGTCGACGGCAGCAACGGGTTCACCGAGATGGTCTTCCTCTCGGCGGGCAACGCGTACGGGTCGGAGGAGCGGCTGCTGCTCGGGTTGGACACGTACTGCCCGACGTTCGTGCTCACGGGCGGGAACAAGGTGGTCGGGCGCGTCCTCGACGGGCAGGGCCGCGGCCGCTTCGTGCTCGACAGCTCCGCCCCCGCGTACTCCAACGCCATCAGCGAGTGGATCGTCGGGGACGGGACGCGGACGGGCGAGATGATGGTCACCTACACCGGGGGCCTGGGCGGGATCCCGGTGACGGTCCAGTCCGGCAGCAAGCTGACGGCCAGCGTTACCGACGCCCTCAACGCGAACGTCACGGTCAACACGGGCGGGACGCTCGTCGGGCCCGTCACCGTCGCCAGCGGGCTGAGGCTCTCGGGCGGGGGGGCGGTGAGCGGGAGCGTGACGGTGGCGAGCGGTGGGACGATCGCCCCCGGAAGCGCCACCGGGGCGATGTCCATCACCGGGGACCTCACGCTGGAGAACGGGGCGACCTACGAGTGCTCCCTGGGCGACACCGTGAGCGACTCGATCTCCGTCAGCGGCGTGGTCACGCTGCCCTACGGCGGCAGCACCTGGACGCTCAAGCTGGTGGACGACGGGGGCTTCGTGACGGAGGACCACGTCCTGTTCACCTTCAGTGGGACCGCCCCGGACCTTTCGGGCGTGGTGCTCGACTACGGGACGACGGGCTGGAGCGGGTGCCGCCTGGAGATCCAGGGCGCCAGCGTGGTGCTCACGGGCACCTGGACCACCGTCACCCTGGAGGCCACCGACACCTCGGCCCACGAGCAGGGGACCGATACCGGCAGTTTCACGGTGACGCGCACGGGCACCAGCGGGGACCTGACGGTTCACTACACGGTCGGCGGGACGGCCGGCAGCGGCGACTACACCCCCACGCTGACGGGCAGCGTGGTGATCCCCGACGGGCAGTCCTCCGTGGTCGTGACCGTCACGCCCGTGGACGACCAGGAGGTCGAGGGCCCCGAGACGCTGATCCTCACGCTCGCCAAGGACGACGCCTACGCCCGCGGGGCCGTCATCAGCGGGACCGTGACGATCGGGGACAACGACGGGATTCCGACCGTCACGCTGTCGGCGACGGACAGCACCGCCGCCGAGGCGGGCCTGGCGACGGGGGCGTTCACCGTCACCCGCAGCTTCACGGGCGGGGACCTGACGGTGTACTACACCATCGGGGGGTCGGCGACGAACGGCAGCGACTACGTTACGCTGACCGGATCGGTGGTGATCCCCAGCGGGCAGAACTCGGCCGTCATCACCGTCACCCCGATCGACGACGATGAGATCGAGGGCAGCGAGTCGGTGAGCGTGCAGTTGGCCTCCGACGCGGCCTACCAGATCGGCTCGCCCTACAGCGGGGTGGTGAACATCACCAGCGACGACAAGCCGGTCGTCTCCATCACCGCCACCGACGCCTCGGGCAGCGAGGCGGGCAACGGGACGATGAGCTTCCGCATCAGCCGCAGCGGCCCGGGCGACATCGCGTCGGGCGACCTGGTGGTGATGTACGGGGTGAGCGGCAACGCGAGCGCGGGCGACTACAGCGAGACTCTGGGCGGGACGATCACCATCCCTGACGGGGAACTGTACGCTGACATCGTCGTCACCCCCGTGAACGACGGGGCCCGCGAGGGGCACGAGCAGCTCAAGCTGACCCTCACAACCAGCCCCACCTACACGCTGGGCGCCCCCAACAGCGCCACGGGGCGGATCCTCGACGACGACTTCTCCGCCGCGACGGTCACGTGGACCAACGGCGGGGGCGACGGGCTGGCGAGCAACCCGAACAACTGGTCGGGCGCCCTGGACCACGGGGTGGACGTGCTGCTCGACGGAACCAGCACCGCCGACCTGGTCTGGGACGTCACCTACAACATCGACGACTGGACCCAGACCTCCGCCTACACCGGGACGGTCACGATCGGCACGACGTACTCGACCTTCTCCTCCACGTTCACGACGTTCTACGTCTCGGGCAACGTGGATCTCCAGGGCGGCAAGTGGACGCATATCGCCAACACCAAGGGCTACAGCGAGTCCGGCCGCGACGAGTACCGCCTCAACGCCATGGTGTACGGGAACCTCACGGTGGCGAGTGGGGTGTCCATCGACGTGACGAGCAAGGGCTACGTCGAGGGCAAGCCGAACTACAACGGCGGGGGGACGCACGGCGGGCGGAGCAGCTACCCCGCCACGCCCTACGACGATCCGTTCATGCCGCTCTACCACGGCACGGGCGGGGGGTCGGTCAGCGCGACGAACTTCTCGGGGGGCGGCTCGGTCTTCCTCGTCGTCAACGGAACCAGCACAATCAACGGGAGCATCCTGGCGAACGTGGACGCCCCGACGGCGACGTACTCGCGGGCGGCCGCGGGCGGCAGCGTGTACCTCGAGACCGGCAGCCTCTCCGGTTCGGGCGCCATCGAAACCGCGGGGGGGAACTCCCTCGGCGGGTCCAACACCAATAACGGCGGCGGCGGACGCCTCGCCGTCATCCTCACCGGCTCGGCGAGCACCTTCGCCAACTTCACCGGGACCCTGTCCGCCAAGGCGGGCACGGGCGGGGGGTTCAGCGCCAAGGCGGCCGCGGGCTCGGTCTACAAGCAGGCCGGGTCCGAGGGGCCGCGGCAGGGCGAACTGGTCATCGATTTCGCCAACCGCTACGGCGATACCGTGGACGACTACGCCTACCAGTTCCTCGCGGAGGACATGAGCAAGGTCCAGGTCACCATGCGGCAGCAGGGCCTGTGGAAGCTCATGGGCAATACCGTGATCGGCGGGTTGGACATGGCGAGCGGCACGAACCTGCTGCTGGGCGGGTACACCCTCACGATCAACTCCGCCCCCGAGGAGGCGGTCTTCAGCGGCACCATCTACCTCGACGCCGCCAAGACCCAGACCTACGACCCGCAGGTCGGAAGCTCGCAGATCGTCTTCACCCGCGTCCTGCGGCCCACCGTCACGATCGAGGCCACCGACCCCATCGCCACCGAGGCCGGGCCCACCACGGGCACCTTCACCGTGACCCGCACCGGGCCGACCAGCGGGGACCTGGTGGTCCGCTACACGGTCGGGGGGACGGCGAGCAGCGGGGACTACAGCGAGACCCTCAGCGGGACCATCACCATCCCCGACGGGCAGGCGTCGGCGACGATCACCATCACCCCCGTCGACGACTCGGCCATCGAGCCCGACGAGACCCTCGTCCTCACCCTGTCGGCCGATGCGGCGTACAACGTCGGGTCTCCCGCGGGAGGCACGGTGACAATCGTCAGCGACGACCTGGACACGGTGACGCTGACGGCGACGGATGCCTCCGCCACCGAGGCCGGACCGACCACCGGGACGTTCACCGTGACCCGCACCGCCACCCAGGGCGACCTGACGGTGAACTACACGATCGCCGGGACGGCCACCAACACGAGCGACTACGCGACGCTGTCGGGCAGCGTGGTGATCCCCGATGGGCAGACCTCGGCGACGATCACCGTCACGCCCGTGGATGACAGCGACATCGAGGCCGACGAGACCGTGCTGCTCACCCTCGCCTCGGGCGGGTACAGCATCGGCTCCCCGGCGAGCGACACGGTGACGATCGTCAGCGACGACGTGCCGACGGTGACGATCACCGCCACCGACGCGACGGCCACCGAGGCCGGCCAGACGACCGGGACGTTCACCGTGACCCGCAGCGGGAGCGGCCCCGCCCTGACGAGTGGGGACCTGACGGTGAACTACACGATCGCCGGGACGGCCACGAATACGACCGACTACTCGACGCTGTCGGGCAGCGTGACCATCCCGGACGGTCAGGCGAATGCGGTCATCACGATCACGCCCGTGGACGACAGCGACATCGAGGCCGACGAGACCGTGCTGCTCACCCTCGCCTCGGGCGGGTACAGCATCGGCTCCCCGGCGAGCGACACGGTGACGATCGTCAGCGACGACGTGCCGACGGTGGCGATCACCGCGACGGACGCGACGGCCACCGAGGCCGGCCAGACGACCGGGACGTTCACCGTGACCCGCAGCGGGAGCGGCCCCGCCCTGACGAGCGGGGACCTGACGGTGAACTACACCATCGCCGGGACGGCCACCAACACGAGCGACTACGCGACGCTCTCGGGCAGCGTGGTAATCCCCGATGGGCAGACCTCGGCGACGATCACCGTCACGCCCGTGGATGACAGCGACATCGAGGCCGACGAGACCGTGGTGCTCACCCTCGCCTCGGGCGGGTACAGCATCGGTTCCCCGGCGAGCGACACGGTCACGATCGTCAGCGACGACGTGCCCTCCGTCTCCATCGTCGCGACCGACTCCAGCGCCTCCGAGACCGGCCCGGACACCGGGACGTTCACGGTGACGCGGAGCGGGAGCGGCCCGGCTCTGACGAGCGGGGACCTGACGGTGAACTACACCATCGGCGGGACGGCGACGAACACGACGGACTACGCGACGCTCTCGGGCAGCGTGGTGATTCCGGACGGGCAGGCCAGCGCCACGATCACCGTCACCCCCGTGGACGACGCCGAGACCGAGGCCGACGAGACCGTGCTGCTGACGGTCGCCTCCGGCAGCGGGTACACGGTGGGCTCGCCCGATCACGCCACCGTGGACATCGCCGACAACGACGGGGCCGTCGAGGTGAACCTCACCGCCACCGACGCCTTCGCATCGGAAACGGGCCCGGACGACGGCGTCTTCACGATCACCCGCACGGGCACGAGCGGGGACCTGACGGTCAACTACACCGTGAGCGGCCTGGCGGACAGCGGGGACTACAGCCAGACGCTCACCGGCAGCGTGGTGATTCCCAACGGCCAGGGCAGCACGACGATCACCATCACCCCGGTCAACGACTCGGTGAAGGAGACCGACGAGCCGCTGACGTTGACGCTGGCGAGCGGGACGGGGTACACGATCGGGGCCAACAGCGAGGCGACGGTCGTTATCGAAGACAACGACGTTCCCGCCGGGACCGCCTGGTGGGTCGGTCAGGGCGACGACACCCTCGCCTCCAACCCCTACAACTGGGCCGGGGACGCCCTCGCCAACGGGGTGGACATCGCCCTGGACGCCACGAGCACCAAGGACCTGTACTGGGACGTGACGTACACCGTGAGCGACTGGGCGCAGGCGTCCGGGTACACGGGGACCGTGACGATTCCGACCACCTACTCCGCCTACTCCGCCACGTTCACGGTCATGAGCATCACGGGCGACCTGGAGATCAGCGGGGGGACGTGGACGCAGGAGCTTAACGGCAAGGGCTACAGCGAGGCCAACCCCGACCAGTACCGCCTCCGCGTGGACGTGGGCGGGAACCTGACGATCGGGTCGGGCGGGGCGATCGACGTGACGAGCAAGGGCTACCGCCCGGGTTACCCCAACTACAACGGCGGGGCGTCGCACGGGGGGCTCGGCGGGACGGGATCGAGCTGGACCGGCGGGCCGGTCTACGACTCGATCTTCGCCCCCACGCTGCACGGGATGGGCGGGGGCAGCACGAGCGACTGGCAGCATGAGGGCGGCGGGTCCGTCTACCTCACCGTCGCCGGCAGCTCCACCATCAACGGCAGCATCCTCGCCAACGTGAACGCCCCGCTGCAGACCTACACCCGGGCGGGAGCGGGCGGGAGCGTGTACCTGTCCACCGCGTCGATCAGCGGGTCCGGCAGCGTCGCCGCCAAGGGCGGGGACTCCACCGGCGGGTCGAACACGGGCGACGGCGGCGGCGGGCGGATCGCCGTCGTCCTCACCGGGACCGGCAACACGTTCTCGGGGTACACCGGGAGCTTCAACGCCCAGCCCGGGACCGGCGGGGCCAGCAGCGCCCATGCGTCGGCGGGCACGATCTACCTGCAGACGGGCGACCAGGCGAGCGGCGAGGGCCAGGTCATCATCGACAGCTTCGACCGCAACGGGGACACCGTCGACGACCAGGCGACGGTCCTGACGAGCGAGGACCTGTCGGGCTCCGAACTGCTGCTGCGGCAGAAGGGCATCGTCAAGCTCACGGGCAACCAGGAGATCGGCGCCCTCGACATGGCCGGCGGAACGCAGTTGGCCCTCAATGGGTACACCCTCACCATCAACCAGGCCAAGAGCCAGGCGACCCTCAACGGGACCATCTACCTCGACGCCCCCCGCACCCAGACGTACGACCCCCAGCAGGGCCACGCCCAGGTCGTCTGGACCGTGTCGGACACCCCCACCGTCACCCTGACCGCCACCGACGCCTCCGCCGCCGAGGAGTCCTCCGAGACCGGGCAGTTCACCGTCACGCGGGACCAGACCAGCGGCGACCTGACCGTGTACTACTCGATCGGCGGGACGGCCACGAACACGAGCGACTACGCCACCCTCACCGGCAGTGTGGTCATCGCCGATGGGAACAGCTCGGCCGTCATCACCGTCACCCCCGTCGACGACGCCGATCACGAGGGCGACGAGACGGTGGTGCTCACGCTCTCCACCGACGCCGCCTACACCATCGGCACCCCGTCCAGTGATACGGTGACGATCGCCGACGACGACCCCGCCGGGCCGAAGCTCCTCGAGGGCGTCGTCACCACCGTGAGCAACACCGGCTGGACCACCGTGAACCTCGCCAACGACTACAACTCGATGGTCGTGGTCTGCACGGTGGTGCACAACGGCACGCTGCCTCCCATCGCCGCCCGCGTGCAGAACGCCTCGGGCAACAGCTTCCAGGTCCGCGTCGACCGGGCCGATGGGCAGACCGGCGACGTCACCGGGATCACCGTCCACTACATGGTGGTCGAGGAGGGCGTCTATACCGTCGCCAACGACGGGGTGAAGATGGAGGCCGTCAAGTACACCTCCACCGTCACCGACCGCAAGAGCAGTTGGAACGGCCAATCCCGGACCTACGCCAACAGCTACACCACCCCCGTGGTCCTGGGGCAGGTGATGAGCTACAACGACACCGACTGGTCCGTCTTCTGGTGCCGCGGAACCAGCTCCTCCACCCCGCCCACCTCGACGACGCTTCGCACCGGCAAGCACGTGGGCGAGGACTCCGACACCACCCGCAGCGATGAGACCATCGGGTACATCGTGATCGAATCTGGCAGCGGAACCATCAACGGCGTGGACTACGTGGCGGCCCTCGGAGCGGACACTGTGCAGGGCATCAGCGACACGCCCCCGTACAGCTACACCATCAGCGGGTTCGCGACGGTCTCGTCGGCGACGGTGAGCCAGAACGCCATGGACGGCGCCGACGGCGGCTGGGCCATGCTGTACGGCCCGGCCCCGGTGACCACCACGGACATCGACCTCGCCGTGAACGAGGACATGATCGGCGACTCCGAGCGCAACCACACCACCGAGCAGTTGGGGTACATGGTCTTTGGGCAGGCGGCGATGCAGGTCGCCACGGCCCCCACGACGGCCGAACCCACCGGGGTGACCCTCTCCGACGCTCCGAGCGACGACCTCGTCCAAACCGCCATCGCCGACTGGGAAGCTGCCCTCAACGCCGACCTCTCCCAACTCCTCGCCGGTGTCCGGTTCGTTATCACCGACCTGGGCGGATCCCTGCTGGCCTACGAGGACAGAGGCGTGATCTACCTCGACGATGACGCCGCCGGCTATGGCTGGTTCATCGACGAGACCCCCCTCGACAACGCCGAGTTCACCACCGAGACCGCCGGAGGGCTGTCCGCCACGGACACCTCCCCCGCCGCCGGGGCGATCGATCTGTTGACGGTCCTCCGCCACGAGTTGGGCCACGTGCTGGGTGTGGCCCACGAGGATCCCGGCTCGGCCGACGTGATGTCCGAGACGCTCGAGGCGGGCACGCGAAAGCTCTTCGACACCGCCGACGAGGAGGTCGTGGACCTGCTGGCCCTGATCTAGACGCTACCGGCCCGGCCTCCGCTACCGAGCGCCCGGGCCGCACCGAGACGAACGCCCGCACCCCCGCCCGTCGGGGCCGCCTTCACCGCCGGCCCCGACGGGCTTTTCTTCTGGTCCCTTTCTGGTTTTGGCCGTCTTGGGATTTCCTTGAGATGGGAACGTCCGCCGCGGGCGGACTAGAATGCGGCGGCCGCTACGGTGCGTGGCGGGAAAGGAGGCGGTGCGATGGTGGACGGTGCAGGCGGCGGGCAGAGGGAGGGTGGCGAAGTCGTGCAGTGCGACGTGCTGATCGTCGGGGGCGGGACGGGGGGCGTGGCGGCGGCGATGGGGGCGTGCGCGATGGGGCGGTCGGTGATCCTCACCGAGGAGACGGACTGGCTGGGCGGGCAGCTCACCAGCCAGGCCGTCCCGCCCGACGAGCACCCCTGGATCGAGAGCTTCGGATGCACCCAGCGCTACCGCGCGTTCCGCGACGGGGTCCGCCAGTACTACCGCGAGCACTTCCCGCTCACCGCCCGCGCCAGGGCCGACCGCTTCCTCAACCCCGGGGGCGGGCACGTCAGCCGCCTGTGCTGCCTTCCGGGCGTGGCGCTGGCGGTGATCGAGCAGATGCTCGCGTACCCGCGGGCGAGCGGCCGCCTGCGCGTGCTGCTCCGCCACCAGCCGATCGCGTGCGACACCGACGGTGACCGCGTCCGCTCGGTGACGCTCCGCTCCCTCGACGACGGGGGCGAGGTGACCATCGACGCCGCCTTCGTCCTCGACGCGACGGAACTGGGCGACCTGCTGCCGCTGGCGGGTGTGGAGTACGTCACCGGTGCGGAGGCCCAGTCCGACACCGGGGAGCCCCACGCCCCGTCCGTCGCCGATCCCGCCAACTGCCAGGCCATCACCTGGTGCTTCCCCATGGCGCACGACACCCGCGAGGGGGCGGACCACACCATCGATCGCCCCGCCCAGTACGACCGCTGGCGAAGCTACGTGCCCCCGCTCACGCCCCCGTGGTGCGGGGAGCTGATCTCGTTCACCGACGTTCTGCCCTGGACGCTCGAGCCCCGCCGCAACGTCCTGTTCCCGCACGAGGCGACGGGGGCGGAGTACGCCCGCTGGCTGTACCGCCGCATCACCACCCGCGACCACTACGCCCCCTCCGACGCCCCCGACGAGGTCACGCTCGTCAACTGGCCGATGAACGACTACTTCGCCGGGCGCGTGATCGACGTGCCCCCCGACGAGTCCGCCCGCAGCCTCCACGACGCCAGGCAGCTCTCGCTGAGCCTGCTGTACTGGCTGCAGACGGAGGCGCCCCGCCCCGACGGGCGCTGCGGGTATCCGGGGCTGTGCCTGTGCCCCGAACTCGTCGGGACGCGCGACGGGCTGGCGAAGTACCCCTACATCCGCGAGTCCCGCCGCATCGTGCCCGTCTTCCGCGTCCTGGAGCAGCACGTGGGGACGCAGGTGCGGCTGGGCGTGAACCCGATCCCGCACCGCACCCCGCACGCCCCGACCGCCCTCGCCGATACCCTCGCCGAACCCTTCGCCGACACCGTGGGCGTGGGCTGCTACCGCATCGACCTGCACATGAGCACGGGGGGCGACAACTACATCGACATCTCCTCGCTCCCGTTCCGCATCCCGCTGGGGGCGCTGCTGCCGGTACGAATGCGGAACCTCCTGCCTGCCGCCAAGAACATCGGGACCACGCACATCACCAACGGGTGCTACCGCCTGCACCCGGTGGAGTGGAACGTGGGCGAGTCCGCGGGGCTGCTGGCGGGCTGGTGCCTCAACCACTCCACCGAACCCCACGCCCTCCGCGAGCACCCCGAGGAGTTGCACGAGTTCCAGCAGGAACTGGTCGCCCAGGGCGTGGAACTGGCCTGGCCATCCACGCGGGCAGTGTGACACGCATTCCAGTTCATTCCCGGGCCGGTTCCGCTGTTCGCGAGGCGCGTGCAACAGGATCGCTTCGGCGGTATCTTCTGCGCGTCACCGCGACGCGTGGAATTGAAGGGAGCAACGAGTGCGAACGCTGACGACGGAACAACTGGCGGAGTGCGTGCAGGGCGTGCTGGCGGTCGAGGGCGAGGAGGGGGGGCTGCTGCTGCGGCGGTTCGGGGCGGGGGCGATGGCGTACTGGTCGGCGACGGAGGGGTGGTGGATCCGCGCCCGCTGCCCCGCCGGTGTCCGCGTCGCCTTCGCGACCGACGCCGACCGCCTGCACCTGGACGCGACGCTCGGGAAGTTCTCGCGCTCGGCGGGGCGATTCGACTGCTACGTCGACGGGCTCGCGGTGGCGTCGGTGGGGAGCGACGACGGGTCGCCCGTCAGTGAGATGATCGTCCTGCCCGGGCAGGGCGTGCGGAGCGTGGAGCTGTGGCTGCCGCAGATGCGGATCGTCACTTCCCTGGCGATCTCGCTGCCCGACGGATCCGCCTGCCGCCCGCGCCCGCGCACGGGCACGTACCTGGCGATGGGCGACTCGATCACGCAGGGCATGGAGACCCCGTTCCCCTCGCTGTGCTACCCCGCCATCGCCGCCCGCGCCACGGGCCTGTCGCTGCACAACACCGGGGTCGGGGGGGCGGTGTTCGACGCGGACAGCATCCCCGAACCGCCCCTGCCGCACGCCCCCGACGCGATCACCGTCGCCTACGGGGTGAACGACTGGAACCGCGGTAGCTCCCCCGAACTGGCGAAAGCCTTCCTCCATCGCCTCCGCGACTACTACCCGCACGCTCCCACCGCCGTCCTCGAACCGCTCTGGTACGCTGGCGGGGACACCGATCCCTCCCGCACCAATCCCACCGGGCAGACCTTCGCCGACTACCGCCGCCACCTCCGCGACATCGTGTCCTCGCTGGGCGGTCTCACCTGGGTCCCTCGCGAGCGCCTCGTCCCCCCGGGCCCGGCGATGCTCATCGACGGCTGCCACCCCAACACCGCGGGCTTTGCCTTCTACGGCGCCAATGTCGCGGTTGTGCTGGGAGAGCTGTTGGGCGAGGGCGTTCGGTAGGTCCACCCCCACCAGAAACGCACCGCCCCGACGGAGAACGAGTAGATGGCAAGCAAGAGGAATACCGCCTCCACCACCGCCCCCGCGGCCGCTCTCGCCCGGCTGCATGAACGGTCGTGCACCGTGCGGTCTGCAGTCGTTGACCCTCCGGGTTGGCCGTGGTACGGTCCTGTCGGTGGCGTTGACAAACGGTGTGGGCTCCGGTGCGGAGCGATCACCCCCGTCGAGTACGACAGCCTCATGTGGCTGCGCCTGCGGCGGCGGCAGTCGAGAGACAGGCGTTCAGAAGCCTGCTGCCGGTCATGACGACGAGGCGCCCCTCGCCGGTTGCCCCGGGGCAACCGCTGGCGGCGTGTTATGCAGGGGGATCGCACCTTTGGGCTCCCGTGGCATGGCCGTCTCGCCGTCTCGGCCATGTGTCCCCCGGGCATCTTGCCCGTGGCATTTGCTTGAAGACCTACGTGGGTTGGGGGGCTCCGCCGGCAATTCGGCCTTCCTCGCCTACGAGGCCGCCCACGGCCGGCGAGCCCCTGCGGGTGACGTACCGCTCGGGCAGCCCAGGGGCGGGCGTGACCAGCGAGTTCCACCCGTGCGGGATGATGCTGCTGTACGCGTCGCTGTACTGCAGGGGACACCTGGCGTACTGCGGAGAGGTGCGGGCCCTGGGGACAGCCCTGCCGCTATCCAAAGGATCGTTTGCGCCCCCCAGCACGGCAGCGCGTCCTGCCCTCCTGCGTCAGGGCGCCTCCTCCTGCACCTTGTGGAACGGCGCGTCCAACTCGGCGGGGACCAGCGGGGTCCGATCGTACGGATCGTACACGTAGTCGGGCGGGAAGGCCCGCTTGGTCTTCGGGTTCATCTTCGGGCGGCAGAGCCCGAAGACAATCAGCTTGGGGCGGCCGCTGGAGCCGGCCCCGAAGAGCACCTTCCGATCCTCCTCCCCCGAGATCCGGTTGCGGTAGGTGTAGGACACCCACCACCGTCCGCTCTTCTCGCTGGCGAAGAGGCGGGCGTTTAAGAGCACGAACTGCTTGCCGTTGCAGCGCGTCAGGATGGCGATGTCTGACGTCAGGCCCTCTCGCGGCACGAGCCCTGCTGGCCGCAGACGGAGCTACGATGACACCACCGATGAGCCCGCCACCAAGTCATTGCCGCATCCCGGCCGCCTGCTCGCGGATCGCCTCCAGTGGGCAGACGTCCACGCCCGCTTGCGTGCGAAGGAGGCGATTGCACAGGTCGCGCCATCGCGCCCCCGCCTTGCGGCCCAGGACTTGCCACTCCCCACTCTCGCCCGCCTGCACCAGCCCCGCCCCCACGGGCAGGCGGTGCAGGATCAGGCCGTAGATCAGTCGCCCCAGCGCCGCCAGGTCCGTCGCTTCGCGCTCCACCGCATCCGATACGTCCGCCAGCCACGCCGCCGGGGCCGGGTCCGCCAACCCCACCTCCATGTGTCCCCATCGCCGGTCTCGCAGCAGCACGTTGCTCGGCTTGACCGCCCCGTGGGGGCGCCCCAACGCCGCCCGCGCCTCCATCAGACCGTCCAGCACACCCAAGACGATCTCCCGCAGCAGGCCTGCTCGCATGCGGACCTTCGTCAGCATCAGCGACTCCGCCGACCGGTCGTAGGCGTCCATCGCCGCGAACCCCGCCCCCTCCGCCTTCCCGGACGCGTGCAGGGGCACCCAGTGCTCCGCTCCGCTCTCGCAAACGCGGTGGTGGGCGTCGACGCGATCCAGGAACGTCTGGAGGTACGTTTCCGGCCGATCCGCTTGGATCCAGAACATCGGCGGCTGGAAGACCTTCACCAGGTATCGCCCCTTCGGCTGCACGGGGTGGCGGGCGGAGTAGAGGCACAGCAGCCCGGATCGGCCGAACTCCCCGGTGATCGCGAACCCGCCGTACCCCGGCGCGTCCAGCCGCCCTGCTGCGCTCGCCCCCTCGCTCAGCCACGCATCCCTCGCCCCCCGCAGCAGCGAGCGGAGGCCGTCGGGCATCCAGGGCTGGTCCATGAGCTGCCCCATCGCGTTGACCAGGTACGCGGGGGAGTGGGACGTGATCGTCTCCCCGCTCGCCACCTTCGCCCTCGCGATGGCCGCGAAGTAAACCGCCACCGCCGCTGCGTGATCATCCGGTGCCCCCAGGACGCGGGCGAGGTGCTTGGCATGCTCTCTGAGCCTGCAAATAGCTTTGATCGACGTGGAGGGTCCAGACAGAACCTCTCGTGCGGTCATCCCGGATTCCGATGGCAACGGGCAGTCCAGCAGCGATTCGAGGCGCACAGTTGTGTTCTCTGTCCGTTGCACTTCTCCGGTCAGTTCCGTCATTGAGCAACCCCATTCGTCTATGCACAAAGAGCATCCAGACAGCATCTGGCCCATCGCTCCACATGATCGTTCCGTTCGCAGTACAGCCCGTTCCTGAAAGGCGCAGATCGTTCTTTGACCGCAAACCTGATGAAGCGTTCACAGGCTCGGGCGAAGCCTATTCCTCATCCTCCTCGGGAACGAGGGACACCACACGGAATCCGCCGTTGAACAGTCGAGTATCCGGCAGCAGGCAGAAGCGACTGGCTGACCGACAGTCCTTCGAGAAGCTAAGCCACGAACCGCCGCGGACCACCCGGCTGTCCCCAGATTCCGGTCCCGTCGGATCCGTCTCTTTGCCCCCTGCGTAGGAATCCGCATAGCGGTCATTGCACCACTCCCACACGTTTCCGTGCATGTCGTGCAGGCCAAAGGCGTTGGGCTTCTTACCCCCCACGGGGTGCGTCTTGGAGTCGCTGTTCCCGAAATACCACGCGTATTCACCCAAACGGCGTGCATCCGGGTCTTGCCCGTAGTGGTATCGTGTGTTGCTGCCTGCCCGAAAGGCGTACTCCCATTCCGCCTCGGTGGGCAGACGAAGCGTGCGCCCCGTCTTCTTGGACACCTCCCGGCAGAACTTCACCGCATCGTGCCACGAGACGTTGTCCACAGGGTTCTTCGCCCCCCGGAAATAGCTGGGCTTCGCTTGCATCACCGCCTCGTACTGCTCCTGCGTCACCTCGTAGACGCCCATGTAGAAGGGCTGGCTGATCGTCACCTCGCGCTGGGGGCCCTCGTCCCTTTTCCGATCCCCCTCTGTCTCGGAGCTGCCCATCGTGGCCTTTCCGGCAGGGACAAGCACGAACGGAATGCGCACGCCGTTACCCAATTCGAGCTGGATTTCCTTTGGGAGAGCCAGATAGGACTCCAGTGTGTCCTTCAGACCCGCCGCCGTTGTGTCCGCAGGCCGAATCGCCAAGGCTCCCTGCACGGCGCGCAGGCCGGACTCCAGCGTCTCCTTTTCCACGGCCTTAAGCGCGTTTCCCAAGGGCGGAAGGACCTCAGCCGCTCGTTGCGCCGCCAGAAGAAGCGAGGCGAAGCGAGCCTCCTCCTGAACCATTTGCGCCTCCGTCACGGCTTGCGGAAGAAGGCTTGCGGCTCGCTCGTAGGCCTTCACCGCTTCATTGAAGTCCTTTCCCTCGCTCGTGGCCGTCTGGAGGATCTGCTGCACCTCCTCCCATACCACTGCTCCATGTTCGCAAAGGAGCGACTGATCGCATCGGGATAACGTGACCTGGTACTTCGCTCGGGCGTCCGCCACCGCAGAAAGGCAGGTGGCGAGGTCCCGAGCGGCGATGAACGTGCTCTCGGCCGACTTCCATTCGGCCGCAGCGGTCGCATACTCCCGAGCCTTGTACGCGGCCTCCGCCCGAGCAGCCTTCGCGCAGGCCGATGACCATATGGACACCGCGCCTTCCAGCCCTTCGGCTCCCGCGCCCCTCGCCGCAGACTCCGCCGCAACTGCTGCCGACTTCGCTTCTCCCGCCTCGTCTCGAAGGCGTGTAATGCCACTTGCGGCCTCGCCGGCTTCGTCGAACCCCTCCCTGGACTGCTGCCACGTCGCGGCGGCTTCGGCGAAGCGCTGGCTCTGGAATTGCCCCTGTCCCGCCATCCTTGCCTTTCGGGCTCGCCCCAGGGCGGACAGCGACTCGGGTTCCTCTTCGGCTCCGTCTCGCAGAGCTGCATCCTCCGCGTCCCGCGCCCGAGCCAGTTCCCGCTTCGCTTGCTGCCGCTCCTCCTCCAGGCGGGCCAACCGGTCAGATTCGCGGATCACCTCCTGGTACTTCTCTATCGCCAGGCCATAATCCTTCTCCGTGAAGAGCGTCCCCGCCAAGCGGTAGGTGGCATCCAGGGCTTCCAAGAGGCCCTCGAAACCTTCGCTTCGAGCCAGATCCATCGCCCGTAGGCTCTCCACAGCCGTATCGGCTTGCACTTTGACGGGGGCCGCCTGGGCGAGCCGGAAACGATGGAGAATCTCATTCTGCAGCAGCAGGCCTTGCTTGCTGTCGGGGTCGAGTTCCAGAACGCTCCGGATGACAGTCCCCGCCTCCACCAAGCGTCCCTCCACGAGCAACTTCCGGGCTTCCCCCATGAGCTGCCCTACCCTTGCCAACCGCGCCTCTTTCGCCCGCTCATCCTCCTGCAGGGCCACAATCGCACTCAGGCGGCGTTGGGCCGGGGCAATCAGTTGATCGCGATCCGACCGGTTCGAAATGGCCGCGATCGCGTCTTCCATCAGGGACCTGGCCCTTCCGTATTCATGTGCGGCGACGGCGGCCTCGGCCTCCTGCATGGCCCGGGCGAGGTCGGATCTCGCTGTGTCCGTTAGCAGCATCCAACCGCCGACCGCGACGGCCGCGGCGACTAGAAGCGTGCAGGCAGCGATGGCGGCGACCCGGCGACCGTTGAAGGAGTCCTTCCTGCGGAACCGGTGGACCTGTGCGACGGGCTGGCCTCGGACGATGCGGGCGAGATCGCATTGGAGTTCGGCAGGGGAGGCGTAGCGGTCGGCGGGGTCCTTGGCGAGGCAGCGGTAGATGCAGTCGGCGAGGCTATTCGGACACAGGGGATTGCGCTTGAGGATGTCGGGGGGGATTTCCTCGGCATGCTGCTGGGCGTAGGCGACGGTAGTGGGGCCGGCGAATGGCTGCGTGCCGGTGATCGTGTGATAGGCGACGACGCCAAGAGAGTAGATGTCGGAGCGTTGGTCCACATCCTCCCCGCGGCACTGCTCCGGGGACATGTAGGCCGGAGTGCCGAGGGACTGTCCGCTCTGGCTAAGGGCAGTCGAAAGGCTTTGAACATCCTTTGCGAGCCCGAAGTCCAGGAGCTTCACGCGGAGCTGCGCAACGGAAGGTTTGGCGTCGGCGACGGAGACTGTAGGAAACGGGCGATCGGATACATCCTGAATGACGATGTTGTCAGGCTTGATGTCCCGGTGAACGAGGCTGCGGATGCGCCCGGGCTCATCCGGGTCCTCAACACAGTGGGCCGCTTGGAGGGCGTTGCAGACCTGGCTCATGATCTCGATAGTCTGCTGAGGACTGAGAGGGGAGTTCGCCTTTAGGAGATCGGTGAGCTTTCGGCCTGGCGCGAATTCCATGACGATGTAGTGCTTGCGGTCGTCCTCGCCCTCATCAAGGACGCGGACGACATTGGGATGACAGATGGCGGCCGCAAGATGGGCCTCACGTCGGAAGCGTTGGACAAACTCGGGGATGGTCCGCAGGTGGGGGTGCAGGAGCTTGACCGCGACGGTGCTGCCGCGCGGGACGGGCTTGCCGTCGGCCTCGACGGTCGCGCGGAACACGCTGCCCATCCCGCCGGTGCCGATGGACTCCGTCAGGTGGTAGCCGCCAACGTGAAGATCGATTTCCTCGCCCATGAACTCGCTCCCATGCGCCCGCTCGCCCTGCCCGCCGCCCTCTGCCCAACCGCCCGCCCCGCACAACCCCGAGGCGGAGGGAAGGAAATGCGCCGATCTGATGCCAATCATCGCCCACGAACCCTCACCCGTCAACCGCTTGCCGACACGCTGTCCGCCACGGGTGTCAAACGCCGCCGGAAATGCCCCGCGAGGCCTGGGGCCCCCGGGCCTGTCAGCCTGCGAGGCATGCAGCATGTCACGGAACGACCACAGGAAGAACCCCCAACCCGAAAGGACCACACTCCTATGAGCTTATCGCAGCACCTTCACGAGTACATCGCCACGGCCTTCACGGGGATGTGGGTGCGGAGCTTCGAGCACGAGGAGGCCCTGGCGGAGATTGCGGGGCTGTGCCGGGAGCACGGCTGGGGCCTGGCGGTCTGGGACGTCGACCGTGGACTGCGGGTCGGCGATGCCTCGGCCGAGGCCCCGGAGGCGCAGGGCCCGGTGGCGGCGATCCGGGCGGCGGGGGCCCTGGCCCGGCCGGGGGGGACGGCGGTGCTGGTGCTGCCGAACTTCCACCGCTTCCTCCATGGCGCCGAGGTCGTCCAGGCCCTCGCCCACGCCATCGCCGAGGGCAAGGCCGCCCGCACGTTCGTCATCGTGCTGGCGCCCGTGGTGGAGAGCCCCATGTGCTGAACGTCGACGGGGGAATCGTCCGGTTGCCCGGGGGCGTGGAGCACGCTACGGCGGCGGCGCCGCTGCGCAGGCGGTGCCGTTCGCCTTTCCCCGCTGCCGTCGCCGGACCGGCCCCCGGGCAAGCGGATGAGTTCTGGTTTCGACGTTCGGAGCCCCCCTGCTGACGGTGGACCTGCTCGGCCTTGCCGATCGTGCCGGAGTGATCGGCTGAGAACCGGCGGGGAATTCGACGCGGAGGCCGGAAACACCACGAGCGACCCGGGGGGCTGCAGTCACTGTCGGCCTCCACGACCTTGCCACCGCCACGTGGGGCTTCCTTCTCCAGGTCCGCCATCTTCCTGCGCCTGGAGTTCGGGCCGACTGGGGGCACGGACATGCCCTACACTGTGCTGCGGTCACGGCAGGTCTCCGAACGTCTCTCGCGCTGCAACGCCTTCACCGGCATGCAGGAGTCGGGTATGCTATCCCCGAGTTCCGGAGAGGACGGAGGGGCCGGTTGCCTTCGCTCTCCCGGGTCTGCGTATTCCGCGGCCCTTGCGGTCTCCACGGCTGGGAACCGGCAAGAAGGCCCCGGCGGTCACGGAGGCGACATGCGACGTGCTTGGCCGATCGTGCTGATGGCACTAACGACAGGAACCGTACCCATGGACCCCACCCCCCACGCGCAGGCCCAAACGCCCGCGCACCCGTTGACGGCTCCGGACGACGTCGTCCGGGTCTCGCCCCCCGGCCTGCCCTTCCAACCCCCGCAGCATGACGCGGACGCGAACGCACCGGTGATCTTCGCCGCGACCGGCGACGCCGGACCGGACCAGACGCTCCTGCTCGTCGGGGAGGGCCTCGACGGGACGGCCGAGGGGTGGGGAGAGAGTGACGGGGCGAGCGGGGGGCAGCTCTGGCCGCTCCAGGTGCAGTTCGCGACCGGGCAATACCAGGCCGTCACCATCCCCCAAGTGGCGTACGACGGGATCTTCGTTGTGTGGGCCCGCGACGGGAACGGGCTGCGCTCGCGCCCCCTCGTCCTGAACGCACCGGAGGCCTGGTGGGCGACCCCCGACACCTGCGCCCCCGGGGACACGATCGAGATCTACGGGCGGAATCTCGCCCGCCGGCCGGACTTCGACCGCGCCCACGTCTACGCCCAACCCACCGACGGGGGCGAAGGGGCGTGGCTTCAGGTCACCGGGTGCGACAAGTACCGCATCGCCGCCGTACTGCCCGCCGGGTCGCACGCCGACACCCGCGAGTACCGCCTCTGGGTCCACACGGGCAAGGGCGGGGCGCTGGGGTGGTCCAACCCGCTCCGCGTCCGCGTCGTTCCCCCCACCGCCCCCGGCGTCCTCACCGTGAGCGAACTCACCGAGTCCGCCCTGCGCGACGCCGTCGCGTCGGCCGCCCGCCAGGCCCCCGCCGTCGTCCAGCTTCCTCCGGGACGGATCGCGTTGAAGCGCACGCTCGCCATTCCCGCAGGGGTCACCATCCGCGGTGCGGGGGCAGACCGCACGCAGTTCGCCTTCGACGGGGCCGACACCGACGCCTACGCCCTGGCGACCCCCGACGCCTGGCAGGCGGGCCCCTCCGGGCCGGGCAACCGGCCCGACCAGTTGCACTTCCATCCAGACGTGCCCAAGGGCGGCGTGCGGACCGTTTGGGTGCAGTACGCCCTCGGCGGCCCCCTTGGGCAGAAGGCCATCAGCCGCCTCAAGTCCGGAAGGGACGAGCCCGTCGACCTCGCCCCCCTCCCCCACACCGGCGGATGGGGACGCTTCCGCTGGGGGCGTGCCGGGAGCATCGAGCTGAAAGAAGGCGCCCATCCTATGGTCTGGGAGGAGCCCGAGGGGACGGGCGTGATCGTCCGCGCCCTGGTGCTCGCGTCCGATCCGGACGACGACCCGAGCGACGAAACCGACCCCTCGCCCGCCCCGGGGCGGATCGTGCTGCAGGGGGAGAACGTCACGCGGCACGTCCTGGCCCACGGGGACGTGCCCGGCGCCCCGCGGGTGGCGGTGCATCTGGAGGGGGATGGCGCGTCCCTGGAGGCGGTCGCGGTCGAAGGCTCGCCTCGCATCGACACGGGCGTGCTGTTCCAGCACGGGCAGTTCCCCCGCTGGCTGCGCGGCGCCCGCCTGGTCGGCGTCCGCGTGACGGGCATCGAGGGCAAGCGGATGGAGAACCGCGCGGTACACCTGCGCTACGCCCACGGGGCGCAGGTCCGCGGCTGCGAGCTGTGGGGGCGCGTCCCGGTGTACCTCGCGGGCGTTCGCCAGTGCCACGTCCGCGACAACCGTCTCGTGCCCCAGCGGCGGTTTGGGGGCGGTGCGGAGGGTACGATCCTCGGGCGGCAGAACATCATCGAGCAGTGCGTGATCGCCGACAACGTTGTCGCCGCGCCGCCCGCCCGCTCCGAGGGCAGCGCCGGCAACCGCCGGATGATCTGGCTGAGCACGGGGCATGGGTCCGTGTCCAACAACTGCATCGCCCGCAATCGCACCGAGCGGGCGCGGTTCATGGGCCTGCCCGGCACGGACCAGAACGTCGGGGAGACGCTCCTGCTGGAGGCCTGCCAGGAGTACGCGTTCCTGGGGCATCCCGCGGACGTCGGTGCGGCGTCCGTGACGCTCCCCGCCTCCGTTCCCCCCACGCCCGAAGCGAACCTCGGTTCCACCCTCCGCCACTCGCTGCCGACCGATTCGGAGGGGCGCGAAACTCCCCTGCTGCCCCCGCCCGCCTCCGAGAGCGACGGGGTCTTCCAGACCCCCACCGAGCAGTACTACGTGGTCGTCCTGGAGGGCGAGGGGTTCGGGCAGACGCGGCGCGTCGTTGCCCGCGAGGGGCACGTGCTGCACCTCGACCGCCCCTGGCGCGTCGAGCCCGACCCCGACTCCCGCATCCTGGTCACCACGCTGTTCTACCGCAACCTGATTCTCGCCAACGACCTGCGGAACGGGATGTCCGGGGTGCAGCTCTGGTTCACCTGCATCGAGAACGTCGTGGCCGGAAACACCGTCGCCGACCAGCGCCGCGGGGGCATCTCGCTGCACGCCTCGCGGGCGACGCTCGCCTCCTCGCAGCGACGGACGTGGAATCGCGGGGTCGGACCGTCGTACTTCAATACCTTCGAGGACAATTCCGTTGAAGGGACCACGGACGGGGGGATCGTCAGCGCCGGAGGCGACCCGAAACTCCCCGCGGGCTTCCCGCTGATCCTCGGGACCGTCATGCGACAGAACACCTTCCACGACCTCCGCGGCCACGGGTTCCTCGCCAAGGGCAGCGGCGGGGGGGAGGGGCCCCGCGAGATCGTCGGGACTCTCGTCGAGTGCAACATGGTCCGCAGTCCCGCTCACGCCGCCTTCACCGTCGAGCCGGGCGCAGACCTCCTCGTCTTCCGCCGTAACCACGCCCTGTTCTGGCAGCCGCCCCTGGAGGAGGAGCACACCGTCTTCGAGTTCCACCGCCCCGGCACCTACGTCCAGGAGCACAACGCCACCGAGCAATCCGACGCCGGACGTTCCCGAATCCGCATGGTGAGGGAAGGGAAGAAGGAGACGGGCAAGCGTTGAGTGGAACCGGGGACCTTCACGCGTTTCGGCCGACGGATCGGATGGTCGGGCGCGAAAGACCTGTGTGCCCCGATTCCTGCCATTCCCATATCCCCGGCAGTGCCGCGATGGCACGGGCCGTGTCGGACAGGTCGATGTGGGTGTGGATGGACAGACGGTCGGGGGGGTGCTCGTCCGCCGCCGCTCGGTGATGCCCCCGTTGCACAGCGCCAGGCTCGCCGCTCGATGCACGTTCGCCGTCCGCGCCGCCAGTGGGAGGGACTTGGGCGTCTTCCGCACCTGCACGGGCGAGGCCAACTGCGGGCGACGCACGATTGTCAAGCGTTCGCCGACCCTGGCGATGGTGGAGGGCTCGGTGCGAGGGGACGTCATGCGTGACAGCGGGGGGCTCGGGATGCTATTCCTAGGCATGCGCACGGCGGGGTGGTAGGCCCGGCAAGGAAGAGGATGATGGACAGGCTTGACGACATAAACATCGAAGGATTCTCGACCCTGCCGTCGCCGCGCGAGATCAAGGCGGCGTTGCCGCTGAGCGAGCGGGCGGCGACGGTCACGGCGTGGGGACGTCACACGATCGAGCAGGTGCTGGATCGCACGCTCGACCGCCAACTGGTGATCAGCGGTCCCTGCTCGATCCACAACGTGGACGCCGCGCTGGAGTATGCGCGGCGGCTCAAGCAACTGGCGGACCGCGTCGCCGACCGCATCGTGCTGGTCATGCGCACCTACGTGGAGAAGCCGCGCACCACCGTGGGCTGGAAGGGGCTGATCTACGACCCCGACCTGGACGGTTGCTGCGATATCGAGAAGGGCCTGCGCGTGGCGCGCCGGCTGATGCTGCAGATCGCCGAGATGGGGCTGCCGCTGGCGACCGAGGTGCTCGACCCCGTCATGCCCCAGTACCTCGCCGATCTGGTTTCGTGGGCGGTGATCGGCGCGCGCACCACCGAGAGCCAGACCCACCGCCAACTGGTCAGCGGCCTGTCGATGCCCACGGGGTTCAAGAACCCTACCGACGGCAGCATCCGGGTCGCCATCGAGGCGATCAAGACGGCGGCCGCGCCGCACTCGTTCCTGGGCGTGACCGGCGAGGGGCGTTCGGGCTTTTTCCGCACGCGCGGCAACCGCTACGGGCACCTGGTGCTGCGCGGGGGGGCGGCCGGGCCCAACCACGGCAGCGAGCACGTCGCCTACGCGCGCGTGCTGATGCAGAAGATGGGCGTGGCGCCCAATATCATCATCGACTGCAGCCACGCCAACTCCGGCAAAGTCGCCGAGCGCCAGGTGGAGGTGCTCCTCGATGCGATCGGGCAGGTGACCGCCGGCGAAACCTCGCTCGTGGGCACGATGCTGGAGAGCAACCTGGTGGAGGGGCGGCAGGATGTGCGCTGTGCCCAGCAGGCCGAGCCGGGGCTCTCGGTGACCGATGCCTGTATCGGTTGGGACACCACCGAGCGGGCCGTGCTGCAAGCCTACGAGGCGCTGCACCGTCGGGGGGAGGCCCTATGAGGGGGCCTCGACCCTGATCGGCACTGCGGCATCGCGAGGGATCATCCTGGCGGACCCCGACATGTTCATGCTCCACGACCTCCGGCGGCCATCGGTTGGGTTCCCTCCTGGGGCAACCGGCCATCCTGTCGATGCCCCTGAGCTTCCTCGCCCTGATCGCGGTGTCCCTTGGGTCTCATCGGCCCAGGTGCGGAAGGTGTGGCGGGGGGCATAGAAGCCCAAGCCCTTGCGCTTGAACCCCAGCTTGGCCAGGATCTTGTCGAACTCCTCGCCGACGGCGGAGGTCCCCGACCACTCGCTCACTGCCGACAAACCCCGCGAAGTCCTTGACGGTGCGGAGGCAGTCCGGGAACCAGTGCGCGGTGGTTTCTGCCGTCTCGGCGCGTTTGCGATGAACACTGCGGTAATGCTTCGCAACCTACTTGACCGTACTGGCGTCGAGCGATACAGTAGTGGCCATGGGCCGTGGGCCCGCGTGCAGGCCCGCCGCCGTGCGGCGGTACGAAGTTTGCCGACCTAGCTCAACGGTAGAGCACAGCTTTCGTAAAGCTGAGGTTCAGGGTTCGAATCCCTGGGTCGGCTGTCTCGACGCTTTTGGACAGGGTTCTTCCGGACCGCAAAACGCCCGCGGGCATTCGCCTGCGGGCGTTTTGTTTGATGGTGACCCTTCAGGCCTCCAGCCAGCCGCGAAGGCGGGATACGCATCCCAAGCAGTTCGTGCGCACCGTCGGCTTGACGTGGTTGTTCCCGTCTCCGCCAGGGCTCCGACGAGGCAAGCCGCTTCGCTGCGCAAACCGCGGCACCCGCGTAGGAATCAAACGGGATGCGTATGACGGAGATGAACCTGTCGAAAGCGGGGGGGCGAGGGCGGCTCGCGGGGGCCTGGTCGTGGCGATCGGGAAAACGCGTGGGGGCGGGGCATCCCCCGGCTGCCCCCCCCCCCCCATCCATGCAACCGCGGTGCGACCCGGCCGACTTCACCAGGTCGAAGTAGTGCTCGAAGAACCGCTTGCTGTCCACGTCGCGGGCGACGGTATGGGCCTTGTCCTGGCTGCCCTCGTTGAACAGCGTCCACCCGGCGGTCGGGTCGGCCAGCGGGACGCGGACGAAGCCCTGCTTGTACGTGCAGATGTCAGGCTCGAAGACGCAGGCGGCCGCCAGGGGGTCGTGGAAGGTGATGTGGGGGCGGTGCTTGAACCAGACCTCGGCGAAGTCCTTGACGGGCTTGAGGACCTTGGCGGTGAAACGTTGGCGGCACTCGTCGGCGGGCAGGGTGCACTGGGTGGTCACGTCGAGCCCGAAGCTCACGTGGTGCGGGGGGCGGGCCTGCTGGCCGTTGCCGTACACGATGGCCGTCGCGTGCGGGTCGCCGATGGCGTTCCACTCCCCGCCCATCCACGTGAAGAACCGCCCGCACATGAGGACGAGGTCCTTGAGCAGGGCGGGGATCTCGGGGTCGAGGGCGAACAGCACCCCGAGATTGGTCATGGGCCCGACGGCCAGCAGCGTGATCTCCCCGGGGTGGGCGCGGATGGTGGTGCGGAGGAACTCGATGGCGGTGTTGGGGGCGAAGTCGGTCCGCCGGTCCCAACCGCCCAGGGCGTCCGCCTGCGGGGCCTTATCCTGGCGCATGCGGATGAGCATGGACTGGGCGCACCCGGAGTGGATGGGGATGTCGTCGCGCCCGACGGTGCGGCAGACCGCCGACGCCATCTCGGCCCGCTTGAGGGGCTCGCCCGTGACGGTGGTGATGCCCAGCAGTTCGCATCGCGGCTGCGATAGCAGGTACGCCAGGGCGACCGCGTCGTCGATGTCCGAACCGATGTCCGTGTCGAAGATGATCTTCACTTTGTCGTCTGCCATGGAATGCTCCACTCCTGTGGGCCTGAGGGTTGTCCCGTTCTGCGCGGGCCCAGGCCCGCGTGAATCGAAGAGAGATACGGCAAGAGGCTTCGAGTGTCAATGCAGGATCCCGCGGATCCCCCCGGAGGTCCTCTGACGCTCCCGCCGTGTTTGCGTACAGACCAACGCCCCCGGGCCCGTCGGGAGATAGCGGTGCAGGGCGTATGGGTCCGCTCTGTGTCCGCGTCACCCCCCGGACGCGGTCCGGGGGCGTTGGGCAGGCGTTGTCTCGCGAGCAGTCGGGTCCAGGACCGGTTGCCCGCGCGGACGGTTACGCCACGTCGGCGTCCTTGTCCTTGGCTCGGCCGACCTGCTCGCCGCGCTGCATCGCGATGATGCCCGTCCGCGCCATCTCGCTGATCCCGTAGGGCCTCACGAGTTCCACGAAGGCCTCGAGCTTGTCCTCGGGCCCCGAGAGTTCGACCAAAAGCGAGTTCTTCGCCACGTCCACGACGCGTCCGCGGAAGAGGTTGGCCAGCTCGACCACCTCGGACCGCTTCTCGGGCGTGGCGTGGACGCGGATGAGCAGCAGGTCGCGCTCCACGTAGGCGACGTCCGTGAAGTCGCGGACCTTGACCACGGGGATCACCTTCCCGAGTTGCTTGCGGACCTGCTCCAGGATCCGGTCGTCGCCGATGACCACGATCGTCATCCGCGACAGCTCGGGGTCCTCCGTCCGTCCGACCACCAGCGAATCGATGTTAAAGCCGCGGGCGGCGAACATCCCGGCCACGTGGGCCAGGACGCCCGGCTGATTCTGAACCAATGCACTGATCACGTGTCGCATGGACCCGCTCCTTTTATGCCAATGTTCCCAGGTTCATGTCATGGAGGGCCTTCCCTGCGGGGACCATGGGGAAGACGTTCTCCTCGGGTTCGACGTCGACGGCGAGGACGACGGGCCCGTCGGTCTTGAGCATCTCGTTGAGGGCGTCGTCGAGTTCGCTGGGGTCTTTGACGGCCATCCCGCGGGCGCCGAAGCCCTCGGCGACCTTGGCGAAGTCGGGGCAGGGGTGGTCGACGCCGCTGTAGCGTTTGCCCCAGAACAGCTCCTGCCACTGGCGGACCATGCCGAGGTAGTGGTTGTCGAGGACGACGAACTTGACGGGCTGCTGGTAGCGGACGGCGGTGATGACCTCCATCATGGTCATGCTGAACGACCCGTCGCCGTCGATGTCGAGAACGGTTCGCCCGGGGTTGCCGATCTGCACGCCCACGGCGGCGGGGCAGCCGAAGCCCATGGTGCCCAGGCCCCCGGAGGTGATGATCTGGCGGGGCTTGCGCCAGCCGTAGAACTGGGCGGCCCACATCTGGTGCTGCCCGACGCCGGTGGCGACGAGGGCGTCGTGGTTCGTGAGTTCCCCCAGGCGCTCGATGACGCGCTGGGGCTTGATGCGGCCGTCCTTCGGCGCTCCGTAGCGGAAGGGGTGGTCCTTCTTCCACTGGGCGACCTGGGCGAGCCAGGGGGCGCGGTCGGTGGGCTCGATGTGCTCGATCATGCGCTCGAGGATGTCCTTGGCGTCGCCGACGACGGGGATGTGGACGACGACGTTCTTGGAGATCGACGTGGGGTCCACGTCGATGTGGACGATCTTGGCCTTGGGGGCGAAGGTGCGGACGTCGCCGGTGACGCGGTCGTCGAAGCGGGCGCCGACGGAGATCAGCAGGTCGCAGTCCTGGACGGCGTAGTTGGCGGCGGCGGATCCGTGCATGCCCAGCATGCGCAGGGCCAGCTCGTCGGTCTCGTCGAAGGTCCCCAGGCCCAGGAGCGTAGTGGTGACGGGGATCCGGGCCTTGTGCGCCAGGGCGCGGAGGATCTCGGTGGCCCCCGAGAGGATGACCCCGCCGCCGACGTACAGGACGGGGCGCTGGGCGGCGTTGATGGCGGCGGCGGCGGCGAGGATCTGCCGCGTGTGGCCGACCATCCGCGGCTTGTAGCCGGGGAGGTTCATCGTGAGGTCCGGCTCGCTGGTGAGCTTGGCGACGGTGGCGTCGACGGCGACGTCCACCACCACGGGCCCGGGGCGGCCGGTGCGGGCGATGTAGTAGGCCTCCTTGAGGGTGCGCCCGAGGTCCTCGACGCGCTTGACGAGGGCGTTGTGCTTGGTGATGGGGCGGGTGATGCCGGTGACGTCGGCCTCCTGGAAGGCGTCGTTGCCGATGAGGTCGCTGCGGACCTGCCCGGTGATGGCGACGAGGGGCACGGAGTCCATGTGCGCCGTCGCCAGGCCCGTCACCAGGTTCGTCGCCCCAGGCCCGCTGGTGGCGATGATGGTTCCGACCTTGCCCGTGGAGCGGGCGTACCCGTCGGCCATGTGGACGGCCCCCTGCTCGTGGCGGGACTGGACGTACTTGATCGGCGTGTCGTACAGGACGTCGAAGATCGGGATCACCGACCCGCCCGGGTAGCCGAAGATCACCTCGACCCCCTCGTCTTGGAGGATCTGGTGGAGCACCTGGGCCCCGTTGTGGCCCACAAGGCTCTTCGCCCTCGCCTGCTCGTCTTTCGTGTTCTCGCTCATATCTATCCTCACTCTGTTGAAGCGTCTGTTCGCCATCCGCCGTGGGTAGCGCCGGCGGGGGAGTCCGCGGCGACGGTGGGTTCCGGAATCACCGCGATGGGGAGAAGCGTATCGTACGCTCTGGCCTCCATACGGTCAACCGCCGCCGCTCATGCCAATGTTCCCAGGTTCATGTCATGGAGTGCCTTCCCTGCGGGGACCATGGGGAAGACGTTCTCCTCGGGCTCGACGTCGACGGCGAGGACGACGGGCCCGTCGGTCTTGAGCATCTCGTTGAGGGCGTCGTCGAGTTCGCTGGGGTCTTTGACGGCCATCCCGCGGGCGCCGAAGCCCTCGGCGACCTTGGCGAAGTCGGGGCAGGGGTGGTCGACGCCGCTGTAGCGTTTGCCCCAGAACAGCTCCTGCCACTGGCGGACCATGCCGAGGTAGTGGTTGTCGAGGACGACGAACTTGACGGGCTGCTGGTAGCGGACGGCGGTGATGACCTCCATCATGGTCATGCTGAACGACCCGTCGCCGTCGATGTCGAGAACGGTTCGCCCGGGGTTGCCGATCTGCACGCCCACGGCGGCGGGGCAGCCGAAGCCCATGGTGCCCAGGCCCCCGGAGGTGATGATCTGGCGGGGCTTGCGCCAGCCGTAGAACTGGGCGGCCCACATCTGGTGCTGCCCGACGCCGGTGGCGACGAGGGCGTCGTGGTTCGTGAGTTCCCCCAGGCGCTCGATGACGCGCTGGGGCTTGATGCGGCCGTCCTTCGGCGCTCCGTAGCGGAAGGGGTGGTCCTTCTTCCACTGGGCGACCTGGGCGAGCCAGGGGGCGCGGTCGGTGGGCTCGATGTGCTCGATCATGCGCTCGAGGATGTCCTTGGCGTCGCCGACGACGGGGATGTGGACGACGACGTTCTTGGAGATCGACGTGGGGTCCACGTCGATGTGGACGATCTTGGCCTTGGGGGCGAAGGTGCGGACGTCGCCGGTGACGCGGTCGTCGAAGCGGGCGCCGACGGAGATCAGCAGGTCGCAGTCCTGGACGGCGTAGTTGGCGGCGGCGGATCCGTGCATGCCCAGCATGCGCAGGGCCAGCTCGTCGGTCTCGTCGAAGGTCCCCAGGCCCAGGAGCGTAGTGGTGACGGGGATCCGGGCCTTGTGCGCCAGGGCGCGGAGGATCTCGGTGGCCCCCGAGAGGATGACCCCGCCGCCGACGTACAGGACGGGGCGCTGGGCGGCGTTGATGGCGGCGGCGGCGGCGAGGATCTGGCGGGTGTGGCCGACCATCCGCGGCTTGTAGCCGGGGAGGTTCATCGTGAGGTTCGGCTCGTCCGACAGGCGGTCCGTCGTGGCGTCAACGGCGATATCGACGACGACCGGTCCGGGGCGTCCCGTGCGGGCGATGTAGTAGGCCTCCTTCAGGGCCCGCCCGAGGTCCTCGACGCGCTTGACGAGGGCGTTGTGCTTGGTGATGGGGCGGGTGATGCCGGTGACGTCGGCCTCCTGAAAGGCGTCGTTGCCGATGAGGTGGCTCTTGACCTGCCCGGTGATGGCGACCATCGGGATGGAGTCCATGTGGGCGGTCGCGATCCCCGTCACCAGGTTGGTGGCGCCCGGCCCGCTGGTGGCGATGATCGTTCCGACCCTGCCCGTGGAGCGGGCGTAGCCGTCGGCCATGTGGGCGGCGCCCTGCTCGTGGCGGGTCTGGATGTACTGGATGGGGGAATCGTAGAGCTGGTCGAACAGGGGGATGACGGCCGCCCCGATGTAGCCGAACACCACCTCGACGCCCTCGTCGAGGAGGAGTTGATGGATGAGTTCGGCGCCCGTCCTGCCCGCGAGGGTGGCGGGGCGGTTCTCGTCGCGTTCCGCAATGCCCGGTGCCGTGATCGTCATGTCTGCTGTGCTCCTTGTGCGCCTGTGCAGGGTGTCCGTGTGTGGGGGAGGGGCCTTTCGTCGCACCGGGCATGCGTACAGCGATTCCGGGGACGGTGGGGAGGATGTCGGCCGCTGCGCGGAGGCCCTATAGCGCAGCGACCGGGCGTACTACGACGGGGAGAGTGGAGCGCAGAGCGACCGCGTCGCGGGGGGGGCGGGCAATCAGGTTGTTGCGGTTCGCGCTCATGTCGTGACGATCATCCTATGCATCGGTCGGAATCCCGTCAAGACTTTCTTTCAATCCGCCGCACCGTGAACCGCCGCGCGCGGGCCCCGGTGATCTCGATGTCGATCCGCCAGTGGGGGCGGGGCAGGTAGTGCCCGGCGCGGTCGGCCCATTCGATGAGGACGACCCCGCGCGTGAGCATCTCGTCCACGCCGAAGTCCCGCATCTCCGGGCCCGCGTCGCTGAGGCGGTAGAGGTCGATGTGGTGCACGGGCACGCGGGCGGGGTACTCCTGCACCAGGACGAACGTGGGGCTGGAGACCATCCGCGAGTCCTCCAGGCCCAGGCCCTCGGCGATTCCGCGGACCAGGGCGGTCTTGCCCGCCCCCAGGTCCCCGTTGAGCGCCACGCAGTCGCCCACGCCCAGCCGCTGGGCGAAGCGCTTCCCGAAAGCCTGCGTCCCGCGGGGGCTGCGGGTCTCGACGGTCTCGATGAGGGTCCCTTCCGGCTCGCTCATGTGCCGTGCTCCCAGCCGTGGGGGATCAGCGGCTCGCGCGATCCGTCGGGGTGGACGAGTGTGACGTTGCGCTCCGCGGTGATCGTTCCCACGCGGGTGACGGGCACGCCCAGGACCCCGTCCCGTTCGAGGGCGTCGGCGCGGCCGGGGGGCAGGGCGAAGAGCAGCTCGTAGTCCTCCCCATCGCTGAGGGCCGCGTCGAGCCCGCCCGCATCGGGGTGGACGGGGACGCGGGTGGCGAGGATCTCCGCGCCCACACCGCTCTCGCGACAGACGTGGCCCAGGTCGCGCGAGAGCCCGTCGGACAGGTCGATCATGGCGTGCAGTTCGCAGGCGGCGGCGAGGGCGAGGGCCTCGTGGATGCGGGGGGTGAAGGTGAGGTCGCGCCCGCTCCGCCACGAGCCTCCGAGGGCGCCGGTGACGCAGAGGGCGTCGCCCGGGCGGGCGCCGCTTCGCAGGACGGGCCCGGCGGGCGTCGGTCGCCCGAGCACGGTGACCCCGACGCAGAGGGCCCCGTCCCACACGCCGATGTCCCCCCCGACGAGGGGGCAGCGGAACGCATCGCCCCCCGCTCGCAGGCCCAGGTAGATCGCCTTGGCGTCGTCGTCGGGGAAGTCGCGGGGCAGGGCGACGTTGGCGACGGCGGCGAGGGGCGTCCCGGCCATCGCGGCGATGTCCGAGAGGTTGCGGGCCATGGCCTTGCGTCCGACGGCCTGGGGGCCGCAGGCGGCGAGTTGGACGTGGACCCCGTCGAGGACCTGGTCGACCGTCACGAGCAGGTCCTCGCCCCCCACGCGCACGACCGCGCAGTCATCCCCGGGCCCGACGGGGACCGCCCGCGGGTCCAGGCGGGTCTGGGAGCGGATCCAGTCGATGAGGTCGAACTCGCGCATGGTTACATCGTAACCCTTCTCATGCACACAGTGTTGGTTTTGACCGCGGAGGGCGCGGAGATCGCAGAGAGGACAGAGGGAAGGACACAATCCCAACTCCCAGCTTCTCTGCGGTCTCCGCGGTGAAGCGGATTCGCGTGCCGCCCCGCCTAGTCCTCCATCCGCAGCTTCTTCTTCCAGAACCGCAGTTGCTTGCGGAGCTGGGGTGGCCCGCCGGCCCCGTCGGGGCGGTAGTGCTTCACGACGTTGCGGGGTCCGAGGTGCTCGTAGACGTCTTTCTCGAAGCGGTCGCACGCGGTGCGCAGGGCGTCGAGGGGCAGATCGGAGAGCCGCTTGCCCTCGCTCTCGCAGCGGGCGACGAGGGCCCCGACGACGTGGTGGGCCTGGCGGAAGGGCACGCCGCGGGCGGTGAGGTACTCGGCGAGGGCGGTGGCGTCGAGGTGGCCCTCGTCGATGCGGGCGTCGATGCGGTCGCGGCGGAAGCGGGCGGTCCTCACGATCCCCCGCGCGACGGTGAGGGCGGAGTGCATGGCGGCGACGGTGCGGAAGGCGAAGCGCTTGTCGTCCTGCAGGTCGCGGTTGTACGCCAGCGGGAGCGACTTCATCAGCGTGAGCATGCCCACGAGGTCCGCCAGGGCCATCGCGCTCTTGCCGCGGATGAGTTCGAGGGTGTCGGCGTTCTTCTTCTGGGGCATCATGGAGCTGGAGGTGCAGTAGGCGTCGTGGAGTTCCAGGGCCCCGAACTCGGTGGTGGAGTAGAGGATCCAGTCCTCGGCCCAGCGGGAGAGGTGGACGGCGAGGAGGGAGCAGGCAAAGAGCAGTTCGGCGAGGAAGTCGCGGTCGCTGGTGGCGTCGATGGAGTTGCGGGAGAAGGTGGGGAAGCCCAGCAGTTCGGCGGTGCGGGCGCGGTCGAGGGGCAGGGAGGTCCCCGCCACCGCCCCCGAGCCCAGCGGGCAGACGTTGATGCGCTTGCGGGCGTCCTGGAGGCGCTCCAGGTCGCGCTGGAGCATCTCGGCGTAGGCGAGGACGGCGTGGCCGGCGACGACGGGCTGGGCCCGCTGCAGGTGCGTGTAGGCGGGGAGGACGAGGTCGCCGGTGCGCTCGGCGAGGTCGACGAGGGCTCGTTGGAGGCGAATGATGTCGGCGAGGAGTTCGTCGGCGGCGTCCCGCGCCCACAGCCGCAGGTCCAGCGCCACCTGGTCGTTCCGCGATCGCCCGGTATGGAGCTTCCGCCCCGGGTCGCCGATCCGCTCGATGAGGGCGGCCTCGATGACCATGTGGATGTCCTCGAGTTCCAGGGGCATGGGGAGGCGGTCGTTCTCGAGGTCCTCGGCGATGGCGAGGAGTCCCTCGCGGATGGCCGTGAACTCCTCGGAGGTGATGAGCCCGACCTCCGAGAGCATCTGGGCGTGGGCGATGGACCCGGCGATGTCGTACCGCCACAGGTCGCGGTCGACGTCGAGCGACGCCAGCAGGGCGGCCGTCACGGGGTCGGCCTCGGCCTGCAGGCGGGCGCCCCAGGACTTCTTGGGTGCGGACGGTTGGGATGGTTCGGATTTCTTCTTGCTCATGCGGTTCATTCCTCCCCCCCGGGTGCTGCAAGGGATGGTAAATGCGCAAGGGGGCGGATGCAACGGGAGAGCATGGAGGGGATGGACTTCATGGACCTGATGGACTTCATGGACAATATGGACAGTATGGACCACATGGACAGTATGGACATCGTGTGCCTGGGTCCATCCCGTCCATAGAGTCCATTCCGTCCATACCGTCCATGCCCGCACTCTCCGCAAGCGCGTTCAGCGTTCAGCGTTCCTGCGGGTCCTTGGGGGGCTTTCCGGGCCCGCCGCCGCCGGGGCTGGGCTTGTCCCAGGGGCGGCGCTGCTCGGGGATGGGCTGGTCGACGTAGTGGATCAGGACGTTGATGAACGGGTCCACGCGGTCCTGGTAGTCGTCGCGGAGGACGGCTTTGAGGACTTCGCGGAGGATGACCTGCTCGGGCGAGTCGAAGGCGATGGGCCCGGCGGTCCCGAGGCGGCGGTGGTCGGAGCGGGCTTCGAGGAAGTCCACCCAGAAGCTCTTGCCGTTGCCCAGTTCGGCGATGCGGTCGAAGGTCGTCAGGGGCTTGTCGTAGTTGTCGAGCTTGCGGACGTTGCGGTAGTGCGAGCGGATCTTGATGGTGTAGACGAGGAAGCCGTTCTTCGCCGCGTCGGTGACGAGGGCGTAGAGGGGCGAGAGGGTCCTCTCCTGCGGGGGCGCGTCGCCCAGGAGGACGACGACCTTGCGGGCGCCCTCGGCCCCCGACCACTGCTGGCCCTTGATGAGCGTGTGGAGGCCCTCGTAGACGGCCTCGGGGATGTCGCCCCCCCCGGCGGCGGACGCCCCGCGGAGCTGCTTGGCGAGCAGTTGGGCGTTGTCGCTCAGGGCGATGGGCTGCACCACGTACTCATCGCCGCGGTCGCGGTAGAGGACGATGCTGATGCGCGGCTCGCGGCTGATGAGTTCGAAGGCCTTCATCATGCGGATCACGTCCCGCTGGATCCACCGCACGGTGGCGCCCATGGACCCGGTGGAGTCCACCGCGAATCCGACGTCGAGCTGGTTGAGCCCGAAGCGCGGCAGCTCGTAGTCCTTGCTCCACTGGGGGTCGGCGGTGTCGAGGATCCGCTCCCCGTGGGGCATGAGGAGCGACCGCCCGCCGTACGTCCCCGCCGTTCCGCGGGGCGCCTCCTCCCAGGTCCGCTGGGCGTACCAGCGGGCCCAGCGGGCGCGGGCGGCTTCGCACATGGGGGCCGAGCCGTCCTTCCACTCCAGGTGGATGGGGGGGACGTTGGGGTCGATGCGGTGGAGGACGAGTTCGGCGCGGTAGGCGTAGTTGAGGTCGCCCATGCCCCCGATGAGGGTCTGGACCAGGTCGGGGCTCCGCCACTGCTTCAGCAGGTCGCCCAGGGCCCACAGCGTCCGGATGTCGCCGGGATTCAGCGAGTTGGTGTGGTTGAACAGGCCCTTGAACAGGGCGCGGGTCTCGGCGTCGCACCCCTTCATCGCCATTGCCCCGATGAGCCCCACCCGCAGGTCGCCCCAGAGGTAGCCCTTGCGCCCCAGCTCCAGGGCCTGGGCGACCCACAGGGCCCGCTGCTCGTCCGTCATGCGGTCCAGCCGCCCGTGCAGGGCCTCGTACGCATAGACGCGGACGATCGGCGTCTCGTCCTCGACGAGGACCTTCAGCAGCCGCTCCGTCATTCGCGGGTCGTCGATGCGGGAGAGGGAGATGACGGCCATCGAGCGGGCGATCCAGTCGCGGCCCTTGAGGTGGCCCTCGTACATCTGCAGGAAGAACTGAACGGTGCGGTCGATGACCTCGGGGCGCTGGGAGCGGGGGAGCGGCCGCGTAGTGGGCTCGCCCGCGGGTTGGGAGGCGGGTGCGGTGGTGGGTTCGGTCGCGAAGGGCCCGTCCTCGACGGGGTCCAGGGGCGTGATTCGCTCTCCGTCGGGGGCGCGCGGGGAGAGGGGCTTGATGGGCTCCCCGTCGGGGATGTCCTCGTCCTGGGCATGCAGGGCGGAGTGCGGGGGGACGGCCGTCAGCAGCGCCAGTCCGCAGGTGAGCGAAACGAGAACACGCCACGCTCCGCCCCGCGTGGCCCCACCCCCTCGACGCGTATTCCGTGCAGGAGTGTTCATCGCCGATCATTGTACTCCGCGAAGGGCGCTCCACAACCCGGTACCCGTTCGCGGGAGTGCGGGCGAGGAGCCCCGCACCGCCTCGAAAAAGGGGACAGGCACCTGCGCGGCGAGAAGCATGCCGCTACGGAGCCAGTCCCCTTTTCCGAGGCCCCCTGCGCCTCTCCCGCCTTCGCCCATCCCGCCTTCGGATCCCGGCGGACCCTCTTCTTCACGCGTTCGCTGCTGTTTGCGAAGGCGTGAACGGCTACCGCAATCCGGTACAATGCCCCCCATGGATCGAGGAACGCTTACGACCGAGCAGCGGAACCCGCGGAGCGCGGACATCGACACGCGGTCCACGCTGGAGATCGTGGACTGCCTCGCAGCCGAGGACGCCCTCGTCCCGGCGGCGGTGGCGAAGGAGCGCGAGCCCATCGCGGCGGCCGTCGAACTGATCGTCGCGGCCTTCCGCGCGGGCGGACGGCTGTTCTACGTGGGGGCGGGCACGAGCGGGCGCCTCGGGGTGCTCGACGCCTCCGAGTGTCCCCCGACCTACCGCACGCCGCCCTCGCAGGTGCAGGGGATCATCGCGGGCGGCCGCCGCGCCCTGGTGCGGGCCGTCGAGGGCGCCGAGGACCGACCCGAGGACGGGTCCGCCGCCATGGACCGCCGCCTCGTCAGCGAGCGCGACGTAGTGGTGGGCATCGCCGCCAGCGGGGTGACGCCCTTCGTCCGCGGGGCCCTGGAGCGAGCCCGCACGCGGGGCGCCAAGACCGTGTTCTTCACCTGCTCCCCCCAGGCAAAGTCCGCCGTGCCCTGTGATGTCGTCATCAATCCCGTCGTCGGACCGGAGGCGGTGACGGGCTCGACCCGCATGAAGGCGGGCACGGCCACCAAGCTCGTGCTCAACACCCTCACGACGGCGGCGATGATCCGCATGGGCAAGACGTACGGGAACCTGATGGTGGACCTGCGGGCGACGAACGAGAAGCTCCGCGACCGCAGCGAGCGGATCGTGAGCGAACTGACGGGCCTGGGCCGCGAGGGCGCCCGCGCGCTGCTCGCTGCGGCCGGGGGGGAGGTCAAGACGGCGATCGTGATGCATCGGCGGGACGCGGGCGCCCGGGCGGCGAGGAAGCTGCTCCGCGCGGCGGGGGGGTCCTTGCGGACGGTGATCGGGTGAACTACAGCGACCGCAGGTGGAACCCGCCGTCGACGTTGAGGACTTCGCCCGTCGAGAACGCCAAGTCCCCGCGGACGCAGGCGGAGACCGCCGACGCGATGTCGGCGGGTTGGCCCCAGCGGCGGATGGGCGTGAGGCCCTGTCCGATCAGGCCGTCGTACTTCTCCTTCACCGCGGCCGTCATGTCCGTCTGGATGATCCCCGGACGGATCTCGTAGACCCCGACCCCGTGCTCGGCGAGGCGGACGGCCCAGAGCTTGGTGGCCATGGACACCCCGGCCTTCGACAGGCAGTACTCCCCGCGGGAGGGGCTCGCGGTGTAGGCGCTCATGGACGAGATGTTCACGATGCAGCGGAAGGCGTCGGGGCGCTCGGTGCGCTGGCGGATCATCCAGTTGGCGGCGAGTTGGGTGAGGAAGTAGGGGCCCTTGAGGTTGATCGTCATCACGCGGTCGTAGCTCTCCTCGGTGGCGTCGAGGAGGTCCGCGCGGACCTTGGGGGCCACCCCGGCATTGTTCACCAGCACGTCCAGGCGCCCGAAGGTCTCCTCGATCCGCGTCATCGCCGCGGCGCGGTCGGCGGCGATGGTGACGTCGCCCTGCAGCGCGAGGCTCCTGCGGCCGAGGGACTCGATCTGCCCGCACGTCTCGGCCGAGTCGATGACGTCGAAGATGGCGACGTCGCAGCCCTCCTTGGCGAGGGCGACGGCGATCGCCGCCCCAATCCCGCGGGCCGCCCCGGTGACCAGTGCTACACGAGAATCCGACATAACGGTGCTCTCCAATTCTGGGGTAAACGAGGAATTATGCCCACGAGGATGGGGATTTCCAATTTCCAATTTCCAATTGCCAACTGGGAACAGTGAGGCCCTATCCTGGCCCATCACCGGGCATCGTGGCGTTCTTCAATTGGAAATTGACAATTGGAAATTGGAAATGGAAGTCAGTCCGCCTGAGGCAGCGTGGGGTGGTAGGGGCGGTGGGGGATGAGCCGCTGCCCGTCGCTGAAGCCCTCGGGGCGGTCCTCCAACTCCTCGATCAGCAGTGCCCGCCACATGTCGATCCGCTCCTCGCGGTCGGCGTCGTCGACGAGGTTGCGGCACTCGGTGGGGTCCTCGTCGAGGTCGAAGAACTGCTCGCGGCCGTCCTCGTTGAACCAGATGAACTTCTCGCGCCCGTCGGTGAGCGTGTGGTGGTAGGGGGCGTGCTCGATGTGCAGGAAGTCCCGCCACTGGGCGGAGTCCCCGCGGGCGAGGGGCAGGAGGGACGCGCCCTCGACGGTCTCGGGGACGGGGAGGTCCGCGAGGTCCAGGAGCGTGGGCATGAGGTCTTCGAGGCACACGCAGCGGTCGATGACGGTCCCGGGCTCGATCCCGAACCGCGGGGGGGCGTACATCATCATCGGGATGCGGGCGGAGGGCTCGTAGGGCAACTGCTTGCGCCAGAGGTAGTGGTCGCCCAGCATCTCCCCGTGGTCGCTGGTGAACACCACGACGGTGTTCCCGCCCGTCATCGTCATCACCCCGTTGACGGGGTTGAGCAGGCGGCGGATCTGGTCGTCGACGTGGTTGATGAGCCCGTAGTACCCCGCCCGCGTGCTCAGCAGGGCCTCGCCCTTGAGGTCCACGCGGTCGGGGCTGGGGTTGCGGGCCTGCTGGGTCTCGTCGGGCGGGGTCGCCCAGTCGCCGATGACCGGGTCGGGCACGCCCGTGCGGAGGTAGCGCTCGAAGTAGCAGGCGGGCGGCTGGAGCGGGGGGTGGGGCGCGATGAACGAGACCGTCAGGAAGAACGGGCACGAGGGGTCGCGGCGGCGGAGGAAGTCCAGGGCGCGGTCGACGGTCCAGTTGGTGAAGTGCAGGGACTCATCGAACGGCCAGGGGCGGGCGGTCCAGTCGTTGTGCATCACGCCCGCGCTGAACCAGTCGGAATCGGGGGTGGGCCCGTACCGCCCCAGCCAGCGGTCGTAGTCGTCGGCCCCGGTGTGGCAGTTGGTGTGCATCTCGTCATAGCCGTACCGCTTCCGCGCCGGGAACTGGTGCATGGATCGCCCCACCAGGGCCGTCTGGTATCCCGCGTCGCGGAGGACCTGCGGGAGCGTGGGGGGGGCGTCCCACTCCACCCCGTCGCGGTAGCCCACCATCCCGTGCGTCTGGGGGAACTGCCCCGACAGCAGCGACCGCCGGGCCGCGATGCAGCTCGGGCAGGTCGTGTACGCCCGCGTAAACCGCACCCCGCCCACGCCGATGGCGTCCATGTTGGGCGTGAGCAGGACGGGGTGATCCTCGATGGAGAGGCAGTCCCCCCGCTGCTGGTCGGTCATGATGAGCAGGATGTTCGGGCGGTCTTCCATGGCGTCGTCCTTTCGAAGTGGCTGGGGGATATCCTACCACCGGGGCCGGACAATGCTATCCCCCCTCCCCGCGCCTCTCTCTTGCGTCCCGCCGTCCCTCCGCCTACCATCCCGCTTTCGGCAACCCGAGGAGAGGTGACGCATGAGTGAATTCGCTTCGCAGATGGACGTGTCGACCTGGCGGTATCGGACTCCGGGCAAGCCCGGGGAGCCCGGGCCCGTGCAGCCCGCCCCCGCCCCGATCGAGCCCGGGGCCCTGACCGCGCAGCCGGGCTGCCTGTGGGAATCGCCCAAGATGCCCAACACGCCCTTCGCGTGGTACCGCGTCCGCTTCGACAGCCTCGCTGAGCGCCCCGGGTACTGGGCGGCCATGTTCTACCTGCCCGACGGGACGCTGCTGCACCAGGACCACAACTCCGCCGTCGAGGCCTCCGACACCTGGGCCGAGCGCGAGTTCTGCTTCCGCGGCAAGGCGGGGGCGAGCGAGATGACCATCATCTTCTGGCCGCGGGATGGAGCCCTCCACGCCCGCCGCCCGCACGTCGAGCGGATCGGCCACCCCGACGCCGCCCTCTGGGCCTCCGGCGTCCACGTCGCCATGCCCCCCGTCGCCTACACCCCGCCCCCCGGCCGCTTCGCCCGCCTCCCGCGGACCCAGCGCGCGCTGCGCGAGGGCGGGAGCTTCACCTTCGTCATGCTGGGCGACTCCGTCGTCGCCGACGCCGGCAACGGGCCCATCGACGTCCTCGTCGAGCGCGACCACCCGGGGCTGGACATGCGGCTGGTGACGAGCGTCTCCAGCGGCGGGGGCTGCCGCTGGTACCGCGAAGCCAACCGCGTGCAGTCCTACGTGCTGGACTACGAGCCCGACCTGCTGTTCATCGGGGGCATCAGCCACCAGGGCAACCCCGAGCCCATGCGCGACGTCGTCCGCCAGGTGCGGGCCAAGAGCGACTGCGACATCATCGTCGCCACCCCCGCCCCCGTCCCGTACTACGACCCCGCCAAGGACCAGGCCCCCCCGCCCGAGTGGGAGGGCTACCCCGACCGCCTCGCCGCCATGGCCGAGCAGGAGTCCATCGTCTACCTCGACCTCACCACGCCCTTCGTCGAGTACCTCGCCCAGCACGACCTCCCGCACATGTGGGCCATGCGCGACAGTCACCACGCCAACGTCCGCGGCCGCCAGATCGTCGCCCGGATCTTCCAGCGGTTCTTCACGCTTCCGTAGGGGACCCGGGAATGTGGAGGGCGTGGTTTAGCGGCGGTCGGTACGACCGCCCGCCCCGGTGCGACGCACCGAGAAGGTGAGCGAAACGGACACGTGGCCCTTGCGGGTCGCCCTTCCCGGTGCATTCGGGGGGCGTGAGGTCCGGGACCTGCGCAGGAGAAAGAAGGATGACCGAGAGCGTTCCACGCAGCGAACGGGACCACGTTCGTGACCTCGCCCGGCGGGTCGCCGACCTCGCCCGCGAGGAGCGCAACGCGGAGATCCGCAAGCGGTGGCGGGACGTGAACGCGCTGCGGAAACCCGACCGCGCCCCCGTGTGGTGCCGGCCCGTCGGCTGCTGGGGCGAACTGCTGCCCGAGGGCGCGCTCGTCTGCACGGACGGGTGGCTGCGGGGGGTGGAGCGGCGGCTGCGGATGGTGCTGGTGAAGCGGGACATCGGCGACGACGAGCCGATCGACGAGACCTTCGCCGTCCCCGCGCAGTTCGACATCGACCCCCCGAACCGCTACGGGGTGGACATCGCCCGCCACGCCGCACCGCAGGCGGGCGGGGCGTGGCTGTACGATCCGCCGCTCAAGGCCGAAGCGGACTTCGACCGCCTCCGCCTGCCCACCGTCACCTACAACGCCGAGCGCACCGCGCGGCAACTGGAGCGCTGCCACGACCTGCTGGGCAACCTGCTGCCCGTCCGCCTGGAGTGCCACCCGCCGATCACCGCCACGCTGTGCACACCGGCCGTCGAACTCCGCGGACTCACCGAGACCCTCCTGGACGCCGCCGCCGAGCCCCGCCTGCTCCACCGCCTCATGGCGTATGTGCGCGACTGGATGCTCCACGCCCTCGACCAGGTCGAGGCGACGGGCCTGCTCACGCCCAACAACACCGGGCCCATGACCGAGTCGGACCCCATCGCCCCCGACTTTCCAGACTCCGGGGTGCCACGGCTGCGCTGTTTGCAGCCGTGCTCCTCGCAGACCTCAGGGGGGCGGGGTCCTGCCGATCCTCCACGGGGCGCGCCGGGGGAAGGCAGGGGGGAGACGCCCCTGCGACACACGGGCGGGACGCCCGTGCCACGGGTTGTGGACCGCCCGCTCACCGCGCGGGACCTGTGGATCCACGGCAACAGCCAGGAGTTCGACCCGATCTCGCCCGCGATGTTCGAGGAGTTCCTGCTGGCGTACCAGCGGCCGCTGTTCGAGCGATTCGGGCTCGTGCACTACGGGTGCTGCGAGAACCTCACGCGGAAGATCGACGCGGTCCTGTCGATCCCGAACCTGCGGATCTTCACCTGCAGCGCGTGGACGGACCTGGGGACAGTGATCGACCGCTGCGGGGGCCGCTACGTGATCATGTGGCGGCAGAAGGCGAGCGACGTGGTCTTCGCGGCCGACACCGAGACGATCCGCCGCGACCTGGACGAAGGCGCCCGCCGCCTGCGGGGCACGCACTACCAGATCGTCCTGCGCGAGCTGCAGACCCTCGCCGGCCACCCCGACCGCCTGCACGTCTGGACCCGCCACGCCATCGCCGCCGCGGAGAAGCACGCCTCGTAGCGGCGGGTCCACAGAACCCATGCTCCGCCGCGCGCTCGTGCGAGCACGGCTGCGAACAGCGCAGCCGTGGCACCCGTGACCGCGACGCGGCAACGGCGCGGGGGGCGGGCTACTTGCTGCGCCCGATCTCCTTGTAGATCTTCTCCGCCCCGTTGGGGTCGCCCAGGTCGATCAGGAGCTGCGCCAGCCGCGAGCCGAGCTTGTAGAACGACGTGTACTGCCGGAACGCCGACTTGTCCGCGTGCCGCTTGGACTTCTTGTACAGGTCGTAGTAGAACGGGACGGCGAGCTTCAATTGATCCGCCGAGCGGTAGATGCCCTCGACCCGGCCGGCGGCGTCGAGGACGAGGTCCGGGATCTCCACGCTGTTCGTCGCCACCGCCTGGTAGGTCTTGAGGGCCATCTTCAGGTCCTCCTGCTCCTCGTAGTGTCTTCCGACGGCGAGGAGGATGCGGCCGCCCAGGTCGGGCCTCCGCCCGTAGACCTCGGACGCCCGCTTGTAGGTGGTGAGGCGTTTCTCGGGGTCTTCGATGGTGGCGACGATGGTGAGGACCATCTGGCAACTGTAGTCGGGGTAGGCGTCGGCGGTGCGGGTGACGAGGACATCGAAGAAGCGGCCGAGGTGCTCGACGGGCAGTTCGCCCTTCTTGCGGAGGTCGGTGACGAGGTCCCACGCGGGCTTGTGGGCGAGGTTGCGGTCGACGGCGAGGGCGACGAGGTCCTCCACGGTCTGGAGGGTGACCGTTCCCTCGGTGGGCAGGGCGTCGAGGTTGACGGGCTTGAGGTCCTTGGGGGGCGCGGCGTTGTGCTGCTCGGCGAGGGTCTTGAGCAGCGCCATGTCCGGGGCCAGCCCCGCCGAGCACGCATGGGTGACGAGGCGGGCGAGGGCGGTGGCGGCGTCGGCGTGTTCGCGGCGCTCGATGGGGAGCTGGGCCGCCATCCCCACCAGCATCATCTCCGCGTCGGGGATCGTCTTGTTCGTCGCCGGGTCCCGCAGCTCCCCGACGTAGTACTTGTGGGCCGAGTAGCGGGCGGTGTCGCAGTCCCACATCGCTCCCTTCCCGTCCCGGGTCATCACCAGCGTCGCCAGCCACGCGTGGCCGATGCCGCTGGCGCCCACGCCGCGGATGATGGTGGCGGGGATGCCCAGGGACTTGCACACCCCGCGGGAGTAGTACGCCTGGTCGACGCACACGCCTCCCTTGTCGAGCAGGTTGGGCAGGGTGTAGTCCACGAGCGAGATCTTCTTGGCCGTGCCCTTGTCGTAGTGGTCGTCATCGTACTTCACGTCGAAGTACGAGGAGGCGGGGTTGCGCTTGCGGGCGTAGCGCTTCTGCGCCCAGTCGAGTTCCTCGACGGGCACGCGGGTGCCCGCGATGTACTGGGCGAGTTCCCAGGGCATCTCCTCAATGCCGTACGCCAGCTTGTTCTTCGGGTTGGTGTACCACTGGAAGATCTCCACCAGGGTGGATTCCTTCTTGCGGTTCTTGGGGATGAAGTCCTCGGGGAAGGCGGTGGCGGCGGCGGTGGCGAAGTCGGGGTTGGCGAGGACGGCGTCGGAGGCGGCGGCGACGAGTTCGCCCAGGCCCGACAGGGCCTGCTCGGGCTTGGGGCGGATGTCCAGGGCGCGGAACAGGCGGCGGGACAGCTCGCGGTTCTCCAGCAGCAGCGTGGCGAGCTTGTCCCCCGCGGGGCCCTTCTGGGCCAGGGGGAGGTACTCGCAGGCGCGGAGGACGTAGACGAGGTCGTTGACGGCGGAGAGCTTGTCGACGGGCCCGGCGGCGGCGCGGGCGAGGAGGGCGGCCTCCGTCTCCTTCTTCAGCTCGTCGTACGCCCCGCTCTGGGCGGCGGCGGAGAGCTTGGTGAGGAACAGCGGGCCCATCCAGGCGTCGTTGAACTCCGCGGGCTTCCGCTTCTCCGGGGCGTCCTGGGCCAGGAGCGCCCCGGTGCACAGCACCCCGGCCGCCGCCACCACCACCGCCGCCACCACGCCGCGCGAAACCCGCATTATCCCACGTTGCATCATGTCCTCTTTTCTCCCCCGGCCGATGTGAAAGCGCCCGGACGCGCCACCTGGCAGCGCCCGGGCCCGCACCGTCACGGCCGAATGGTCACGGTGCTCCAATACTCATACAAACGTCCGTACAGTTCCTTTATGTCATCCGCTTTCATGCGGATGCATCCGAGGCTCTTGGCCTGGCCGATGCTCCCCGGATCGTTCGTGCCGTGAATGGCGTATCCGTCCTCGGCCTGCAGCGTCGTGGCGCTGCCCGGGAGGCCTTCCAGCTTGATGTTATGCCCCTCGGGGTCCAGGGGGTACTCCGCCTCCCCGGGGTAGAGCACGCTGCCCTGGATCGACGAGCCCGTGGGGGGGTAGTAGGCGGTCTTGAGGGTCTTGCCCCCCAGCACGAGGCGGAAGGCGCCCTCGGGCGTGGGGGAGGCGGGGGCCCCGATGCAGATGCGGTAGCGTTTCACGAACACGTCGCGGAGGTACAGGTCCAGGGCGTACTCGGACTTGTGGACGACGGCGTGGAAGGGCCCGCGGAGGAGCTTGTAGGGCTTGCCCGCCTGGAACCCGTCCCCGGACCGCAGGCGGTTGATCTGCAGCAGGACCTGCGAGGGCACGCGGAGTTCCATCTGCCGCACGAGCCCGCTCTTGCCCTCCAGGTGCTGCCCGGGCAGGAAGATGTGGCGGACCGCCAGCGGGTCGTCCACGTGGACGCTGGGGGAGAAGATCGTGAACTCCGCGAGTTGCTCGAGGGTCCTGCGGGCCTCGGCGGCGTCGGCGGGGGAGAACCCCCCGGAGCGGTAGGCGGCGGCGAGCCCGGTGCGGGCCTCGACGTACTGCTGCTTCTCCATGAGCTGCCGGGCCAGGTCCAGGGCGGCCCTGGCGGCGGGGCTGCTCTGGGCGGGGGCGGGGCCGGAGGCGACGGCGGGGGCCTGGGCGACCTCGCCGCCGGGGCCGCCCGTCGTGCCCGCCGCACCGGCGTTCCCGCTCCTCGCCTGGGTCGCCGCCGCCGCGATCAACGCGGCCTCCTCGCTGCCGGGAGGCGCGGGGATCAGGCTCGCGACCTCGACGGATTCGACGGTTTGGAGCGGATCGGGGGGGCGCGCGAGCGTGACGGGCTTGGCCGGGAGCGACGTGGGGGGTGGGGCGGCGTGGGAGGGGGCGGGCGCGGGCGCCTGCGCCCCGACGGGCGCCGCCGCGCCCTCCGTGGGCGAGCCCTCGGGGGGAGCGTCGTCACGGCCCCAGAGCACCCAGCCGCCCGCTCCGGCGGCGACAAGGACGGCGGCCAGCAGGAGCAGCAGGGCGCGGGGGCCGGATCGGGACGGGCGGGTCAGCATATAGTCCTTGGCCATGACGAAACTCCGTTCGCGTCTAAGGGTGCGGACACGGGACGGGGAAACGGGTGACGGTGAGATCGGTCACGAGCATGTGCAGGGGCACGTCGTGGTCGTCGACGGGCACGGCCGCGATGACCTGCTCGGCGAAGGCGATCCCGCACGCCGTCGCTCGCAGGTGCGGATCGGACAGGAAGCGGTCGTAGAACCCGGCCCCGCGGCCCAGGCGGCGGCCGCGATTGTCGAACGCCAGGCCCGGAACGATGACGAGGTCGATGTCCCCGGGGGCGACGGGGTCGCGGGCGAGCGGTTCGAGGATGCCCAGCGTCCCCGGGGCGACGTCCGTTTCCAGGGAGCGGATCTCGACGGCGATCATCTCGGGGACCCGCAGGTCCACGCGGGGCACGAGGACGCGCTTGCCCTGGGCCCAGGCGGCGTGGAGGGCGGGGGCGACGTCGAGTTCGCGGGGCATGGAGAGGTAGAGCATGACGGTGCGGGCGCGCAGAAACTCCTCGCAGCCGAGAAGCAGCGAACAGGCGTCGCGCGACTTCCGTGCCGCCGCCTCCGCCGACATCCCCGCCAACGTCGCCTTCATCTCCTTGCGAACCCGGCGCTTCATGCCTCCCCCATTGAACGCTCCCCACCGCCGGGGAGCAAGGCTTTTCGCCGCGGCGAGGGAGGCGGGGAGGCGGGGATGAACGCAGAGGAACGCGGATAGAGAGAAGGCGGGGATGCAGGGGATGCAGGGGATAGGGGACGATTTCGGATTTGCGTGGGCGGGGGATGGGCGTTCCATTTGCGCCAGCGGGCCGATGCTCCCGCCACGCGCCAATCGCCGCGCTCCAAACGTCCGCGCCGGGGCTCTTCTGAACCGTCCCGCGCACCTGCACCGGGGGTCTCCTGACCCTCGTCGTTTGGGAGGACGAGGGAGCGATCCGCGCAAGCGCCATGGCGGCCGCCCGTTTCGCGGCGGCATGTGGAGTGCGGCGGTTCACCGCCGCTTTCCACGCAACGTCAGAACACCAACGGAAGATGCCTTCGGCACACGTCCCCCTGATAGTTGACCAAGCCCAGGGACCGTCTCCGGGCAGGCTCGGTTGACAGAGGAAGCCCGAAGCCACGGGCCGGCTCCTGCGAAAAGCGGCGGTGAACCGCCGCACTCCAAAGTCCGTCGCGGGCCAGGAGACCCGTGACACACACTTCAGGCCCTCTCGCCTCTCTCCTGCATCTGCGTTGATCCGCGTCCATCCCCGCTGCACCTTCCTCCGCGGAGGGGACCCGGACTCGCCGCCCACGCAAATCCGAATTCCGAACTCCCAAATCCGAAATCCCCTGCATCCCCTGCATCCCTGCTATAAGGAAGTCACCGCCAGCGGCCTTCCAGGAAGCACGCCGGGTTCGCCAGGGACTGGAGGCGGAAGAACTGGGCCCGGTTCTGCCCGCGGTAGCTCAGCAGCGGGCACAGCCCGGCGGAGGCGAGGCGTTCGGCGGCGCGTTCGGTGAGGAGGACCTCGGCGGTGGGCTGGGCTTCGCGGTCCCCGTCGCGGGAAAAGACGTGCAGCGGCAGGTCTTCGATGGGCGGTTCGATGGCGTGGGCGATCTCCCACCCGCCGTCGCGGAACGCCCGCGCGAAGCACTCCGCCAGCGCGAACGACGCGGTTCCCCACAGGTATCCCTCGTGCGGGCGGTCCGGGCCCAACTCGTCGAAGTCGAAGGCGTCGATGGCGTCGCTGCCCTTCCCGTACGGCCGGCGGAGGAGGACGCGGGGCAGGGCGAGGGCGACGTGGGCGGACAGGGGCGAGGCGCGGAGGGCGTCCCAGGCGTCGGGGGCGGGGGGGGCGGCCCAGGTGTCGGGATCGGGATGCGCGGCGAGGGACGCGGTGGCGGCGTGGGAGTCATCGGCCCCGGCGAGGATCGCCGCTCCGGCGTCGGCGGCGACGCACGCCAGGTGCGCCAGCAGCCGAGCATCCTCGTGCGTGCGGGCGAAGCGCACGTCGCTCACCAGCAGCGACCACGGGACCGCCCCGGGGGTGTGGACGGTCTTCTCCACCACCAGGCGGTAGAGGCCGGTGTCGGCGATGTCGCGGCCGCGGCAGAGATCGGCCTCCAACTCGTCGCGGGACACGTCGAGCAGGAAGATCTCCAGCGTCTCATCGGTCTCGACGCGAGAGACGAGGAACTCCACCCCCCGCCACGCCGCTTCCAGCCGCTGGACGTGGGGGTCGTGCAGGATCGCCGCGAGCTGCCCGCCCAGGGCGCGGTCGACGGTGGCGATGAGGTCGTCCCGCTGGGGGTCGGGCGAGGGGACCACGTAGGGGGCCACGAGGTCGCGGAGCAGCGCGTGGACGCCCGTCGAGCCCGACATCGGCCGCGTGGTCCCCTTGCCCGCCTGCTCGGCGGGCTTGCTGAGGAGCGAGGCGAAGTCGTCGGTGCCAGTCGTGCTTCCGCCCGCGACGCCGTCGGAGGGCGTTTCGTCTGCAACGCCCCCCGACGGCGTTGTGGGGGTGACGCTGTCCGTTGCGCTGCCCGCTGTCCACGCGCGGACGTGGGCGGCGGCGGACTCGAAGGTGGCGGGGTGGGCCAACTGCCCGCGGAGGTTCCGCAGCTCCTGCAGGGCGGGGCACTGCTCGACGATGCGGTCGGGGTGGAAGTCCTCCAGCGTGTGGAACGTCAGTTCGAGGGCCGAGCCTCCCCCCGCCCCCACGGGCACCGAGACGCGGGCGCCCAGCCGTCCCGGGGCGTCGTCGAGGGTGTCCACGTCCACCTTCAGGCACGTCCGCTGCGCCAGGGCCGCTGCCGTTTCGACCGCTCCGCGGTTCGCCCGCCCGCTGAGGTCGGCGAGGACGAGCAGGCGGAAGGGCGTGTCGTCCCCGGTCCGCGAAGGGGTCCGGGCGGCGTCGATCCGTCCGCGTCCGCTGCGGCTGTCGAAGGAGAAGTTCATGGACATGGCCGGCGCCTCGCGGCTGCGGGTCGCGCGGAGACAGCGGAGGGAGGCAGCCGCTCGCCCCGCACACGGTACGCAAGCGAGTGTACGCCGGGGCTCTGCGCGGGGCAAGGGTCGCGACGCCCCTCGTTGCCCGAGGACTCCCCGTGTGCCTCGTACACGACGATCCGCACTTCCCTTCCCCTCCGCGCCTCTGCGGCCCATCCGCGTCCCGCCGCCCGCCACAATCCGCTGCGGCACTCCCGTGGGCAACCCTGCAAAGCCTCTTGCAGTCCGTTCGCTGGCGGGCGTAGAATCCCGCTCCATTGCAGTCGTCCGGACGCGCGCCCGCGCTGAGCGAGGAACCCGCAGTCGTCCGGGCGGCCTGACGAATGGAGCGACAGCATGGCCAGGACGAAGGCGACGACGACGGCGGGCGCGGCCCGCGCAACGCCGAAGGCGACGACGGCGAAGAAGGCAGCCACGCCGAAGGCGCCGAAGGCGAAGGCGACGACGCCGAAGGCCCCACGCGCCACGAAGGCACCGAAGTCCGATCTCGGGCAGGCGTACCTCCAGGACGTCCAGAAGCGCGTCTCGGCCGTGGAGAAGAGCCAGGCCCGCAACCTCGCCAAGGCCGGGGCCATGATCGCCGACGCCTGCGAGCAGGACCGGCTGATCCACGTCTACGGCGGGGGCGGGCACACGGTCATGATGGTCTGCGAGATGTTCTTCCGGGCCGGCGGCCTGGCGAACATCAACCCCATCTTCGGGCACGACATCAGCCCGCTCTGCCAGGCCCTGAAGTACCTCGATGTCGAGCGCACCACGGGTTACGCCCGCTGCCTCGTCCGCTACTACGAGGTCGCCGAGGGCGACCTGTTCATCCTCTTCCACAACATCGGGATGAACCCCACCACCATCGACGCCGCCGACGAGGCCAAGAAACGCGGCGCCAAGATCATCGCCGTCTCCTCCAGCGACTGGCGGAAGAAACTCCCCCTCGACCACCACATCCGCCACCCCAACAAGAAGCACGTGTTCGAGTACGCCGACCTGTGCATCGACGACCAGAACCCCTTCGGGGACGCGGCGTTCTACGTCCCCGGCTTCGACGTGCCCGTCGCCCCGACCTCCACGCAGGTGGATGCCTACATCGCCCACCGCATGGTCATCGAAGCCGTCGCGGAGATGGTCCGCCGCGGCATCGACCCCCCGATCTTCCGCTCCGCCAACCTCCCCGGCGGGGACGAGCACAACGCCCGCATGGTCAAGCAGTACAAGCCCCGCGTCAAGGACCTGTAAGCCCCCCAAGGGCCATCCATCCCATCCAGACGGCAGGCCCCGCCCGCCTGCCCGGAAACCCCCCATGAGCAAAGCCGCCCGTCCGCGCCGCCCCCAACCCGCCCCCGCACTCCAGTACCTCGCCCTCGTCCGCGAACGCTTC